>NZ_JBMPOT010000006.1:0-364278 GCF_049340425.1 Undibacterium sp. JH2W | reverse complement strand
CGCTGGTATGGCAGCAGCCAAATCAAAGGTGTGGGCACCCTTGTATCAACATTACCGGCGACTTGGCTGGCCCTCAACGGCCGCTATCATGATCATCGCACGTAAAATATTGCGAGTTGCTTTTAGCTTGATCAAGAACGGCGTTGATTTTAATTCTGATCTCATCTCGATAAAAACTTGACGGGAACCATAGAATCTAATCGTACCTACGGGATGTTACCGAATGCATGCTGGATGACATGATCGTCATTCAATGACGGTGCGTTGTAACGCACCCTACCTGGGTGGCCGCTATCAAGACACGGCATTTTCCGCAACTTGCGTAGGTACGATTAGCGCAAGCGTAATCGTACGCATGCAGGCGACGGTAATGACTGCTGCCTCGCAAAAACGCGTTAACATCCTGCGGATTTTTCATCTCCTTGCCCATGGCTGGCGATATGTCATGTCTGCGATTTGTACGATGACGCTGCGCTAATCGTACCTACGGGATGTTACCGAATGCATGCTGGATGACATGATCGTCATTCAATGACGGTGCGTTGTAACGCACCCTACCAGGGTGGCCGCTATCAAGACACGGCATTTTCCGCAACTTGCGTAGGTACGATTAGCGCAAGCGTAATCGTACGCATGCAGGCGACGGTAATGACTGCTGCCTCGCAAAAACGCGTTAACATCCTGGGGATTTTTCATCTTCTTGCCCATGGTTGGCGATATGTCATGTCTGCGATCTGTACGATTACGCTGCGCTAATCGTACCTGGAATATGTCTATAGGCAGAAATGCCATCTACAGTCACGCCAACCTGCCTGCGGTATTTGGCCAGACGACAGGCGAGACGTTTTTGGCTTCTTGCAACGCACCTATACCGATGCAGAAAGAACCAGAAGGGCAGGTTTGCCCACCAGCTCCAGTAGCTATACTTCTGTCGAGTCGAGCAAGTGGTTGCACGACATGCAGGCTCAGAAATCGACGGATTTCAGTTTTTGTGTTTTGCCATAGTACTCATCAAAGCCATACACATCCAGATGCACTTTGCCACTGGCATGGACTTTGACGATAGCCCAGGCATACATGCGGTCTTGCGGCTTGGTGCTGTCGCTTGCCTTGGCCGAGAATGGTGAACCACCCGAACCTACCGTCACTTGCCATGCCTTGCCACCCGTGGCCAGGGTAGGTTGCCAGGCATTGTAAATATGCTGGTGCCCGCAGAAATAGCTGGCCTGATAGGTTTCGATCACATCCCAGAAATCTTTCAGGTTGTCAGGGTAAATATCCAGCCCATCCAGATTCACATCGGTTTTGTAGAAATAGGTGTAAGCCGGTTTATGACCAAACACAAAGTAGTGCTTGGCACCACGGCCTTTGGCCTGCTTGAAATCTTCTGCCAGCCAGTGAGCAGGCGCATGGCCATCATTGCCAACCGGGTCGGTGTTGATGACGGCGAAATGGCTGTCGGCAAAGTCGAAAGAAAAACTCAACTGTGACTGGCTGGTCTGGATATTGTCAGGGCCACCTACGGCGGGGGCATTGTCCACCTGGAAAGCCGCAAGCTCTTTGCCGACGATGCTTTTCCAGCGCTCAGTGTCAACAATCAAATCTCCCATGTTCTCACGCCAGATGTTTTCATTGGCCAGGCTGGCCGCTTTTTGGGTTTTGCCTGTGCTGTCTTTGCTGCGCTCCTGCATTTCATGGTTGCCGGGCACGGGCACCACATAAGTGCCGGTTTCCATCAGGTTGGCCACCATGCCGCGCCAGAATGCATATTGACGGTTGAAGGTGGCTTTGTCCGTCGTGTAACCCATCACCATGTCACCGTTAAAGAACAGCGCAGTTGGGCGATGGGTCTGGATCTCGCGCAAGATGCGTGTCACGGCCTTGGTATTTTGCAGCCAGATCTGGTCTTGTCTGTTCAAATGCGACCCCGGCTCGGCACGCGAATCACCCACGGTCGCAAACGAAACCAGCACAGGATCAGGTTTGGCAGCAAGCACGCTCTGCTGCACCAAGAGGGTAGAGATGGCAAAAGTAAGATTGGCTAGCAGCTTATAAGCTTGCGTGGCTGGTGTAGTCGACATGGGGTTCTCTGCGAATAAAATATACAGAGTATAGGGGGGCTATATGACAGGAATAAAACAGGATAGTGCTCTGAACTTTGCAAAGCAGACAGACGCACGCAATCTATACTTGACCAGTGTCGCGAGCCACCTTGCCGCTGTGCCAGGTAAGAGGTGTGGTGTTCCCCACAAAAAAGCAGCAGACTAGAGTGCAAATGCGATCGCCGATACTGACATTTTTTTAGTAGAGACGCTGACTGGGTATGCAGTTTTGAATTCTTGCCTGTAGTTTTGAGATATATTACCGCCTTTCTCCCGCTTTGCTTTTTTGCTACTGAATCAACCGTATCCTATGATCAAGGAACTATTTTTTGTACCTTTACTGTCTTTACTTTTGTGTAATGCTGACCATGCAGGCAAGGCAGAGATCGTCAATGAGCTAATCTCGACGGCAAGTAAATTTGCTCACAGTCCAGATGGCATGGACGTGAGTTGGTCAAACGGTAGCTAAAAGTGTGGAAGACACTTCCCCTGTCTTGTTGTTAAGAGCACTTACCCAGCAATTGGATTTACATATCAAGTCCAAACAGCTCGATCAGGCACAAACAGTTGATGCGCAGATTTTGGCATTCAAAGAAAAATACCAACAACTGACTGGCCCCTCTTATGCAGAGTTTTTGCATAAACATGCCGAACTGCTGGTATTACAGGAGCAGTTTTCTGAAGCAGAAAAAGCATCTCTGCAAGCTATGAAGAGCGTCCTATCCAGACATGGGTGCGTTTCTCTCAGGATTGGCAAGCCAACCCAAGTGGCAAACCTTACCCAAAACCGGAATTAATCTTCGATAGCTGCAAGTCAGATAAATTTGAAATGATGATTACTGATACCCAGTCTCAGGACACTGACTTCAGTTGCAAGATCGATGCGGCAGGAAAACCATACAACTTCTCCAGCGATCTTTACAAAAAGAATTACACCCTGACATCTGAGCTGAGGACCATACTCGCCCAATGCAGATTTAAACCAACGCTCATTAATGGCGAAGCCAGAATCAATAAAGCCATTATGCGCTTCACCCGCAAGTAGCCTGCCAATTAAGGCAGCGTCAGCCTGTCACAATAATTGCCCTGGTTTTGATGGGGGATAGGCTGGCAAAGAAGCCTATCCCCTGCGTTTTGTGGAAGTTGGTTCTGCCAGTGGTAAAGATATCCATTTACCCAGTACCGGATTGCGCACCTCCGCCCTGGCCTAAAACTTCGATTCCCATTGCGCGTTGCCGCGTCTGTCAGTCGCGCCATAAATGGTACGTGCAACGGCACACAGCGCCATGAGCTGCACCATCAACAGATACCATCCCGCTTCACCGGCGGCGACGGCATCCTCGGTATGACCATTGAAGCGCATGGTATGCTTGACCCTGGTCACATAGAGTGAAATGAATTCCATGAATGAATCTGGTGACGGATGTGCGACCTTGCCCATGAAGTAGAAAGACAGGTAAATACCCAAGAAAATCTGCAAGACGAATGCCACCGCGACCAGCAGCAAAAAGGCAAAGTCAATGCGGCGGGCTGGAAACTTGAAATAGTTTGCCGCAAGGTAAAACCCGCTCATGGCACAAAACCCCATGAGGACCGCACCGACAGGCAGGAACACCAGATAAGAAAATGAAAAAAGATTCAGGCCGGTACCACGCCAGACCAGTGCGTTGATTATGCTCACCAGCAATGAGCTGATCAGGCAACATGCCCAAGCAATGGGTCTTGCGTATGATGGTAGGGATGTCACAGGCTGGCCTTGATGTGAGTAGGATACTGGATTTTTGTCTACCCTTTATCAGGATAAAATTTGCGCGATATTATCTTGAGGTTACAGCGGCGTCAAGGATATGCGTTTGCGCGACTTTTGTAGGGTGCGTTGTAACGCACCATGGCCTTCACTGCTGCTGTGGCGGTTTTGCGTAAGTCCTATTTATGATATTGAGTAAAAGCCAGACCAGAATGACATGAGTGGCAGACGATGGCATTCAAATCCCAAAGCACAGATGACTATCTCTGTGAAAAGCTTGCTTGTTTTCAGACCGACTGATTGGTGGATCGAAGTGGTAGAGATTCATTCTACAAAACCATTTGCCATTTCATGCAATTGGATCTTGCTCAGATGGATCCCAGCCTGCGCTGGGATGACATTGCGATGAGTGTGGACCATCAAACTCTACGGTGCTAATCTGCCCCTGACCTTAAAATCGTCATTCCAGCGCAGACTGAAATCCACCGGGCTGGCGCGCCCGTGGCGTTCGTCGCATAGGCATATCGCTGTTATTGCCGTATCGTTGCGCAGTAGAGGGCGTAGTAGAGGGCGTAGTGCGGGCGGCGTGCACTACACATTGCGGTATTTTTCTGGGCGGCTTATATCAACTCATTCGCACCAATCGCACTATCTTCTGCAATCGACAGTAGACCAGCCAGCAATTATTTTTGTGAAGTTTTTTCCTGCTTGTTCAAAGGAGAAAGCAGGTAGCAAAAGTAATTCGACCCTGAGGTGATGATCTGTCCCCTGTCATTGATGGCGATGGCATTGGTGAGGGAAAGAGTGGTCGGCTTACTGACCAGAGTATTGAGGTCTCGCATGTTCTTACCATTGGCGTCGGTAACAAAGGCATACAATTCCACACCTTCAGCCGCGCTCCAGCCGACAACCTGGCCGTGATTGTTGATGCTGTTTGCCTGACTATTGGCATCTTTACTGAGTGCACCCAAATCTATCAAACTCATTCCGTCTGGGGAGGTGATAAAAGCGTGCTTATAAGATTCTTTATTATCTGTTTGCCCAACAATCTGCCCCTTGGCATTGATTCCATAGGCATTGCTTTGGGTTCTTTTCCCAGCCAGGACACTGATATTTTTTATCGCCATTGTGTCGAATGCCAGGGATGCGGCATTGTCATAAAGAACATTCGCATCCGGGATGCGAGCATCGACAAAGATAGTTCCTGCGACCACGCCGCCGTCATTGATACTTTTTGCATGGAAAAACTGCGGTAGCTCGCGCCTGCCCTTGCCATCGGGGCCGGTGAGATAGGATTTGCTGGGTGATGCGCCAAAGTTCATGTCGAAGAAAACTTGCCCTTTGGCGTTGATGCCCTTGGCTTCACTATCTGCCCCTGGTTCATTTTCCAGTTGACGCATGCCCTGGCCATCAGGGCCGGTAATAAACGCCCGTGAAGAACTGTTATCAATTTTCTCTGAACTGCCTACCACTTGCCCGCTGGCGTTGATAGCATGTGCCCGGCTGGTATCTCCGCCCAGTGTACCCAGATCAGTGATGCCGACACCGTCCGGCCCGGTAATAAAGGCGCGATTGTGGTCTTTCTTGTTGTCGGACACACCTACTACTTGCCCCTTGTTATTCATGCCACTGGCAAAGCAATTCTTGCCGCCCAGCGTGCCCAGGTCACGAACACTATATTCTGGCTGTACACCTGTTTTGTCTTGCGCGCGATTGGCGGGCTGGCTACTTGTGTTGCTACTATTACCCGCTGGGGCCATGATGTCGAGATAGCGCTGCGCTTCTGCATTGCCAGCATTGGCTGCATGTCGAAACCACTGCACCGCCAGTTGATCATTCTTGTTGATACCAGTTCCCTGATAGTACAGTCCTGCCAGTATCAGGGCTGCATCAGCATTGCCTAGCTCTGCTGCCTTTTGTAGCCAATAGACCGCCTGTTCACCACTCTCAGGTGTGCCAGCACCTAGTATATGCATCATGCCCAGCGCAAAATGCGCAGTTGCATCCCCTTGTTTTGCCAGTTGTTTATAGGCGGACAGTGCGGTCGCGTAATCCCCTTTTTTAAAGGCTGCTTTTGCTTGTTCCAGTGTTTGCGCGCTGGCGTTTGTTACTGTGAGCGCAATAGCCAGGATGAGGGTGAAGGGGAGCCGTTTCATTTTTCGGGTGTAGTCAGGTGTGTGATGTGGGACACTATTTACCGCCAGAAAACAGGTGTCGACAGAGGCGTGTAGTGCGCGATCCATGTTACATTGGACAGTCCTTTCTGGCAAATTTTCTGGTTTTTTTCAAGGAAATGAATGCGGGGGAATGTTGAATTTATATCGCCGTATAAGATCGGTGCGCATGGCACAAGCAGCACATTGCACTACTTTGTAGCTTGCGTAATAAAGGGTAATTAGTACCGCCTTCTGGATGAGGGTGGCGAATGTTTGCATGACTTCACATGGCTTCAATAGACCGCTCTCCTTTCCATCGCAAGGCAAGCCAGGTTCTAGTACAAATGCTTGCAAAATCTTCCTGTTAAAAAATCACGATTGAGAATACACTCCCGTGTTTGCTGCCTTATTGCCGGATGGGCGCGCGAGTGACGACGCAAGAAATAAAAGAATCTATTTTCCTCGCGATGCCCTTTCCATGTTCTCCCCGCGTTCTCCCCGTATTTTCCCTTAAAACAGCGCGCTGGCTATATTTGACGACTACAGGAAATCAATGATCAAAGTCTCACAACTGCAATTTGATTACGGGCGAAAAAACGTCTATGGCGATTTTGCGTTGAACCTGAGCCAGCCTGGCGTGTATGGTCTGTTTGGCCGCAACGGCAGTGGCAAGTCCACGCTCTTGAAGATACTCTCGGGTTTGCTGTTCCCGCATGGTGGCCAGGTCGAGGTGCTGGGTTTCAAGCCTGCCGCGCGCTTGCCGACGTTTTTGGAACAGGTCTATATAGTTCCTGAAGAATTTCACTTGCCCAATATCAGCCTGGCAACGCTGTATAAAACCCATGCGCCTTTCTATCCGCGCTTTTCTGGCCCGGACTTTTTGCGCTATGTCGAGATTTTTGAGATACCGCGCGACAAGAGCTTTGCGGCCATGAGCCTGGGGCAAAAGAAAAAAGCGGTGATCGCCTTTGCGCTGGCTACCCATACACCCTTGCTGCTCATGGATGAACCTACCAATGGCCTGGACATTATCGGGCGGGCGCAATTCAAGACCATCCTGGGTGGCAAAGAGCATGCCGACCGCATGGTTATCATCAGCACGCACCAGGCACATGACCTGGAAAGTCTGATGAGCCATGTGCTGTTTGTTGACGGCGGCAAGCTGGCCCTGTCAGCCAGTATGGAAACCCTGCAGCACACGCTGCAACTGGGGGTGGCAGACAATCAGGCGGATACGGCAGGCTGCATTTATCAAGAGGCATTGGGCCAGCAATGGGCCTATGTCAAGCGCAATGAAGGTGCTACGCCAGGTGCGGTCAATCTTGAGTTGCTATACAAGGCCTTGAGCATGAATAAACAAGGGGTGCTCGATGCCGTGGCAGACAGGCACAACACAGCAGGGACAAAAAAATGACAGATCCTATTTTTGATTTTCAACGTTTTGCTCGCTTGCTGCGCGCCCACTGGGCTGAGAGCTGGCGCGAATATGCCTGGTTTGCCGCAGCCCTGGCGATGCTGGACCTGATCTTCATGGCGATCTTCCTCTCTGGCTCGTCAGGTAATTCATTTCTTCAGTTTAAATTTGAATCGCAAGTGGCATGGTATATGACAGGTTTGTTTTTATCAGCATTGATCTTTGCCGGCCGCTATTTCAAGTATCTGCTCAATCCCGGAGCCAGCCTGATTGCCCTGATGCGGCCAGCGTCCGTATTTGAAAAATGGTTAATGGCTTTTCTGTTCATCAGTATTTTTTATCCTCTGGCGTATACTTTGCTGTATATCCTGCTCAATTATCCTGCCGTTCAATTGGCCAGGAGTATGGCTGCTCAGGGTATTAAATTGAATTTTCTTGAAAGTGATTACCGCTTTTATATACCATTCTTGACGACAACATCAGTGGTCGATGGTGGTCGGGGAGCCCGGATATTTTTGACATCGCAGCAATTGTTCTTTATTTTATTAAACACTGCACAGGCGCTCATGGCAGGAGGAACGGCATTTTTTAAACGCTCGCCCGTGTTGAGCACCTTGCTGGTGAGCTTCCTCTTATTTGTTTTTTTTACCTTGGCTGGTGTTGCCCCGAAACTGGGGATTTTTGCCTTGGACTATGATGATATAGTCCAGCACAATACGCTGGAATATGCGCTGTCAGTCACTCTTTGGTTGGGCTTGCCTGTGTTGTTGTGGGCAGCTTTATTCTTTCATATCAAAGAGCGGGAGCTTGCATGATACCGCGCCCCCTGTCCAAGCTTGGTCTTTGGTTGTTTGTGCTTGCCATTATCTGGTATGTTGTCGGCAATTCCCTTTTGGCAGACCTGAAGAAAGCCCAGTTGGCACAGGCCAAAGACAAGCAAATCATAGAGCAAAAATTTGATGTAGGCAGCAGTGGCCGTGTCGTGATACGCAAACAGGATGCCGATCTTAACTTTGACGGCATCAGCCTGATTCTTGATCCGGATGCATCGCAGGCCACTATCCACAATGAACATGTGCGTATTCCCATCGCAGGGAAAGTCGAAGATGCAGCCTTTGTTATCACGGTAGGCAGAGGGAATTTGCCTGTGTCGTATTCGTCGGAGAAAATTGAAATCCGCTTGCCTGCATCCATCAGCCAGATAGAAATTTCTGGCGTTGGTAGTGTAGACCTGACTGGCCGCCTGCCAGTATCAGCAAGTACATTGAGCCTGGGCATTGCAACTTGTGATGCACGATTTGAACTGCAGGATGTGGCAGTCAAGCAACTCAAACTTGTTTCAAGCTGCCAGGCAGTACAAAAAAACTGCTGCACCTCTGGTTTTGAACTGGGCGACAAAGTCCAGGTCGGTAGACTGGATGTGGCAATGCAGTATGGCGAACTGAATATTTCTGGTGACGTGGTGCCACAAGAAACCTTACTGAATGTCGGTGATGAAGTACACATCACAGGAAAGCGTGCATTTTTTCAGTCTGCCCGCTTTAGTCATTATTTGCTAAAAAATTGAGGCTGCACATGCGGCGATACAACTTGCTCGATGTAGCTATGTGCATGCTATCAATATCACTGCCACAGACATGACATCAACCTTAAATATCATCATGAACATATACAAGCTTTGTTTACTCGCAGGTGCAATTTCCCTGGTGACGAGTTCTGCTTATGCGCAGTGTGAGAACGAAGAGGCGGTGCGCCGTACGTCTGAAAAGATGAAAACCTACATCTCCACGAACCAGCAACGTCAAAGCGACACGTTTGACGAAATAATGCGTTCATTCGAAGTGAAAACGGACAAGCTGGGGTGGACGAAAGTGCAAAAAGGTGATTTCTTGAAGCAGATGCAAGAGAATGAACAATATGTACAATTTACCCAGAAGCTAAAGCAACAGCAACTTGCGGTGACTGCTGTGCAAGAAGAATTGTCCACGAAGGATGTGAATGGCGACTCTCGCCGCTTGTGTACAGTCGCGCAAAAATACCTGCCTATATTCAAAAAAATCAACGAATTGAATGAGGAATTATTTGCCTATATGAAGAAAAAAATTGCGGCGACAAAGTGAAGAGATGGTCGCAGCCACTCTGCGAGCGGTGACTATTTGGGGCTGCAAGTAGCCCGCTCCATACGTACCATTTTTTCCTTGCTATCGCAATGAAAAATTGGGTGTAACGTATTCTGCGGGTCTAATGAAACCTTAATGAACGAAGAAATGCATCATAGCGCTTTCTGGCACTAAGCAATTGTGTGCTTGGCGTCATTAATAGCACTTCAACTTCATCAATATGATCAAGATGTTTTGACGAAAATGAAGTTTTTATATTCGTGATATTTGTCTTTCCGATTCTATTTTCATATCTTGATTGCCGCGCAAAAATTTTCCCCAAGTTGATTGATTTCACTCTGCCTGGCTTAATCCGGTGGCTTAATACTGGCAATTGGCAACATTGTACGAAGCCTTCATAAGATCATGCGCTGGATGTGTAGTCACCATTTAAATTCCTCGCATTATCTTGTCTTGTAGCAGTTTTTCGAGATGATTTGCTGACTGGTTTTGGTTAGAATGTCTGTCGCTGTTGCTGCCTGCTTTGCAGATGAGTGGTTTTTCCATGCTCTATGCAATAGCCGGAATAGCCCAAGGAAAACAATCAACAAACCCGGAGTGAATATGACGACATTTGCAGATGAAGTAAAACGACGCGAGAAAGTGGCTAGGGAAGCGATCAGGCTGGCGTTTGAAAAGGGGAGTGATGAATCAGGTGCCGGCTTGTTCGTTTATCACCACCTGGATGAAATGGAAGGCGAGTATTGGCAACAACACCTGGGTACGACAAAACCTGAGCCAGCCCGCGTGCTTGACATCTTGGTGCTGCGTTCGCACTGGGGGGATGAGGAAGATGAAGAAAATGAAGATGAAGGCATGGATGTCTTCGACTTTACCTTGCCTGACGATGGGACTGATTATGTGATCAGTGTCCGCTTCGATAGCGCAGGCGCAGTGCAAGAAATTGATATGGAGAGTTGATTGCTTCTTTGTGTCAAAGAGGACGGGTGCTAGCTGGACCAGAATTCATAGCCCTGCGCTGGAAATAATTATCCGCACAGGATGACAAGCTGGTGCGCACGGCGCAGCAGTATGTAAGCCTCTACAAAAAACAAACGACGCCATGTATGCAAAGGCGTCGTTTTTTATTTTCTCTTTAACTCCTGAATTGCTCTGTGGTGTAGCAGGGGTCTCGAGGAGTATTCTCCTCGCCTGCGAAACGAAGGCTGCATGCAGCCCTTCCTTCCTCTGTGCCTCTGTTGTGAAAGGTCTTGGTACTCTCTATCCCTACGCGCGTAACGTGCCAGCACCACAATCGGTTGACAAGTGACATGCCGTTTAGAACAACAACACTAAGCCCCATATTCTGTGGTTTTTTGCGTCAACGCAATGTCTGCGGGCGGCGTTTTTGGCTTACGTAGCAACACTACGAAACGCAAAACGAAATACAAAACTTAGCAAGCAACCCAAACAAACGAATAGGAAAAATATCATGAACAAACTGATCGCCGCCATCATCGCTTCCACAGTTGTTATGGGTAGCGCATTTGCACAGACGCCAGCCAGTGCTTCTGCAACTACTACAGCTAAACCTGCTTCAGCAGCGGTAGCCGCCAGTGTCGCAAAATCTGCCCCGGCAGCTAAAGTAGTAGCGGCTTCTGCCTCGGCTACAGCATCTACTCCAGCGACACCAGCAGCAGAAGCCAAGCCAGCCGCTGACAAAGCAGTCAAGCATGAGAAGCATGAGAAGCACGCTAAAAAAGAAGCCAAGAAAGAGGAAGTGAAACCAGCATCCGCTTCTGCAACAGCAGCATCGAAATAAGTCGTCACGCTATCAAACTATAAGTAAGAGCACCGGCAGCATGGGCTGCCGGAAAAACCAAAAACTGCTCTCTACTATTTATATCAAGGAATATTAAAATGAACAAACTGATCACCGCTCTCATCGCTTCCCTCCTTGTTATGGGTAGCGCATTTGCAGAAAGCCCTGCGGCACCGAACAAGGCAGCAACTGCCACAGCACCGGTGGCTGTGACCTCAGCCTCTGCAGCGGCCAGCACACCAGCACCAGCGGTGAAAGCAGCAAGTGCAACAACGGAGAGCACACCGGTCAAAAAAGCAAAGCATGGCAAGCATGCCAAGAAGGACATGAAAGCGGACGATGCCAAGGCAGCTGTACCCGCAGCTTCTACGCCAGCAGCATCGAAATAAGCCGCTAAGCCTGCAGCCTTGTCATGAGGCTTGCAATTGAAAAAATCGACGCTCTATTCATGTGGATAGGGCGTCGATTTTTTATGCCTGCTACTATTCACCACAGAGAAAAATTAATGTGCAGGGTAATGCGTTATAACGCACCACCACCATCACACCCGGTGCGTTGTAACGCACCCTACATTCCTTGTAAGTTGGGTCCCCCTTGCCTAGCAAGCTAGCCTGCAAGATGTTCAGGCAGCTACCTGGTTACGCCCGGCCTGTTTGGCGACATACAATTTCTCGTCGGCGGCGACGACGAGGGTGGCTTTGTCATGCTGGTTGCCGGGGACGGTGGCGGCGACGCCTATGCTGAGGGTGACAATGTCGCGCACCCTGGATGTGCTGTGGGGAATGGCTTGTTCAACAATGGCCTCCAGCAGGGATTCTGCCTTGCTGACGGCGGCGCTGAGTTCGCATTCGGACATGATGCAGATGAATTCTTCACCGCCGTAGCGGGCGACAACATCGTGGGGGCGACGGAAATTGGCGTCCAGGCAGGCGGCGACGGCAGCCAGGCAGACATCGCCTTGCTGGTGGCCATAGTGGTCATTGTATTGCTTGAAGCAATCGATATCGATCATCAGTACGGCCACGGATTTACCATAGCGCTGGCAATGCCGCCATTCCTTGTCATAGGAGTTGTCAAAGCTGCGGCGGTTGGCGAGACCTGTCAGGGGGTCGGTAAACACCAGTTGTTTTAGCAGGTCATGTTGCAGTTTCAGGGTGATCTGGGTTTTGACGCGGGCGCGTACCACGTCCGGGTTGACGGGTTTGCTGATGAAGTCCATGCCACCGGCCATGAGGGCGCGTGATTCTTCTTCTGCGTCGTTTTGGGCAGTGACAAACAGAACGGGGATGTCGGCGGTCAGTTCTTCTTGTTTCAGGCGTTTACAGACTTCCAGGCCATCCATGTCCGGCATCATGACATCGAGCAAGAGCAGGTCGGGTGGGGTTTGCCGGCAAAATTCCAGGGCTTTTTGGCCGCTGGTGGCCATGAAGACTTCATGATCGTCTGCAAAAATCTGGTACAGGGTCTGGATATTGATGACCTGGTCATCGACAATGAGTATGCGCGGCCGACGTGACAAAAATTCTTGGTTATTTGTTAAAGATGCCAAATATTTGAGTGTGGACATGTCAGTGTCAGTCTATGCAGCCGGATTACTGTCTAGGATAGCATTTGTCATGCCTGATGCGGTCAAATTATTGGCTCATTATTAATGGGCGTCCAGCACTTCTAGCGCTCTCGCAAAATCCAGCGTCAACATGGCTTGTTGCATGGCTTCCTGGCGTGGCGCTGGCCACTGCTGTTGCAAGCTGGGCTGGATCTCTTGATACAGGGCGCTGGCTTTCATGTTCTGGCTTTGCAACAAGGCCTTGAGCTCTTGCAGTTTGGCTGTGTCGACCTGGCTGGTGGTATTGTCGCCAGGCGCGGCCTGGCTGGCGTTTTGTGCTTGTAGCCAGGTTTGTACACTGGTGATGGTCAGCTTGAGTTGTTGCCTGGCCGCATCGAGCAGGGCAGGGATGCGCACTAGGTCTTGCTGGACGATGGCGGTTTCCAGCACTTGTGCGGCCTGGGCAAAGTCTTTGGCACCCAGGGTGCCTATGCTGCCGCGCAAGGTGTGCAGGCTGCGGGCAGCCTGTTGTGCTTCGCCTTGCTGGCAGTGGCTGGCGGCTTGCTCAAAATCATCATGGGCGTGATTCATCATGTTTTGTATCACGCCTGAGAGGGTTTTGATGAGGGCAGGGTTGCCTTTGGCCAGGGCCAGTAGTTTGGCCGGGTCGAATACCCCATTGCCTGGGGGCGGGCTGCTGCTGATCAGTGCAGCGGGAGCAGGCACAGTGAGCGTATCAGTATCATTGACAGGGTTTGCTGCTGTCAGTGTTGCTGTGCCGCCGGTTGCTGGTTCTGCCGCTGGCGTGGCGGGTGACATGTGGCGTGCCATGGCGATCAGCATCTGGTCTATGTCTATGGGTTTGGAAATGACGTCGTTCATGCCTGCTTCGAGGCAGCGCTCACGCTCAGAGGTCATGACACCGGCGGTCATGGCGAGGATGGGGATAGGCAGGGCCAGTTCCTTGCGCAGGATTTCAGTGGCAGTCCAGCCATCCATGATGGGCATTTGCACATCCATGAGTACCAGGTCAAATTGCCCGGCAGCGACTTTTAAAATTTCCACCGCTTCGCTACCGTTATTGGCCAGTTTGACGACGGCACCGGTTTGTTCGAGGATCTTGGTGGCGACGATCTGGTTGAAATAATTGTCTTCAACCAGCAAGATATGTCTGCCTGCAAAGCTACCCTGGCCTATGGCAGGTGGCATACTGGCATGGTGCCCGGCGGGCAGGGGGCTGCCTGACTGCTGATGCAGGCTGGTTTCTTGCAGCACGTCATACAGGCTGGAGCCAGTCACGGGTTTCAGCAAGACGGCGTCGGGGGCGTCTGGTTTGCCATCCATATTCAGGGCGCTGCGGTCATAGGCACTGCTCATCAGGATCAGGGGGATATGCTGGCTGGCCAGCAAGGATCTGATGGCGGCCAGGGTAGCCAGGCCATCCTGGCCGGGCATATGCCAGTCTATCAGAATGGCACAATAATCGTCAGCACTGTTGGGAAATTGTGCCAGTTGATCGCGTACTTTTTGCAAGGCTTGCGGGCCAGAACTGGCGGTGTCAGCCTGCCAGCCCCAGGCTTCTATGGTCTTGGCGATATAGCGGCGGCTGGTGGCATTGTCATCGACTACCAGGATTTTTCTGGCCTGGTTGCTGCCTGGCGGCAAGATGGCGGGTTTATCCTCATCTGTCTGCACAGGGGCGGCTTGCATGGGGATGCTGACGATGAATTCGGTGCCCATGCCTTCCTGGCTTTGCACGCGGATGTCACCCTCCATCAGGTCGATCAGGCGTTTGGAAATTGCCAGGCCCAGGCCCGTGCCCCCAAAGCGGCGTGAGGTCGAAGCATCGGCTTGCTCAAAGGCACTGAAAAGGCGGCTGATCTGCTCGGCCGACATGCCTATGCCTGTGTCGCGGATAATGAATTGCACCTGCAAATTGTCGGCATCCTGGCCTGCCAGTTGCACCAGCAACGAGACTTCACCTTGTTCAGTGAATTTGATGGCATTGCCTATGATGTTGATGAGCACTTGTTGCAGACGCAAGGCATCGCCTATTAATTCCCTGGGCACGGCTGTGTCTATGCCCATCGATAATTCCAGCTGCTTTTCACCGACATTGACCGACATCATATTGGCCAGGGCGCTGAGTATGTCCTTGAGGTAAAAGCGGGTGGGTGACAATTCTATGCGGCCTGCTTCTATCTTTGAGATATCCAGGATGTCATTGAGTATGCCCAGCAAAGACTGGCCCGACGAGCGTATCATTTCCAGATAATGGCGCTGGGTGGCGCTCAGTTCGGTCTTGCCCAGCAGATAGCTCATGCCCAGTACCGCATTCATGGGGGTGCGGATTTCATGGCTCATATTGGCCAGGAACTCTGACTTGGTGCGGCTGGCCATCTCAGCCTGGTCGCGGGCCGCGATGAGCGAGGTTTCCAGCTGTTGCTGGCGGCTGATGTCAGTGGCGATGCCCAGGTAACCATTGATCTGGTTATGCTCATCAAGCACGGCACTGATGACCAGGCTGACTGGTATCTGCCTGCCAGACTTGTGTATATAAGTCCATTGCTGCGCCTGCACCTGGCCTTGCCGTGCTTTGACAGCGAAAATATCAAAACCCTCTACAGCGTAGCCCAGCTCAGCCTTCAGTATGGCTGCGCGGGCTTGCATTTCTGCTTCCAGATGGATGATGGCAGGGGTTTGCCGGCCCACCATCTCGGCTTCGGCATAGCCCAGCATGCGCTCTGCGCCAGGACTGAATACCTGTATCAAGCCTTGCAAGTCGGTGGAGATGATGGCGAATTCGCTGGCAGCGTCAAAAATACTCTTGAGTCTGGCCTGCGTGCGCAATTCTTGCATTTGCGCCTGTTTCAGTGCAGTGATGTCGGTAGAAAACGCGTACACGCCTTGCAGTACACCATCGATGGTGTGCGGCACATACGAGGTCAGCACATAATGGGGCTTGCCATGCTGGGATGGCAGCGTGCGTTCAAACATTTGTGGCACACCCGCCAGGGCACCCTCGATATGGGCCAGGCTTTGCTGGAACACTGCTTCACCGACAACCTCGCGCACATGTACACCCTTGATACTGCTGGCGCTAAACCCAAACCATTGCAGAAAGGCTGCATTGGCAAAGCGCAGCTTGAGCCCTCCATCACAATAACTGATCATGGCTGGCATATGGTTGATGGTGGCTTGCAGGTTGGACTGGCTATGAGCCAGCTCTTGCAGGGCATGTACCCGTGCTGCTTCCTTGAGGCGACTGTCATTCAAGCTGGTAGAAAAAAGCATGGGAGGGATGGCCGTCATCAGGATGGGCAGGTAAAGCAGGACGATTTTCCAGTTGGGAAATTCTTGTGGCAAGGCGATATAGCCAAAAGAAACCATCAAGCCCAGCGTAGTGATGACCAGCACCAACAGTAAATGTGATTCTTCATACTTCAGTCTGTGGGCGGCGAAGATGAGCGCCACCAGCGCATACACAAAGGGGAAAGGCATATATAACAAAGCCAGCAAGACCAGCACCAGGATAGTCAGGGCAAAGCGGCCAAAGCGCAGCCAGTCAGCACTCAGGTCGCGCCAGCGTGGTTGCCGCATTGCCAGCTGCAATAAAGGGAAAATCAGGGTTTGCCCTAGCGCCGCGCTGACATACCAGTTGGTAAAGGTATACCCGAAATCTGCCTGACCGTCCCAGGCCATCAGCGTTGCCACCAAAGTGGCGCTACAGGCGCAGGGCAGGAAAAAACCCAGCAGTATCAGCTTAAGCAAATGCGGGACCGAGCGGTCAAAATCACGTGCCAGATCCCCTTGTTGTATGACATAGCTGACCAGGGCTATCTCCAGCACATTGGCAAAGCTGAACATGCCAGCCACAATCGCACTGCCGCCTGTCAGCAGATTGGCGGCAAAGCTGGCCGCTGCCGCCAATAACAAAATCTGCCCCTGCCAGTTACGGCTATGCCCGCACATCACCGCCACTGCGACGGCATTGGCATACCAGAGTGTGGCGATAGGATCATCCCCCGGCGTCAGCCAGGTACCTGCCAGTGCCAGCACAAAATACCAAAAGCCAGCCATGAGCAAGCGCCTGCGGGCAAAGTGGGGCTCTTGCTGGACGCTCATCAAGCGGTTCTCCGGTATGGGGGCATGGTAAGTAAGTGTAGACGATATTCTTATGATAATTGTAAGGGAATGTGGAGAGGTGTGGGGATTTTGCTAAGCACTTGTGTGATTTACATCATGCCGCCGTGATAGCAGAGGGTGTTTTATAGTTAGGACTTACGCAAAACCGCCCCAGCTGCGTTGCAGCGCCTGCATTTAGCAAATGAGGTACTAAAGTACTGTCTTCGTCGCTACGGTGTTTTGGGGTTTCAGACAACATGCTGTCTGCCAACGCAACGAGCCACCCATGCAAGGGTGGCTTCATAAAAGCGTTAGCCTTGCTGGGACAATTTTGCGTAAGTCCTGATAGTGAATGCGCGCAATGGTCAGGCAGAGCCGTTCATCCACAAAACCGGACCTTGTTTGGTGCGTTATAGCGCACCATACTGGAAATGGCGGGGTGTAGGGCGCGTTGTTGGTGCGTTATAACGCACCATAAGATCTACGCCTTAAGCCCCAAGCAGGCTCCGCCTGATTCCTTCACGCATGGCTTGCGTCAGGTTGTCACGCGCACGGTATTCGCTACGCTTGTTGGAAGGGCGCTCTGACAGGGGGATGCTTTCACTGGCCAGCGGCAGCAGCCAGTTGCCATTGCTGCGCAAGGAGGCACCGGCGCTTTGCCACAGAGTGTCGTATTCAGCCTTGATGCATTTGCTGAAGCGGTAGCGCCAGGCCTGGTAGATGTGATTCTTTTTGGCGATGCATTCTATGTCGCTGCAATGCAGTGTCCTGGCCAGGCTGCGCAGTGCTTCTATCAGCAGCAGGCGTGGCTGTATGCCATGCAGACTCTTGGTGCAACTGCGTATGGCATCGCGCGCATCCTGCTTGCAAGACTGCAAGCCGCCCACGCGGATAATGAGTTTGTGGGCAATGCGGTCAAAAGAAAAACTCAGGCACTGCAATAAACGCCCATCCTGAAACAAGCCCAGGCTGAGCCCGCCTTCACGCTTGAAGGCGCAACTGCGAAACAGACTGATGCGGTAGTCTTCCTGGTTTTTGCCTTGCAATGCTGCCAGTTCAAAGTTTTTTCCTGCCAGCATGTCCTGGGCGCGATGATGGCCAAATAACTGCGCCGACAAATGAAAATGATTACGCAGTAAGTGCAGGCGGGTAGCGCTGCAGATCTGGCGGTCAAAGAAGGGGCGGTGGATGGCGTCAAGCAAACTGACATCGGCAGGCACGGTTTTGCGCAAATAAGTCTGATGCAGATAGTGATACCAGCGCAGGCTCACTTGCGGACGCAAACTGCTGCGTACCAGGAACAGACATTTGCTCTTGAAATTGCTGCCGCCATCGGTCAGACGTGAATGCAGGGCCCAGCGCAGGCTTGCCACGAAACTGCCTGATGCATGCAATTTTTTTGTATCAATAGACTCCAGCACCCGGCCCGTCGTCCACAGTTCCCGCCAATTCAAACTATTCACTATGACACCATTTGTTTCGTATTGCTGGATAATGTAACTCAATGTATCAGCAATTGGAATATATTGGCAAGTTTAATTTTGTCGTCAATTTGTCATCATTTTATCTGGAGTTAACTGAAAATAGTCAATGTGGCTTATTTCTGCATAACTGATATGTTGACTTAAAAAAAGAAAAGAAGCGAAGTTAGCCGAATTTAAGATCAGATATTTTGCTTTGTAACTTTATGTTGCATTTCGCACCAGTTTTACAAGGAGCTTGCTCTTGGTTTTTGCCTGCAAGTAGCTCGGCAGCTTATTGCCAGCAATTGAAAACGAAAGTAAAAGCAGTACAGGTTGAGCTGGCAAATAGTTTGCACTCATGGCGGAGAAGGGCAATATTTTCCAGGTACCGCATGATGGAGCTTAAGGCTGGCAAGCACCTGACAAAACATCGTTGCGAGGCATAGTCAACTAGTAAGCAGCTGTGATCTTTAATATTTATGCAAGATCTGGAGTCTTTTGGGAAAAAATGCGAGAATATTAAAAATACAGCAACACATGCTACAAAATGCAAATGTAAGTGCTCTCAGGCGAGATTGATATGAGCCAACATCCCAGCGGCAACGCGACAAGCATACGGACGATGATTGTGGGGGCTTGCATTGCCATCATCCTGGCTTGCGTCCTGTACTGCATCTTCCTGCTACCTTACTCGGGCAATGTCGTCGATATTATTGTTGGCCTGGTGCTAGGCCTGGCCGTGCTGGTCTTGAAACTTGTCGGGATAGAGCCGGAGGAGTAAAGCTTGGCATATCCAGATAAGCAAACCAGCTTCGCTTGCCTTAAAACCGGATGCAGAAAACAAACAAAGAAGTAGTGCCCCTGGTGTTCTTACTGGGTAGCTGCATTTCAGCGTAGCATTGATTGTCCTCATCCATGTCCACGCGGCGTATACTGGGTGTAATAAAAGCTAAATCATTTAGCTAATATATACTCGATTTCACAATGCCTACTCATACAAACGCTTTCAAAAAACATGAATAAAACCTGGGCCTGGTCTGACATCATCGCGGGTTTGTCGCTGGCAGGCCTGTTATTGCCAGAAGCCGTGGCTTACTCCAGCATCGCCAACCTGCCACCGCAGGCGGGCATCCTTGCCTTGTTTGCTGGCTTGTTATGTTATGGCTTGCTGGGCAGCAGCCGTTTTGCCATCGTTGCGGCCACATCCTCATCGGCCGCGGTGCTGGCATCGGCGTCAGCATCGATGGCGAATGGCGATGCGGCGGTACGCATCCTGGTGGCAATGGGCATGGTCATGATGACGGGGGTGTTTTTCCTCTTCGCTGGCATGGCCAAACTGGGCAGTATTTCTGACTTCATCGCCAGGCCAGTCTTGCGCGGTTTTGCCTTTGGCCTGGCTGCCGTCATCATCATCAGGCAGTTTGCCCATGTGGCAGGCGTACAGGCCCAACATACCGACATGCCGCGTTTTATCTATGAATTGCTGGGCCAGGTGCAAGCCTGGAACTGGCTATCGCTGGCCGTGGGCCTGGTAGCCCTGCTGCTCTTGTATGGCCTGGCGCGCATCCCCTATATGCCTGCGGGCCTGCTGGTGCTGGGCCTGGGCATAGGAGCGGGACAATGGCTGGGCCTGACGCAGCATGGGGTGCATGTGGTCGGCCATATCGACTTGCAATTGCAAGCCCCGACACTGCCTGAGCTCGGCTATGGGCAGTGGCTGCGCATAGGTGAGCTGAGTATCGCCATGCTGATGATCTTGTATGCAGAATCGTATAGCTCCATCCGCAACTTTGCGCTGCGCCACGGCGACAGCATCAGCCCCAATCGCGATTTGCTGGCGCTGGGGGCTGCCAACTTGCTCTCTGGCCTGTTCCAGGGTTTGCCGGTAGGCGCGGGTTTTTCAGCGACCGCGGCCAATGAAAGCAATGGCGCGCAAAGCAAATGGGCGGGCTGGGCGGCCGCTGCTGTCTTGCTGCTCATCGTGCTGGTCCTGCTACCCACCATCGCCCTGACACCGGTGCCGGTGCTGGCGGCCATCGTCATCCATGCAGTCAGCCACTCCTTGCGGCCATCAGCGTTTTACAGCTATTTCAAATTGCACAGAGACAGGTTTGTCGCCATAGCAGCTGTGGTCGCGGTACTCTTGCTGGGCGTGCTCGACGGCTTGCTGGTCGCCATTGGTTTCAGCTTGCTGATGCTCTTGCGCAAACTGGCCGAGGCCAATGTCACTGTGCTCGGTCGCCTTAACGGCGGCCATGATTTTGTCAGCCTGGTCAATTACCCGGAAGCCAAAATCATCCCCGGCGTACTCATCTTGCGCCCCGAGATGGCGCTGTTCTTTGGTAATGCTGAACGCAGCATGGCACTGGCCAAACAATATGCCGCCGCCAGCGATGCCAAGGTCATCGTCATGAGCCTGGAAGAATCCCCCGACCTCGACAGCTCTAGCATAGAAGCCTTGTCCGACCTGTGCGCCACACTCTACCTACAGAAAAAACATCTGATGCTGGCCCGCCTCAAATTCGCCAGCCGCGTCGTCTTGCAAAGAGCCGAGATACCACATCTGCATATAGGCAGCTTCAGCGAACTCAGCGTCGACGATGTCGTCGTCATGGCGCGTGAGGTGTATGTGGATAAGGGCTAAGGCGAATTAATGCAATACCAAAATTCTCACCACAAAGCCAGTAGGGTGCGTTATAACGCATCATCGGCAGGCGTAAAATTTGACAAGAATGATCAAGGGCTGATTTTTAACATAGAATGATTTGAAATTGACACAGGTCATGGTTTCATGATGGAGCGTGATGGTGCGTTATAACGCACCCTACAAGGCTAACTTACCCTCTATCCTAAAAATGAAAGCAATCTCTAATGCAGTTCTCAAAATCCAAACAAATTGTCCTGTGTATCTGGGTGCTGACTATATCGGTTTGGTCACCTCTCATCTGGCTGCAGATTTTTCAAACTGATTTCTACTTCAGCAATGTTCGTGGCTTGCAAAATTTTGAGGTTTCTGCCCCCATCTTATTGATCGTACTTTGCTGGGCCATCCTGTTATCCATACCAAAAACCAGGACAAGAAAAAATATCTTTGCCGCTGGCAGTTCTTTGATGAGCATAGGATTTTTAATGCAGTATTATCAGTTTTTTCATCATACTGGCGGCATCATCCTCTTGTTTGGTGGATTGGGCTTGCTGAACACTTTGAAAGATAACTTCAAACCGCTTTGATTTATCAAGCGCGCTGTAAGTCCAGCCAGTAGGGTGCGTTATAACGCACCATCGGCAGACGTAAAATTGGGCAAGAGTAATCAGGAGCTGCGTTGTTAGCTATACTGATTTAAATTTGGCGTGGCCCTGGTTTCATGAAAATGGCAGGTAATGATTTTATTCATATTCGATGGTGCGTTATAACGCACCCTACTTATTGAGTTTGCAATATACTTTTTGAAAATCAATTTCTTGAATCTGCACCATGTCCAATTATCGACGTGCCTGGCATCCAGGAGGGACGTATTTTTTCACCGTCAATCTTCTCAAGCGTGCAGGCAATGATTTGTTGATTCGTCATATCGATGTATTGCGTGAAGCTGTTCGCGTGGTACGCGAGACGCATCCGTTTATCATCCATGCCTGGGTAGTCTTGCCTGATCATTTGCATTGCGTGATTGAATTGCCGCCAGGTGATATTGATTTTTCTGTTCGCTGGCGACTCATCAAAAGTCATTTTTCAAAAGCCATTCCAAAGACAGAAGCAATGAGCCTGTCCCGGTTTAGTCGCAATGAACGTGGTATCTGGCAAAGACGTTTCTGGGAGCATCTGATACGCAATGAACAGGATTTTTTCGCGCATATGGATTATGTCCATATCAATCCACAAAAACATGGATTGGTTGAGCAAGTATCCGATTGGCCGTATTCAACCTTCCACCGTTTGGTAGAGCAAGGTATATACCCAAAGGAATGGGCAGGCGGTGAAGAAGATCAACTTGATCACCGTGAGTAGGGTGCGTTATAACGCACCATTTGGGACAACAAGATTTGTCCATTTGAATGGTGCGGATGTTGTGGGTGGTGCGTTATAACGCACCCTACGAGGCCGTCGAATTGGAAGCGTATGCCTGGCCTCACTTATAATGTCAAAAACTTTGAAAGTACCCATGCAATTCCGCAAACTGCTCTTGCTCACTCTGTTCCTGCTACCCATCGCCAGCCATGCGCAGGCACCCAAAGAACTGCTACTCAATAAAGAGCAACTGGCCAAGTACGCACTGTCCTATAAAACCGATGAGGTTAAACACCTGCGCCGGTTTCTGAATACCTATGCGAATAAGCGTGATGATGTTTCACCCGTCGATGAAAGGGCCGCCCAGGTTCTTGATACCTTGAAGATAGACAAGAAAATTCTGAAAGGCAAATTCATGGTCTATCAGTATTCCGGCATCATAGGCGGCGGCAAAGGCGTGTCCATCGTCTCGCAAGATCATCCAGAAGTGATACTCGATTTCTGGGTTTATAAAACTGAAGGCAATGCTTGCGAGGTACGCGATTTGCTTCTACAAGAAGATAAACACGATCTGGACGAGTTTCAAATTGTTTACCGCAATTATTTGCACCATAAGACCCTGGCTATGTGATGAAGATTTGAAACCACAGCAGGCAGCCGCAGCGATGTTTGCCGTTGTAGGAGCGGCTTTAGCCGCGAACATCTGCCTGCGCAAGTGTGGTGAGGTGGGAGAGCAATGCGGATTGTTGTTTGCTGTTCGCGGCTGAAGCCGCTCCTACACAGGGCATGCTCAGACATCGTCAGGACGGGCTGATCTCTATGTTACCCCGGCATCCCCAAATACAACTCTTCCACCTTGGCCCGCGCCCATGGCGTCTTGCGCAAGAACTTCAGGCTGGATTTGATGCTGGGGTCGCTGGTGAAACAGTTGATGTCTATCATCTTGCCCATGGCATCCCAGCCATAATGGGCCACCAGTTGTTCCAGGATGGCTTCCAGGGTGATGCCGTTGAGGCTGCGTGGTGGCTGTGCTTGGTTCATGTCTTCCTCGTTTGTTATCCTTGCAGATGCGCATCATATCAGCTTGTGATGATGGTGCGATGGTGCGACTCAGGGTCACTACACATCCCAGCGCGCCACGATGTGCACCGGCCAATCGACGCTGGCGCGCTTGCCTTGCATGAGCAAGTTATATTCTTCATCGGTGATAAGGCAGGGCAGGCGTTCAGTGCGGCGGCCATAGCTGACTTCAGTCTCCATCACCGGGCGCTCAAGATAAGCTTGCAGGCGTGCTGCATCCTCAGCGGGCAAGTAAGTGCTTAGCCTGCGGATATCGGCCAGCAGGCATGACCGGGCTTTATCCGTGCCGGATAAGTCATCCACCAGGTGACTGATATCCGTCATCGCCGTGACCAGCCTGGAATACATAAAATCAGCAAATGAAAATGCCTCTATCGTATGCCGGTCTGAGTCATGCCAGATATACACCACCACACACTCGCCTTCATGCGCTGTCAGGCAAAAGACATCACCTGCGCCAGACTGTGCAAAAGGGAAGAAGCTGCGGCCGTTCTGACTTTCAGGCTTGAGCCAGCCGTTGATGGTTTGCGCAATCGCCTCCGCATCCAGCCATTCAAAATCATAGCTGCTGATCAGCGCAGGCGGCGCTTCCTGCATATAGTGTTCCCAGTTGGCTTGCCAGTCTGCCCGGTCTTTGCCGTAGCTGCTCAAGCCATCGCGGTAGAGTGCCTGCAACAGCGCTGGCAATTCGATTTGGGCAGCCATGGCAAGGGTGGAGGCTTCTTTCAATATATTGTTCATGCGCTTGTCGCTCTAAAAAATATGGCTGACAGGAAAATATGTCAGCGTGAACAGGATAAGTTTTTTGGTGAGGGATGTTTTTTCTTTGGTCACTCTATTTTTTTTCCAAGGCAATAGCTTCGTCTTCCCTATTCGTCTTGCGGTACAGGTCAGCAAGTTTTTTACGGTCTATGACTACTGCGTGATGATCTGGATCATGTACTTTCAGCCAAATTTCAAGTGCCCGCTTGTATAAGGCCTCTGCCTCAGCGTATTTGTTTTTCTCCACATAAAATGAGGCAAGATTGTCCATACATTCTGCTACATATGGATGATCAGGGCCGAGGGCCTTTTCTCGAATTGCCAGCGCGCGTTTGTAGAGTGCTTCAACGTCAGCAGAGTCTCCTTGCTCATTATGGATCAAGGCAAGATTATTGAGTACGCTTGCGACTTGGGGATGATATGGGCCGAGCGCATCTTCAAAGATAGCAAGGGCACGTAGTATTAAGCGCTCTGCGTTTGCGAGTTTGCGTTGTTTTCTGTAAAGCATTCCAAGGTTAACCAGCGCTGCTGCCACATCGGGATGCCTTGGACCCAGGGCTTTCTCCAAGTTGGCCAAGCTACTTGCTTGCAAGGTTTCAGCTTCTGCATATTTCCCTTGATGCACAAGTAACTCTGCAAGATTAATGAGAACGGTGGACTTCAGAGTTACAGGCGGATCACTCGATTTTTCAAGGATGAGCAGTGCTCCCCGGTAGAGAGATTCGGCTTCAGTGTATTTTTCTTGCGCGCTCAAGGTGCGCGCGAGATTACCCATAGTTAACGCCAGATTTGGATCATTTGGATGAAGTGCCTTTTCATCGTTCGCCAATGCACGTCTGAATAAAGCCTCGGCTTCAAAGTATTTTCCCTGATCTTCGAATATTGCGGCAAGGTTGTTCAGGCTGACTGAGACTGCAGTAGCATCTGACCCATAGGCTTTTACCCGGATCGTCAATGCACGCATATTCAAGGATTCAGCCTCTGCATACCTGGCTTGTGCATGGTAGTTTTGAGCGAGATTGTTCAGCAACGTCGCTACTAAAGGATGATTTTTTCCCAGCAGCTTTTCCCTGATCGCCAGTGCGCGTCGGTACAGTCGTTCAGCGGCTGTGTAATTGCCTTGCCGTTCATCAATCAGGGCGAGTTTGTTGAGCACATTTGCCATATCAAGATGATATTCTCCACGTTTCCTGGCAAGTTCCAGCAATTTTTTCGCAGTGATGGCGGCATCTGTATAGTTTTCTTGATCGTAAAGCAGGAAAAACTTTTCGTTCAAGGCTTTCACTTCTTTGGTTTGCGCATGCACAGGTAAACCGGTCGCCATGAAAAGAAAAAACAGCACTGTGCTTAAGTATTTTTTCATAGGTATAGTGGAAAATTTGTCCAGATGAATTTGCACATGCTCACGCACAATCCGTATTTAATGCAGTAGGGTGCGCCGTGTGCACCTCTTTTTCTGGACACATGGTCATGGTGCCTTACAACGCACCCTGCAAATTTTTTATGCACACGGTGATGGTGCGCATGGCGCACCCTACTGTCTATAACCTGGGGTAATGGCACTATGCTCACTCAGCATTGAGGCGCTTCAAGCGTTGCCCCAATATCCCCCAGATGCAATCCTCGCCATCGACAGTGCCGCACATGGCCCAGCCTGTGCCTATCTTTTGCACGGTGACCTCACAGTCGAGTTCTGCGGCGAGTTTTTTCGCCCAGTTTTCTGCAGCGCTCTTGCCTTTGAAAAGTTCCTTGCCTTCAAAAATCACGGTAGTGTCAAATACGGGGGCGGCGAATACGGTGTTCATGCGGGTTCCTGGATGTGGTCGTGGGTGTGGTGTGCAAGCGGCATTGTAACTTAGCGCTCGCTAGACAGTAATAAATGCCATCTTAGCGTATGGTCGTTCAGAACTTTCATCTGAGATTTTTTTAGCGCGGTTTGGGATCCAGCAATTCTGCCAATGTTTGAAATCGTAAATCAGATATTGGTTGATCGCATGACATGGACGTGGTCCGCTTATTTTTTACGATACGAACCCCTTCAAAATAACCATCGGCTTCTGGCGACGATGAGCTTTCTATGATGTATGTTGTTCCCGATTTTTGTACACGGTAGGGTGCGTTATAACGCACCGCCTTTCACCTTGCATCATCCATCATTCGCATCGGAACTTGATGAACATGGCGCACCCTGCTTTTTTTTTGCGGCGATGGCGCAACACCCTTCATCAAAATACTTTCTTTTTTCAAGCAGCTATTGCTACAATCCGTTCATCGTCACACTACCGCACATGCACTTTATGTGATCAATACCCACGTCGAGTAACGCTGGGTAAGTTTGCCAGATCAAAAACAAGAAGTAAAAAAACTGGCATAACATCGAATGCTCAGCGCGATGCCGCATGTCTGGAACGATAGTACATGGGCAGACTTGGCCAGCTTGCACTGTCTATGGATCAATTCCGGCTTTAGTACGGCATCAGTACACGATACGCATTTGTTCATCAACAGGCGCCAGGGCTTAGCCACTGTCGCTGCTGCGAGTTTGCGTCTACAGAAAAAATTAAAAAAATAAGAAAATAAAACATGAAAAAAATAAAAAACTACCTCGTCATCGACTTTGAAGCCACCTGCTGTGATCAGGGCAGCGTGCCGCGTGAGCATATGGAAATCATAGAGTTTGGTTGTGTCATGGTGGATGCGAGCGACTTTGTTATCGTCAGTGAATTCCAGAGTTTTGTGCGGCCTGCCAGACATGCACAACTGACGGCCTTTTGTCGCAGCCTGACCTCTATCTCACAACAGGAAGTAGATGCAGCGCCCGGCTTCAAGGAAGTGGTGACGCAATTCAAGCATTGGCTGTATCAATACCAGGATTTTGTATTTTGTTCCTGGGGGGATTATGACCGCAAGCAATTGCAGCAGGATTGTGGATTTCACCGCGTCCCCAATCCCATAGGTGCAGCACATATCAACCTTAAACCATTGATGTCAGAACGATTTAATCTGAATAAAAAACTGGGCCTGGGGCAGGCCATACGTCATGCCGGACTGGAGTTTTCTGGCACAGCCCACCGTGGCATAGACGATGCGCGCAATATTGCACGTTTGCTGCCGTTTTTGTTTGAGGCCAGTGCTGGGCAATGATGAAAAGCAAGGGCAAAAAAATATCCCCCGTCAGCGACAGGGGATATCATAAACGACTAGCTAGAAATCAGTATATTACTTGCTGACTTCTACTACGCGGCCATTCAGAGGCTGCACTGGACGTGCATTCATCTTGTACATTTTTTTGAATGCAGCCAACTGGGCTTTGGACAATTCTACAGGTTGTTTCAAGACTTGCCAGCGCACGCCATCGCTGCAAGGTGGGGTCGTCAAAGAGCCCATGAAGCGGTAATAGGCACGTTCTGCCGGCAAGACTGCAGCTGGATCAAAGCTGGCTAAAGGATTAGGTTTGCCTTCTGCTGGCAGGGCAGCGAAAACGGGTGCCAGGGCTGCGTTTTCTTTACCGGTTTTGAACAGTACGGCGACGACGAACAATTTACCATCAGCGCTTTTGTGGACAAAGTGCGCTACCAGGGGGAAGTTGGCACCGTTGATTTTTTCTTCGCTGGGTGTGTGGAAGTGGAATTGCAGCAAAGCTGCTTCATCACTGCCTACCTTCAGTGTACTACCGGCTGGCAGGTTCACTTGTATGGTGTGGCCATTGTTGATCACTTCAGCACTACCGGCTTTGTAGCCAAAATCCAGGGCTGGCAAGTCGGCTTTTTTAGCGTCTTTAGAGACGATATCGATAGGTGATTGTTCTTTGCTGATTTTGCAAGCCTGGTTGGCAGCATCCAGCTCTGCCCACTTGGCAGGGGCACCTTTGCCTTCATAGCCCCAATGTGCGGGGCCCGCTTTGTCATCGGCGTGGGCAGTGGCAAAAGACAGGGCAAAAAGGCTGCCCAAGATGGAAGCGAGTAACTTGTTCTTCATTCTATTTTCTCCGTTGTAAAAGATCTTGCGGTTGGCACTACTGACTACGTGGGCTGGCGATACTTGATGAAAGAGGCTGGCAAATCTTTAAAGACGGCGACCTGCCCTATGCGGTAGCACAGGCTGCGCATGTTCATGTATTGCTATTCCTGCAAGATGGGCGCATTTTACTGGAAATGTTTCCAAAAATGAAGCATGTCCTTCATTATTTTTAAATCAACAATGCCTGAGGTTTATGTAAAGCAATTTCTTTAAAAAAAATGCATTCTAGACATGCATCTACCATGGCACTATAGAACAGCCAGACGTGAAATCAAGCGATTGTGGTGAAAAAATAACAATTACTTTTTGGCTGCAGTAAACGTACGATGAAGGCACGAAGTTGGGGAAATCTGGTGGAATAAGGCGCTGGCAGAGACTGACTCTATGAATAGCTGGAAGCAGCCATTCTTGATGCTTGTCTGCAATTTTTAAAGTGGTTTGAATTGTGCAACACGCACACTATCACCCTGGAACATGCCATCTTCATATTGTGATGAGAGGAAAATTTTCTCTTCCCCTGTGCTGAGCAAGAGTATCTGATGCTGTGCATCTTCGAATTGCCAATGAATAAAGTGACTGATGAATCTCGCCCAGTAAGGATGTTTGTCCATGCTCACCATATGCAGTAGTTCCTGATGGAAGAATGTAGTTTCTCTTACTTCCATGCTGTATTGTAGTGGCCCCTGGCCCCAAGAAATGTAGAGGGCCGTACCAGCCTCCATGCTCAATTTGATTTGTCCATCAAGCTGGTGCCACTGGCTGACATCTTCGCTAAAGTCTTGTGCTGACTCATGGGCGAAGACGTGGTAATCAACATGCTCGAGTCGCATAGATGTCATGCCAATATGGTTTTCAATTGTGTATCAAGCATGAAAGTTCTTGGTTTGCCCAGTCAGGGCTACGTCATAATTTACAAAGAATAGCACTGCATTATAAAATCGCCGGTTACACACGCAGTTAAAAATGAAGGAATCGTTTGCATGCTGACACGCATATTCTGGAGATGTTTTGTTGTTTTAGGCCTGGTTTATGCCCTACATGAAGCCGTGACGGGTTATATAGAAAACCGCGCATTCAAAGCGCATGGTCTGGTGGCAGAGACAGATCAGATTTACAAATACGATCAAACCGTACATACCCGCAAGCAGCGTGGACATAGTCCTGACGTCTCGATCACCAATGAAGCCGCAATCAGTTTCATGACAGCAGAAAATGCCAAGATCACTGTCAAAAAAAGGCTGCCAGATGATGTGCTGGAAAAGTATAAAAGATATGAGCAAGTCAATATTGAATACCTCAGCAATGAACCAAATACTACCCGCTGGCGCGGTGAGAAAAGGGATGTGCGCGGCTCTATCATGTTCAGCCTGTTCATGCTGGTATTGACGATTATTATGATAGTCACCTGGCGTAGTGAAACTGAGTGAGCCTGGCTGTGCTGGCGACATCCAGGTTCTGGCCATCATTTCAGTAGGGTACGTTGTAACGCACCATGCCAAAGCCACATATTCTTTTCATATTGCATGATCCACGAAACGGTGCGTTATAACGCACCCTACTCTGTAGGGTTTCTTTCGTCATGAGAATACGATTCCTCCGGGCCTCTGTGGCGAGATTTTTGGTCTTGACTTCAATCTTGTCGAGTGCGATGAATGGAATTAAGTTGGTACTCAAGCTGGCAAGACTCTCAATACGTCCCCTGTATCTGATACGGTGCGACCAGCCATTCATAGCCCCCTGCTGGGCTATTGCCTATGTGACCCAGACCAGGGAAGGACATATGGGCGCTGCCAACCAGGTAACCCTTGCCTGCGGCCAGCTGCAATAAATATTCACGCGACTTGATGGCTGCTGCTGCATCAGAATCATAGGCGATGGTGATGCTGGGGTCTTTGAATTGCGCATTGCCTACATGGATCACATCACCCCATAACAGCAAGTTTTTGCCCTGGCTGGCGATGACATAAGCCGTGTGACCTGGTGTATGACCATAAGAAGGCAGACTGCTGATGCCCGGGAAAATCTCTTGCGCACCATTGAAGGTTTTCAAATGACCGGCATCTGCATACGGGTTCACCGTGGCGCGCGACTGGGTGAAGGTCAAACGCCTGGCGGCAGGGGCTGCATCGGCCTGTGTCTGGCTCAGCCAGTAGTCAGCATCTTTTTTATCGACATACACATCAGCATTCGGGAATACCCGTTTGCCAGCAATGCTCAAGCCACCAGAATGGTCACCGTGTATATGCGTCAGCAAGACCGCATCGACTTGCTCAGGCTGGTAACCGGCGGCACGCAGGTTGCTGACCAGGCGGCCACTGCTGCTGTCTTTGCCACTGCCAAACAATTCACCCGCCCCAGTATCCACCAGCACCAGTTTGCTGCCAGTGTTGATGAGGTAAGTATTGATGGACAACTCGGCCGGTAAGTCTTCATGGTGATGGGCAAAGGCGGCGCGCACTTGCTCAGGTTTGCTCATGATCTCATCGACATGGCGGGTGGCCGTGCCATCAGACAGCACCGTCACTTCAAAACTGCCCAGCATCATGCGATAAAAACCGGGGGCCTGGAATTTTGCCATGGGCACGCCTGCTGTTTTTGCGGATTCTGCATGGGCCTGGCTTGGGGCACTGATGGAGAGGGCGATGGTCGCCGCGACTGCACCTGCCAGCAGTGTGATGGCCCTGGCGATGTGATTCATTGGCAGTTTGATGGTGGTTTTCATGATTAAGCCCTTATACCTGTGATGTTATGCGTTTTTTTTTGCGCTTTTGCGCTGAACAGGGCTTCAGTATAAAGAGGAATTGTGTTTCAATAATGCACTATTTATTCAATATATTGTGTAGTCAGGCTAACTAATGCGCGCCAGCGAATTTGCAGAATTCAGAGCCTTCGTGGCCATTGCAGAGCGACAAAGCTTTGTCAGGGCCGCTGCTTTTCTGGAAGTCACTCCATCGGCCCTGAGCCAGTCCATGCGCCAGCTGGAAACCCGTCTGGATGTGCGGCTCTTGCACCGCACCACACGCAGCGTGTCGCTGACCCAGGCTGGCCAGCAATTGCTGGATCACTTGCGCCCCGTGCTGGAAGGGCTGGAGCACGCTGCCGATGTCGTCAATGATTTTCGCGAAACACCTACAGGGACGGTGCGCCTGACCGCACCAAGGGTGGCCACAGAATTGCTGCTGGCACCCAGGCTGGCAGAATTTCGCCAGACATACCCCCACATCGTGCTCGACATTTCGGTAGAAGATAAAACCATAGACCTGGTCAAGGGCCGCTTTGATGCAGGCATACGCCAGGGCGAATTGCTGGCACAGGACATGATCGCCACCAGCATAGGCCCGCAGCGCCGCTTTGTCTGCGTCGCCTCGAAAGCATATATCGCCAGACACGGCATGCCGCATACCCCGCTTGATTTGCAAACACATGAATGCTTACGCATCAAACGCCCCAGCACCGAACTCAAACTGCCCTGGGCCTTCATGGACAAAGGCCAGCCACTCGACATCACCGTCGAAGGACACCTGATCGTCAATGACGCCGGCCTGGCCCTGGCCGCCGCCCTCAACGGCGCAGGCATCGCCGCCCTGGCAGAAGACTATGTCCGCCCTTACCTGCAAAGCGGCCGCCTGCAAGAAGTGCTGCCAGACTTTGCCAGCACGCGCGCGGGGTTTTATTTGTATTATTCCAGCAGACGACATATGACGGCTGCCCTGCAGGCATTGATTGCCTTTTTGCGAGTGGGGTGAAGGGGGGTCATGTGATTTTTTGAGCATGCAGATGGCAGTGAAAGACCAAAAGACTCACCACAGAGATGACACAGAGATGGTGCAGAGTTTATTGGAGGAATATCGCGTGATCTATTGCTGATTTTTTTAAGAGGAAACGGTGCGCATGGCGCACCCTACCAGCTTATTCAAACGCCGCTTAGTAGGAGCGGCTTTAGCCGCGAATGCCTTGCCGTGCCCATCAATTCGCGGCTAAAGCCGCTCCTGGAAATGCTGGACCAAGATGTGACGCAAGCTAGTAGGGTGCGTTGTAACGCACCGTTTTGCAAGTGAGGGCAGGCATGTCAGAGTGGTGCGTTATAACGCACCCTACCGGGCTAATTATTTATGAGCTCTAACGTGGAAGTAACTGGTGTTGCGCCGCATTATCGCGCAACGTCCGGTTGACTATAGGGCTGGGCGTCATTTCGCGGCCACCTCGTCCGCGGTCAATGGAGCGCTACCGCCCATTTCAAAATCCAAGTATCTGTGAAGGATGACCGAATGACCATCAGTGAAATGAATTTCAGCAGAGCATAATGTCGGGCCATATGCGCACAGGCGTACCGGAAATCCCGCATACCGGTTGGTAGACGTGAAAATGGTGTTTTTCCAGAAACGGCCGAAAAAGTAATCGACTTTACTGATAGCGGCCAGTGTTCCTTTGTCCTCGTGGGGAATTACATAAACGAGAATGTCAAATTCTTGCCCTTCGGTCCTGGATTTCGCAATTCGATGAACGAGTAGTACGTTCCTACAGTTTTGATAATAGCCGTCTCGGTCTGTCATTCGGCGACCGTCGTCTTTTCGCGACTCTGAGCTTGGGTTTGCAAGATCAATGTGATTGATGTTTACTGCTCCGACCTCGAATGCGCCCATTTTTACCGCAGCGCCAGACCTTAGGCGGTCACTTAGCGTTCGGAGGAGTACCCGAAGCTCCCTTCGAATTAGGAACAAGAGAAAGAGCGCGAATAAAGGCCATGCCACCGCACCAAGTATGTCTGCCACCACTGAGTGCGGTTGCTCCTTGGTATCTTTGACGGTAAGTGCAGTATTCGTGGAAGTATCAGCCATTTAGAATTCTCCTTGACGCTCAACTTCAAATAGGTTGAAAAAATATCCAGCCTAACCTGGCGGTCCGTCCGCCTTTCCTGGCGAGGCAATTCCTTTATTACCGTAGATCTGTGAAGCATTCCGAAATATACCGTATTTGGCCAGTAGGGTGCGTTGCAACGCGCCGTTTTGCAAGTGAGAATTGGCATTGCAGAGTGGTGCGTTATAACGCACCCTACCGGGCTGCTTGCGAAATGCGCTTGGCAAGCCGTTGTATCAAAGGTAGTGACTTGTAACGCACCTACCAGACTTATCCAAACGCTGGTTTCGTAGGAGCGGCTTTAGCCGCGAATGCCTTGCCGTGTCTGCCAATTCGCGGCTGAAGTCGCTCCAACCAATGTTGAATCAAGATGGAAAGTAGGGTGCGTCGTAACGCACCGTTTTACAAGTGAGAATGGACATTTCAGAGTGGTGCATTGGAAAGTACGCTACGCACCCTACCAGTGTGACAGGCAAGTGCAGAGCGGTCCTGAGCTTGGCAAAACATGCCGACTAACACCACTTGACATCATATCCACCATATTGGATAATAAATCCAGTATGAAAGAAATTACATCTACCCATCAGCAGCCAGATATCAACCAGCGTCTTGCCAACAGGATTACCTCCCTGCGTGCTGAGCGTGGTTTGTCGCTGGATGCACTGGCCAGGAAATGTGATGTCAGTCGTTCCATGATTTCACTGATTGAGCGTTGTGAGACCAGCCCCACCGCCGTGGTGCTGGACAAGCTGGCATTTGGCCTGGGTGTCACGCTGGCGTCCTTGTTTGAGGAGCCACGCGCTGACGCCAGTCCCTTGGTAAGGCGGGCAGAGCAGTTGCAGTGGACTGATCCGCAGTCTGGTTACACGCGGCGCAATATTTCGCTGCCACATTTTCGCTCGACGTTGCAGATAGTTCAGATCGATTTTCCAGCAGGGGCAATAGTGAGCTATGCGGCGGGGTTGCGCGAGTTTGGCATTCACCAGCAAGTCTGGATTCTGGAAGGCAGCATGGAAATTATTAATGATGGCAAGCACCATGTCTTGCAAGTGGGCGATTGTCTGGCCATGCAAGAAAATCAGAGCATTGTTTTTCAGAACACCAGCAAGCGCCCTGCGCGCTATGTCGTGGTTGTCAATACCGGATCACTCACTACCTGAAGGTGCAGTATGCAAATTTCTTTTGAATCACCCAGTCAGGCCGATGCCATTGCCCTGATCACCGAGCTTGATGCCTATCAAGGCGCGCTCTATCCTCCAGAAAGTCATCATGCGCTGGACCTGTCCTCGGTCGATGAGCAAGGGCTGCTGTTTGTGATAGCGCGGGACGAGGCCGGGCAAGCCGTCGCCTGTGGTGCCGTGGTCTTGTCTGCCGGATACGGCGAACTTAAACGCATGTATGTGCGCCCCCAGCAACGTGGTCGTGGGCTGGCGAAAAAAATATTGCAAACGCTGGAGGCGGCCACCATGGCATCGGGGTGCATGGAGTTGAAACTGGAAAGCGGCCCTTACCAGCCAGAAGCACTGGCCCTGTATGCGCGTTGCGGCTATGAACCTTGCGAGCGTTTCGGTGGATATGCCGATGATCCTCTCAGCGTGTTCATGCAGAAAAAACTCACGGCGCCTCAGGATTGAGAATTGGAAATTTGACTTATTGATGTAAACATCAGCACCAAATATGGCTAAACTTGGCGTTGCTACACTTCATGAAAATCGTCTACAAGGAGAAAGACCATGCAGCATCTGCCCGAACTGCTTGGGATAGCCACAGCGATGATCATAGGGGCGGCTAGCCCAGGGCCCAGCTTTGTGATGGTCGCTGCGTACCGCAGCAAGCGTGGGGCGATTCAATGGCCTGTTGGCTGCCCTTGGTATCAAGCTGGTGACTTCTTACGATAGTGTTTGAGTGCCAGCGATATAGGCTAAGGCCATATTCGCTATTTCACATCCGCCTATTCATCCATCTATTTGATGGTGGCAGTGAGATTGCTTCGATCACCCCATTTTTTAATGAGGGCGGCAAATGTGACGACGCTGCTGGTCACGCCCCGGCCATTTGGCACGATATCGGTAATTTCTTTGCCTACAGCGACGCAACCCTGCACCTGGAAAGGCCAGTTGGCATTGTGGATTTCGCACAGGCTGCGGCCTTGCTTGCCAGCCGGTATCATCGCTGGCGTGCCATAGATGTTCAACTGGGGATTATGGAAGACGACAGTATGACCATGGGCAGGTGAGTCGTAGGGCAGGAGTTGATATTCGCCCACAGGGATGCAGGACTTGTTTGCCGTATTATTGTTCCATGGTTGTTCGCAGGTGAAGCAAAAAGACTTGCCATCAATGAAGAGTTCGCCAAAAGTGCCATTCTGCCCCGACAGTGCTGCGTTGCGTGCAATGAGTATGTGCATCTTTGTCTCCTTAAAATAGTTGATGTGTCAAATGTATGTTGAACTTGTTCAGTTGAATCATGCTGGTTCTGCAACAGTTTTCTGTTCAGGATATTTTTTAGCTTCCTCCGTTATGACAGTCTCTGCAGGGTGATCATTTGCAATTTTTTCCTTGTCTGGCTGATTTTCGTTTTTTTTCGAAACAAATACGCCATCTAATTTCAGAGTGGAGGAAATCCAGGATGCGAGAGGGTAGGAAAAAAGGCCTATTACTATTCCACCGCTGAAATCTGTCACGGTCAGGGAAATGGGGGAACCTGTGCTCTGGGTGGTTTTTCCGATGATAAGCGCAATCATTGCCATGATCCCGCCACGTAATCCCAACAGGACGGTGAATAGGAAACTTTTTATCCATTCTTGTCGTGTGAGCGGTTGCTTGATCATTGTTTCTACCCACACGAATATCGCCAGTAAAAGTGCGCCTATGAGGCCACCAACGAAGATACTGGACTCAGGTGCCTTTATGTTGATGGATGGATAGTAATTGAGATCCTCTTGAGTTTTGGTATTCACAGTAACAGCGAAGCGGATATCTGCGGATAGTAAGGTATTTTGCCAAGAACTCAGGTTCCAGGAAATATTGTTGTCCTTCATTTCAAAGCGGCAGCTTAATTCAATTGAGCGGCCATTGCGAATGGTAATATCACCAGTCTGCTGGGGAATGCAGGCGCGGATATTTTTAAATTTTTCTGCGGATGCGAGATCAATTGTTGTCGTCAGATTGTCGAAAGAAATATCTTCGTTCGACACGTTTTTTAAATTGATGACGACAAAAAGAGGGTGCCCCACTCGATTCATGGGGTCACTATTTGCGGTAACGATCAAAGGATCTGATGCAGTCTTGGTCGTATCAATTTTTGTTTCAGAAGTTTTCGCTGGCGATGTATTTTCTGAATGAGCTGTAGCACTGCAAAAGAGCAGAAGGATGAATAAGTGTATGTACAGGCGCAATGAGCGTTTTCGTGTCACTTCAAGCACCCCTGGCTTGAAGTGAGCTGCCTGAGTTCATCAATGTTCCTTTTTGTCCCAGGTGGAAAAATGAGATTTTTCATCTGCTCTACTGAACTCAAGAAAATTTTGACTTTTTCTTTACAGATTTCCTGATTGTTACGTTCGCACAGATTCGTCTTATTTCCATCAAACTTCACGCAAGACCATACTGCTTGCAACCATACCTTAAAAGCTTCAGGGTGTATGGATTTTGGTTCTTTGTCTCCCAGAGTTTCATCTACGACCTCATACTTTTTCCGTAAAGCCAATGCACTGACCAAGTAGTTTAAATGTATCTGTATCTCTGTGTCTTTGTTGGCTCTTGGCGTATCACGCTCTGGATTGTTTTCTATTCCCTCCAGGATTTGTTTACGGAGACTTATTTCGTTATCCATATATCTATCGCCATCTTTTGCATATTGTGGATCGGCATAACGCTTTTCTGCTGCTCGCCTTTGTACATCGCTTGCTATGCGAAAGAAGTTAAGCACTTCATTGTCCAATTTGGAAGATTCGATGGAATAGTTACTTAACCACCTGTATGCGCAGTCGGCACCAAAAGGTGCTCGGTCATTTTTTTGAAGGTCGCTTATCGCATCACTGACACTTTTCAGGGGGGAACCTGGTGGTGGACACTGCTGAGCAGAGGCAAATGCAGCATAAAACCAAAGAAGAAAAAGCACCAGGCAAGGACTGAGCGTAATAGGTGCTTGGAATGAAAGGCGATTCTTCATGGATCCCTCCGAATGATTCGAGTAGACAGCTACCAAGAGCTACTCAGTCTTGTATATGCTGCCAGGCAGCATCACGGTGTTGTAGCATTGCCAGAAATTATTGAGTCTGTTATTGCGATGATCGTGGCCTGACTGGAATCAGTCAGATGCCCATTTGCAACGTCAATGATGAGTGTTCTCATAGCCTGAGCAGTAGCGGGAAGCCGTTTGAGTCCATCCAAAAATGAAGATGTTCCCCGGCAATTTTCTGATCTGCGATTTCATTTATCCACTTAAGGCAGCTGGACAGAGTGGATTATGTCGGGAAAACGTAACAATTTGTAAATGACAATTTACCATGCTTATTTGATAATTGGCGAATTAAATCAATGTCACTTGAGTTTATGTGTTTTTTACAACAATTCTTTGGGCTGATATTGAAATTAAAGTTTGACGGGCAATGAAAATAAATCGAGTTAGTGCTAGTGGTGCACTGCGCAGTCAACCTTGCCCTGTTCAAAATACGACATACTCGCTTAGTGCAAGCAAGACAGGCCAGTATCGAGATGCTTTTTTTTGGGGGGATGGCACGATGGGGCTGTAACGCATACTCTAGGCATTGTTTTTGGACGCAAATTAAGGCCGTAACCATAGCTTGCGAAAATCCATCCATCCGCAGCGGGCCAGGGTGACGCCGCCGAGTTGCGGGCCATAGTCTATGCCGTGGCGGGTGTGGCGCATGGGCAATTTTGTAGGGTGCGTTATAACGCACCATGCGCGTGATGATAAATAATTTTGCGTCATTCTACGAAGATTATGTACACTTGTGCACAAGCTGTTGTTGAAGTTTCCGGTGTATTTGAACATGCGTCGTGGTGCGTTATAACGCACCCTACAGTTTGTTTTTAAGATGCACATCAAGGCCGCAACCATAGCTTGCGAAAATCCATCCAGCCGCAGCGGGCCAGGGTGACGCCGCCGAGTTGTGGGCCATAGTCTATGCCGTGGCGGGTGTGGCGCATGGGCAGTATCCAGGCTTGCTCTACGATGCGGGCGAAACAGGCTTCGATGAGCGGCGCACGGCATGCGGCATCGGCTTGTGCCGCGATTTCTGTACTGGCTTGCACCAGCCATGTACGCGCCGCTTTGTCCATCATCTGGTTAATCAGTGACTCTCCTGCCAGCCAGCTATACAGACCAAATTCCATGTCGTTGTCGAGTACATCTCCGGCGATGACGACATCGGCCCAGTGCCGCCAGTGGTAGGGCCCAAATTCCGGGAAGGGCAGGATGTGGATGCTGACATCTGCTCCGGCCTCGCGCAGTCTGCCTGCCACGCAATGGGTCAGGGCGATGTGGCTGTCGAGTTCATAAGTCACGACGTCGAGGTGGGCTGGCAGGGTGGGTGCTGCTGTTGTCGTCTGTTCAGGCAGGTGCTGCCATTGCGGCAGCATGCCAAAGGCCATGGGGCGGGTTTCTTTGGCGGCCAATTCCGCCGCTGCAGGGCGCAGCCATGTGCCGATTGCCAGACGTGCGGTTGCGCTAGAAAATTCTGCGCGTGCCGGGTTCAGCATGACCAGGTCACAGCCTTGTTCCAGCGCCCGTATCTGCGACCAGCTATTATCGCGTGCAGGCACTTGATCAGGCGAGGCATGGGCCAGGTGCAGGTCAACTTCAGGCAGGGGGCTGCCATGCGGCACCACCCATAAATCAATCTCATCAAGCAGGGCACGTTCACGGAAATAGCCATCAAACGCTGCCAGCGTGGCCCGGTGTTCATTATTGCGCAGCAGCCGGAAAGGCCCGGCACCTATGGGTAGCGTGGCAAAATCTGTGCGCCTGGCATCATCCACCGGCACGATGACGGCGGCATGGTGGGCCAGCAGATGCAGCAGCAGATGATCGGGCTTGCTGAGTTGCAGCCTCACGCTGCGCTCTGTGCCGCTGATGCTGGTGAGGTGGGCAAACATGGCGCGGTAAGGGCCATCTGCATCACGGGCACGTTGCAGGGTATAGACCACGTCCTCGGCGCGCACCGGGCGACCATCATGGAATTGCAGGCCGGGTCGCAAGACAAATTCCCAGTGGCTGCCATCTGCACTGGCATCCCATCTATGCGCCAGTGCCGGGATAATCTGTTCGCTGGCGCGGTCGTATTCTGTCAACCCTGCGCAAATCTGCATGATGATGTGCTGCTCGGTGCGACGGTTGATGTGGATAGGGTCCAGCGCATGCAGGGGGCGGTAGAAGGGCATGCGCAAGCTACCGGCGCGGCCACCGCCCAGGTAACCGGGCAGCGATTGCTTCAGGCGTTCACGCCCGGCACTGGGCAAGCCATCAAAGGCGGCTTCGAGTTTGCCATCTGCCAGCAGGTGATGCAGTCTTTGCAGGCGCAGGCTTTCATGGTCTTGAAGCAGACTGAGTTGTGAGCGATGACCGCGGCCATTGCCTGGCTGCCAGTCTATCCAGCCTTGCTGCTGCATGCGCTTGAGCAGCAGGCGCGCATTGCGTTCGCTACAGCACAAGGCGGTAGCGATCTGGGCCAGGTCAGGCGCATGGGTGCTGGGATACCATTCGGCCAGGTGCTGGAAGTGATCTAGCAGTCGCATCTTTAGGTATTAATAAAGGAGGAAAGAAATACCAGATTCTATCCGTTTTTGTCTTTCCGCCTTTGATATACGCTAGTGGCATTGTTCAACCCTGCTTGCATATCCATGACCACTCACTCGCTTTGGCAAAACGCCAGCTTTCGCCGCCTGTATGCATCGACCATCAGCTTTTCGTTAGGCACGCAAATCTACCAGCTCGCCATGCCGCTGATACTCTATCAGTTGACACAATCAGCCGGGGTCATGACAGGCATGCGGGCGGTTGAATTGCTGCCCAATCTGCTGCTGGCAATGTTTATCGGTGTCTGGGTAGACCGCATAGATCGTGGCCGCTGGGCGCGCTTTGCCATCGTTGGCATCGTCGTGCTGACCGGCATGCAGGCCGTGTTGCTGGAGAATGGTGCGCGGGCTTTGTCGTTTTTCTTTATCACGGCCTTCCTGTTGATGACTCTGCATTACCTGTATGCGATTTGCCGCATGGGCATGTTGAAGGAAATGCTGCCAGAACAATTGCTGCTGCCCGCCACCGGGCATCTGACGGTGCTAAGCCAGGTCTTCAGCATACTCGGCCCGGCGCTGGCTGGTGCCGTGATTTCCATACGCATGGACCTGGGCCTGTGGCTGCCCATGCTGGCCATGCTGCTGGCCGCCTGGCTGCTCAGGGATTTGCAACTGCCGGTGCGCAAGCCGGATGCCGATGGCTACTGGAATGAATGGCGCGATGGCTGGCGCGTGTTGATCGCCAACAAACCCCTGTGGCACCTGGCCTGGCTGGTGGTCATCATCAATGGCAGCGCGGGCGTGGTGGATGTATTGTTTTTGTTCCGTGCCCGTGATCAGTTGCAACTGGGCGCAGCCGAAGTCGGCCTGATGTATGGCGTCGCAGGCATAGGCGGCGTCATCGGCGGCCTGGTCGCCAGCCGCCTGCGCCAGCGCTTTGGCCTGGGCCGCCTGCTGGCGCTGGAGCTGGGCGTCGAAGCCTGTTCCATGCTCTTGCTGGCCTGGGGCAGCAGCATCCCCTTGCTGCTGCTGGCACTGGCCATCAACAGCTTTTGCACCGTCATCGGCAATGTCTGCATCTGGGGCTACCGCCAGGAAAGCACAGACAGCCGCTACATAGGTCGCATATCCGGCCTCACAGGTTCGCTGTTCAAACTGCTGATGCCGGTGAGCCTGGTATTGTCTGGTGCGCTGGTGGGCGACCTGCCGCTGGCCTGGATATTGAGTGCCTGTGCGCTCACGCATTTTTTGCTGGTGGTGGGGACGCGGGTGTCGGCGGTGTATGGGGTGGAGTAGGGGGTTTGCATATCCGTTTCATGAAGTGCTGATGAAACTTGCTTTCATGTACCGTTGTAGGAGCGGCTTCAGCCGCGAATAATTGCGAAGACTGTTCGCGGCTAAAGCCGCTCCTACAGGCAAGGACGTAGGTACGATTAGTGCAACGTAATCGTACGCATGGTTGACTGTAACTCTTTATGCTACATGATAATCATGGGAGCTTTATGTGACCCCATCAAGCATGCATTTTACTCACGCTGAGATGAATAAGTGACAGCCACGGAACTTGCCATAAGCTTTCGTTATTTACGGCGTGGCATGCGTACGATTACGTTGCACTAATCGTACCTACACGTTCTACACGCTGGACAGGATAACAGGGGCGCAGCAGTACCCAGCACTCATTTTAAAAACGGCCCAAACTTCCCCCCAGCTTGAAATGTAAAACCAGAAATCCTAAGTTTTTTTACCAAATCACGAAATGGTTTCAAGGCAAGATCACAGTCTATATCATACTTCCATTGAGGAACACGGAATAAATAAGTGGAATCAATTTTATTTAGATGAAATACTGCACGAAATGGTCTTTTTCTTTCAGGTGAAAGTTCATCTTCACCAAGTCGCGAACGTTCCTCATCAACCGCGTCACAAATATGATGAACCCACATAATGTAATACCGTTGCGGAACACCTGCAATTTCAACAGGGACAAATGTACATTCGTTCTTGAGGTAAGGAAGTAATTTATCTCTTGCGAACTCTGATACTAGATATTCAAATCCCAACAAAATTCCACCATTTGGAGTAAATGGGTTTACTGCAATTACATCAAGAAATTTCGCCTTTATACAATGATCGTCCAGTTGCCTACTCTGGAATTTCAGGGTATTGATTGCAGATGGAACGATTTTGCGGGCATCCAATGCTTTAATACGTCTATCTACAGAAATGGGATAACCAAGTTTGTGTTCGTTGTGAGCGAAAACTAAATTTATTTCCATGTAATTTGAATCGCCTATCACCCTGGCGGCAGCCGGGTCAAAACCAGCTTCTAACGCTTCTTGGTCACTACAAATTTCCATGAAAATATCCTTTTGAACTGCAAAAATAATCTATAAATGCATGACTAAACTGGGTAAGCCTCTTCCCGAATTAATTCAAAACATATGCAATCAATAGCAGAAAAATCTAAATAAGGATGGAACTTTTGAAGAGTCAGGCAGACTTAAAATTGCATTTTTCCGGCCAAGGGCCAGTCAAGTCTATATCCATACCGGTTGAACGCGCGCCGGAGTTTGATCAAGGTTTTTCTTGGCATGTTGGAGCCAAGATTTATTTGTGCTCTACAGGACGCCATATCTGGGATAACGCCAATTCCCAATAGCAGGTAGATCATGTCCACATGCCCCAGGCTGCATGCTTCTGTTAATGCATAATCAGATACCATGCCACCGCAAGAGCTGAGTAGTTCAACAATTTCGATATCGTTTTCTACGACAAACCAGTGCATGACCGTTTCGCCTGAATAATTCTTGCAGTTTAATACGTCTGGTTCGCTGTTAATCATTTGCTGCACCAGATGTGGGGTATAGCGTACTGCTTCCATCAGGCGGTCGTAGCCATGATCTTTTCCTGAGTGTCCTGTCATATGGTTTTAGGTCATGATTGGATTCATGCTTGCTGGTTTGTGATTTTTCTTTTTGGCAAAAAAGTGCGTAGGGTGCTTTAAAACGCAGCCTATGTGCATAGCTGGAAATTAGTCTAGCTCTGCTATTTCTTCTGGCCTTGTTTTCGGATAGTCAATGACAATGATTTTTTCACGCTCTGCTCTTTTGAGAAACGTGTGAGCTGCTTTCCAACTAACAGGGTTCCATGCATCGTAAATACACTCACCATTACTATCGACAGTCAGTGCAACAGGGTACTGCTTATCTTTTTGTGGATGGGCATCTTCACATACTTTAGCAAATTGACTTAACAATGTGAATCTTTCTGAGGTTTTTACAGAAAAAGAAAACATGAAAGTTGCTCGGCTAGAATACATAGCGTTCCTTTTTTTACAATTATCATTCAAGGCCACGCCTGCGCACTATGTAAAACCCTAAGTATGCTAATGGCGTCGCCCTCAATCGCATACACCATGATGTAGTTAGGATGAACGACAGCTTCACGGGTTTTCTTGACACGGCCAGGCTTGTACATGCGTGGGTTAAACAAAAGTTGATCTGCCATGTGCTCGAACGATTCATCAAGATCAATCGCAGCTTGTGGTTTGTCTTCTGCGATGTAGTCCATGATGCGTTCGCGATCTGCCAGCGCGAGTGGTTTCCAGATTAGCTTCAAGCTTTGTTACCCACGATGCGCTGCTTCAATGCTGCGCGCTTGGCGGCAAACTTTTGTTTGACATCTTCATTTGCGATGCCAGGGGCAGGGTCATCCAGCGAAGCTTGCACCTGCTCGCGAAACCACTTATCGTGAGCGGCTGCAGCATGTGCCTTGCGCATGCGTTCTGAGGTGTCTGTGCGAACGGTGGTTTTATCTGATACGTCGCTGTGTTTGCTGGCATCGAGCAAATCGACGCGGGTGATATGCAGTTCGGTTTTCAGATAATCCATGCAGCGGTCAAGTGAGCGCCACACGCGTGGCTGGTCAGTTCTTTGCGCACCCAGCGGTTTTTCCGTGACACCGAATTTCAGCATCACACCCCAGCCACCTGGCTGTCCTATGATGGACGCACCCTGTATGGCAGAGGCATCAACCATACGTTTGGCCATGGCTGTGTCTATAGTATTGTTGCTCATTAAATACTCTCTGTCCCATTGCATTCGATGGTTCAATTATGCATTTTATCTAATAAATGTGCAATCGGTAGTAGATGAATGTGCGTAAATGATAATTTCCATCAAATTCCCTTCGCACCAGAACTTTTTACTACCCATTGGGCAAACTTCCAAAACAGGATGTAGGTACGATTAGTGCAACGTAATCGTACGCATGGTTGGCTGCAATTCTTTATGCTACTTGATAATCATGAGAGCTTTTTGTGACCTCATCAAGCATGCATCTCATTCACGCTGAAATGCATAAGTGAAGGCCAAGGGCTTGCCACGACCTTTCGTCATTTGCGGCGTGGCATGCGTACGATTACGTTGCACTAATCGTACCTACACGGGCTGAACTTCGCGCTCCCCATCTGTAGCGCATCGTGATGATTGATAGTTTATATCAGATCGATTAAATTTTATTATCGGTATGTTGATCAAGCTAGAAATGCAGGGGATTTACCTATGAGGGTGGCATTTCTGCACCTGCATTTCTTGTAATGTGATCAGTACAGACTCATTTGACAAGCGATAAAAACAGGATTATTCTATAAAGATGAAAACACTGAGCATACTCTTTTTTACCTCCGCCCTCCCGGCATGTCGGATGACATCCCGGGGCCGCTGATGTGTGCCCGTTGAAACTCTGATAAATTAAATCAGAAAAAAACAAAGGCCCACAGGGGCCTTTTTTGTTTTCTGCGTTGGAACAATTGTATAAGCTACTGCACGGCGCGATTTTGAGCCTGCGATGCTCACCGTACTTTAGTACGGTTGCGCTTCTTAACTCAAACTAGCACCGCTCGCTGCGCTTATCCAAATGTTCCAAATGTATTGGACTTGATATCCAAAAACTCAGCACCACTTTAGTAAGCACTTTTAATCGTACCTGGTAGCAAACACTCTCTTATTGAGGAGCCATATAACATGAAGTCAGCAGATGTAGAACGCGCGCGGGTCCACTGAAATAAGGGTGGTCGCATGGCCCCGCGGCGCTGTCACCAAGACAACCCCACGACCGCTCGCTATGTAGAAAGACCCATCATGACGAACACCACAACCCGTGCCAACACACGTCCTACTGCTGCTCACTCTGCGCGCAACAACTGGCGCAACTTTGGCATCATCGCGCACATAGACGCTGGCAAGACCACGCTGTCTGAACGCATCCTGTTTAAAACCGGCGAAATCCACCGCACTGGCGAAGTCCATGAAGGCAATGCTGCCATGGACCATATGGACCTGGAAAAAGAACGCGGCATCACCATCGGTGCAGCGGCAACCCGCTGTGTCTGGAACGGCCATGAATTCACGCTGATCGATACACCAGGCCATATCGACTTTGCGATAGAAGTTGAACGTTCGCTGCGCGTGCTTGATGGTGCTATCACTGTCTTGTCCGGCGTCGCTGGCGTGCAACCACAGACCGAGACTGTCTGGCATCAGGCCGAGAAACATGGCGTGCCCATGATCATCTTTGTCAATAAGATGGACCAGACCGGTGCTGACTTTGCACGCGTCACAGAACAGGTGCGCAAGCAGCTCGGTGCGCGCCCAGTGCCTCTGGCGATACCTGTCGGTGCGGCGGATGAGTTTGGTGGCGTCATCGATGTCTTGCAACAGCGTTTGCTGCAATGGGATGCCAAGGGCAATATGACGGTGCTGGCTTTGCCTGCAGAATTACAGGCGCAAGCCCAGGCGGCCTATGCTTATGCAGCCTCGGTTGCGGCAGAAGCGAGTGATGTGCTGACAGATGCTTATCTGGCGAACGACACGCTGACCCAAGCAGAAATCCTGCAAGGTTTGCGTACCCTGACGCTGGCCAGAAAAGCCACGCCCATGCTGGCCGGTTCTGCGTATAAAAACGCAGGCATAGAACCGCTGCTTGATGCCGTGATAGCCTGGCTGCCAGCGCCTGATGACCGCGCTGCTCCCGTTGCTGCATTGAACGGTGACAGCGTGACCGTGGCAACTGGTGATGCTGATGCTTTGGCTGCGCTAGTGTTCAAGGTCGTGCATGACGAGCATGGTTCGCTGGCTTTTGTGCGTATCTATGGTGGTAGTTTGCATGAAGGCGAAACCATCTGGAATGCGACACTGGAAGCACCCGTGCGTATAGGCCGTCTGTATGTCGTGCATGCAGACAAGCGCACGCCGGTGGCTGAGGCAACAGCGGGCAGTATCATCGCCATCGCTAACCTGAAAGATGCGCTGACAGGCCAAACCCTGTCTGGCAAGTCACAGCCATGGACGCTGGAAACGATACACGCTGGCGAGCCTGTAGTGGCGCTGGCTGTTGAACCTGGTAGCGGCAGTGACCGCGCAAAAATGCTGGCCGCGCTGGATCGCTTCCGTCGTGAAGACCCGTCTTTGCGTCTGGAAAGCAATCCGGAAACGGGTGAGACCATTTTGTGGGGCATGGGTGAATTGCATCTGGATGTGGTGCTCGAGCGCGTCCGTCGTGAAGCTGCGGTGGACATACGTGTCGGTGCTCCGCATGTGGCTTACAAGGAAACCATGGGCCTGCCTATGGTCGAAGCAGAAGGCAAGCTCGACAAGCAAAACGGCGGCAAAGGCATGTATGCCCGTGTTGTCGTAAGGCTTGAGTTGCTTGATGCCAAAGACGGTGATTTTGCCTTTGCCAATATCGTCAAGGGCGGCGTGATACCAACGGCGTTTTTCCCGGCTGTTGAAAAAGGCGTACAGCAGGCCATGCAACAAGGCCCGCTGGGGCAAAAAGTGACAGGCGTCAAAGTCACTTTGCTTGATGGTGATTTCCATGCCGTTGACAGTAACGAAATGGCCTTCATCATCGCCGCCAAAGATGCTGTGCTGACAGGCTTGCGCAAGGCCAAACCGGTCTTGCTCGAACCCGTCATGAAAGTGACAGTCGATGCCCCCGCCATCAACACCGGCGACGTCATCGGCGACTTGCAAAAACGCAGCGGCCGGGTATTGGGCATCACCGAGAACACAGGCCGTGTTGAAGTGGTGGCCGATGTGCCTTTGACCAAGCTGTTCGGCCATACGACCGACCTGCGTTCTTTGTCACAGGGCAGGGCGTTTGCCAGTGCAATCTATGCACGCCATGCGGCTTGTGATGTGAATGAGGCATCGTTTGTGTGAGTTGTGTTGAATGTGGATGATGGGTGGACTGTAGCCGGGTTTGCCTGTTGTTTGCAAGCTAGGATGATAGAAGTAGGAGAGAAGCCAGGGCGGATGCTCTGGCTTTTTTTGAGTCAGGAGGCTTGGTGATGTTTGGGATGTGCTTGAATGAAGATCGTTGAAAACGCCATCATTTTCTAATTTTTTCTTTAAAATCGTTAATCCAGCGTAGACGAAAACTTCCATGTTGGAGTTTTCTATGCGTTCGTAGGATGCGAATGCTGTTCCTATGCACAAGGCTATCGTCTGCAACGAATGCCCCTGGGCTCCAGCCTGCGCTGGAGCGACGTTAATTTCGCGTAGGATGGCAAGGCGAGTTACCAGCCAGGTGGGGATGTTGGTATGCCAGACAGGTAGCTAGTCCTGGCAGCCTTAAATTCGTCATTCCTGCGCAATCTGTAGAATGTAAACTATCCAGACATGATGAGATGCTTGATAGGCTTCACCTTAGGCACCCCGGATTTCCTGGCTTGCGCCAAATCATATTGCATCTGCAACCTGAGCCAGGTCTCAGCATCACCATTAAGCCATTGCGCCAGGCGCAATGCCATGTCGGCGCTGATGGCGGAGCGGCCATTGATCATTCTTGACAGGGCAACGCGGGACACGCCGAGTTGCATTGCCGCATTGGTCACGGTCAGGCCCAGTTCGGGTAATACGTCTTCACGTATCGTCAGTCCTGGATGGGGGGGATTAAACATCTTCATCATCGTCCTTCATTGTTTTTAGCGATAGTCCTGATAATCGATAATTTCTGCATCTTCACCAACAAAGCGAAAAGTCAGCCGCCAGTTGCCGCTTACCCAGACCGACCAATGCCCAGATAAAGTGCCTGACAATGGATGCAGGCGCCAGCCCGGTATATCCATATCCTTGGGATTTTTGGCAATATGCAGCATGGCGAGTTGACGCCCTAGTTTGTTCGCATGGGTGGCATTGATGCCTGCCTTGCTACCAGAAGTAAAGAATTTTTCTAATCCTTTGTGGATAAAATTTTTTATCACTCTCTGTATCTTATAACGTTACACGATGCATTTCAATTGTTTAGATTCTGAATGTTCAATTTGTTTGTTGCTAATATTTTAATGCAATGATCCGTGTTGTGCTTTTGTACTTGATTAAATATGGATTGCTACTTTTTTGCATGGCACATTTATTCGCCAAATAACACGCCATGATGCTGGTAAGTATTTGTTTTTAAATGAAATTGTTTAAATTTTTGACCCCAGAATGATTCGCCATGCCTGCATTGCTTTGCTTTGCAAGGCTGTACCTGACTCAGGTCTGTGTAACTATGGATTTGGAATCATTGATATCAAAAAATTTCCTGACCATGCTCAATGCCCATGCCGGTGATGAATATCCGGGTAATGTGCATGCGCATGCACCATAGGCAGGTGGCGGTGTGCATGTGCGTGGGGTTGTTTGCCATCCCATGCAAAATCATGTTCATGCTGGTGATGTTCGTCGTGCACATGCTCGTGCGCGTGTTCCATGGCTTCGTGCTCGTGTTCATGCTCGTGGTGCTCAGTCAGGTGCAACCATATACCTGTGCCCATCAGGATGGCGGCCAGGCAGAAGGTGATACCGGGTCTGTCGCCCAGCATCAGCAAGGAAATGGCCGCGCCAACAAAAGGGGCCGCCGAGAAATAGGCGCCCGTGCGGGCCGTACCCAGGTGTCTGAGTGCCAGCACGAACAAGACCAGGCTCAGTCCATAACCACAGAACCCCACGATGCCGGCCATCAATACTGTGGTGGCGTCAGGGAGGGTAGCTCCCATTATCATTGCAATCAGCAAATTAACGGTGCCAGCGACCAGCCCCTTTATTCCGGCGATTTGTACGGCATCACTGGCAGAGATTTTGCGTGTCAGGTTATTGTCTATGGCCCAGCACAGGCAGGCACCGATAATGGCCAAAGCGCCCCAAGGTACACCCAGGGCAGGGGTCTGCTCCCAGGACAGCAAGATGCCTGCCGCGACAATGAGCAACATGCCAATAAAGATGCGGCGATCAAAATTTTCCCTGAACACAAACCAGGCCAGCATGGCCGTCAGCACGCCTTCCATATTCAGCAAGAGCGCGGCAGATGAAGCGGCGGTCATGCTCAGCCCCAGCATCAACAAAACTGGCCCGGCAATGCCGCCTGCGACTACTGCACCACTTAGCCATGGCAGGTCTTGCCGCTTCAAGCCTGTTGTTTCTCCCTCTTCCTTGCGGCTCAGAGTGGCACGCAAGACATACCAGAGCAAGAGCCCCAGCCCGCTGCCCAGATACAGCAAGCCTGCTACGCTGACGGGGCTGGCCTTTGCCAGCAGCAGCTTGGCAAAGGGTGTACTGGCACCAAACAGGGTTGCTGCCATCAGTGCATAAAAGACGCCTTTGTGCATATGTTTTGTTCTGGTTTTCGTGAGTTTGATTGTTGCCCGCCTGAGACCCAGGCGGGCGTGCCCAGGTATTATTGCACGACAGGCGGCCTGTTGCGCGCGTCACTCTGGAAGTGCTGGCACTGGGGGGACTCACATTTTTTTACACTAATTGCTGTTTATTCTATTTATTTTACTATACTGGTCTGCAGCTGCCGACATCCAACGCAGCGTCTTCCCTGACACCAAATTTTATTCACAGGAAAGCTCTACTTAATCACCAACTACATCAGCATCGACAGTTCACACAATCACCTAATTTAATTCGGAGACCGTATGAATGCTATCAAACTTATTTTGATGTTCGTTGCAATTTCGGTGTTTCAAATCAATGTGGCCAATGCGGGGAATATTTCGCTGCGTATCGCTTATAGTGACGGCCGGCAGGGCACCAGCTTCACGCCTGTGCGCGCAGAGCTTGGCGAGTTTGGCCTGACACCTGGTATGGCCAATGGTGGCCAGGGCGAGAAATGGCGCGTCGTCGCCAAAAATGCGCAAGGGCTGGTCATCCATGAAGTGTTGGTCAGGAATGCGCAGCAGCGTCATGTTGAAGTGTTTGACCCAAAAACCGGGGCCATCGACGTGTCGCAGCAAGTCAGGCAAGCCGACGGTGTTTTTGAAGTGTCCCTGCCTTTTGATGAGCGGATCGCCAGTATAGAAATCCAGCAGCAGTCAGCGGGCAATGCGGGCCTGGCAATGCCGCCGCCACAGCTGGCCGTGTTCGACCGCGCTGCATTGGAGAAAGTCGTGCGCAGCAGCAAGATGGCACGCGTCCAGGGCCCGCCGCCAGCAGCCACTGCCACCACCATCATTGATAACGGCCCGGCCAATGCGCGTATGGATATTGTCTTTGTCGGTGATGGCTATACCGCTGCCGAGATGGATAAATGGCATGCCGATGCGCAGAAGGTCATCGATGGTTTCATGACCGACCCCTTGTTTGCTGCCAACCGCGCCAGCATCAATGTACGTCGCGTCGATATCGCCAGCAATCAGTCAGGTGCGGACGAACCGGACAAGGGCATCTACCGTGACACCGCCATGGATGGCAGCTTCTATTGCTATAACATTGATCGCCTGTTATGCGTCAACTCAAGCAAGGTGTATGACGTTGTCGGTTCAGTGCTGGCACCTGACCAGCGCGACATCATCGTGGTGGTCTCCAACTCCACCCGCTATGGTGGCTCTGGTGGTGAAATCGCCACCTTGTCCATGCATGCCCAGTCTGTGGAAATTGCCTTGCATGAGATAGGTCACACCGCCTTTGCCCTGGCCGATGAATACGACTATGGCACTTGCAGCCTGAGTGCCGAGCCGACTTCTGGGGACGTATCATTGAACGGCACGCGCAATGTCAAATGGGGGAGTTTGATCGCAGCCACAACTGCCGTGCCGACTGGTTTGGGACAGTATGCCAATGGTACGGTTGGTACTTTTCAGGGCGCACAATATTGCAAGACCGGGAAATACCGGCCCACAGAAAACTCACGTATGCGCACCCTGGGTTATCCATGGCATGCCGTCAATGAAGGCCTGGCCAGGGCCGTGTTTGCTTCCTACACACCAACGCCAGGTGGCGGCGTCACCCAGACCGGCAACCTGACCAACGGTGCCACTGCCAACGCGCCCAGCGCATCACCTGGCTATATCCAGGCAGGCAGCGGCACTTTCAGCCTGCAATTGAGCGGGCCAGCAGGCACGGACTTTGATCTTTACCTGTATAAATATTCCGGCAGCGCCTGGACCAAGGTCGCCAGCAGTGAGGGCAGCTCTTCGAGCGAGTCTATCAACTATGCAGGTACGGCAGGCTATTACTATGCGCAAGTCAAATCGTATTCGGGAAGTGGGAATTACACGCTGACTTATAGCTTTCCGCCGAAGTAAGGTGTTTGCGCGGAAGTGGTGAGTAGGGGGCGCTGTAACGCACTGTTTTCTTGATGAAAGCAAGACTAAAAATCTCACCACAGAGGCACGGAGACACAGAGGAGCACAGAGGGAGAAAAGACGGCTTCAAAGCAGTCTTTGCTGCGTCGGCGTGCGGCAGTAAATAGGGTGTGTTGTAACGCACCGTTTTTTATTGAGCACGATGGTGCGTTGCAGCGCACCCTACAGGGATATTTGTTTCATTGATGCCTTCGCAAACCGTGTCGTTTTTTTTACCTGGATATCTTCTCAGTCGTCATTCCTGCGCAGGCAGGAATCCATGGTATTTATGCCGTGAGCTTTGATTTTCCGTAGTTTTTTAGATGCATCCAAATTTGCGAAATTTTTTCGTTGATTTGCAAACGCCACTAGGCTCCAGCCTGCGCTGGAGCGACGTTGCAGAGGGGGGGCGTGAGTAGGGTGCGTTGTTACGCACCGTTTGTTGTTACGCCGATGGTGCGTTGTAACGCACCCTACAGGTGTATTCGTTTCATTGATGCCAGTGCAAACCGGGTCTTTCTTTATTTGGATATCTTCCCTGATGCGGCCTAGCCTAACGAGGTCCGTTCCGATCTACGATACTTTGTTTGAAAGTATGTCAACACGTCCTGGTCAGAGGCGTTTTTTCGACACCAGCTTTGTGTCATAAGCGGCTCCGCCGTCTTTTATTATTTGTCTGAGGTGCTGAACCATACGCATATCCAGTTTCAGGCGTATCTCATAGATATGGTTCTCACTATTCTTCGCTTGAAAGCAGATCTCTGGAGGCCCACGGTGCACGCAAAAATATTCTATTTTTTTTGGCTCAATGATTTGCATTGATTCTTCGCTAGCCCAGTTGATGGCAGCAGCTAGCAAGCTTAATTTGTACTTAACTATCGATAGATAGATGAGCAAAAAAAATATCAGGAGGAACATGGTTTCATGGGTCCAAGCTTACTTTGACCTGGTAATGTGTTCACAATCTTTTTTCTGATAAAGATGAGTTTGTATCTTACATGATACAGTAATTTTGTATTGATTACCGGGGCATAGTACCTGGATATCTGCAGCGTGCAATTCAGGTCGGACCTAGCGAGGCCCGATCTGGCGAGGCCCGACCTGGCGAGGCCCGACCTAGCGAGGCCCGACCAACCCGCAATACTGATTTGCAAAATCTACGCGAGAATCAAGGAACGCTGCTGGGCTCCAGCCTGCGCTGGAGCGACGTTGCAGAGAGTGATGGTTGTTTTCCGTGAGTAGGGTGCGTTGTAACGCACCGTTTTTTGTTGTGCTGATGGTGCGTTATAACGCACCCTACAGGGATATTTGTTTCATTGATGCCTTCGCAAACAGTGTCTTTTTTTACCTGGATGTCTTCTCAGTCGTCATTCCTGCGCAGGCAGGAATCCATGGTATTTGTACCGTGCGCTTAGGGATATGGCAAAATTTTCAGCCAGGGGTCCTTTTTGTTTGGCTTTTGTTATCAGCCATTCGCAGCTGAAGCCGCTCCTGCGTGAAAATCTGCCCTGGTCTGATGGCAGCCTTGAGATCATTCCAGCGGCTTCCAGGCATTCACATCAGCCTCGATTTGTTTTCTCTGCTTTGCTGTCAGCATTTTTTTCAATGATGGCAGGCTACGTTGCGCATGTCGGTTGCCCTGGGCTGCGGACAATAATAGCCAGAAATAGGCAGCCTGCTTATCCTTCATCGGTTCTTGTCGATATAGGTAGGCGTGGCCCAGTTGCAACTGGGCATCTGCCCTCCCTTGCTCTGCCGCCTGACGATACCAGTGCATAGCCTCTGGCACATCCACGTCCATGCCCTCCAGGCCATAAAGGTAGAGCTCTGCCAATTCGACTTGCGCAGCGGCATAGCCTTGCTCTGCTGCCTTGCGATACCAAAAGGCAGCTTGAAGTACATTCCTGGGTACACCGTCACCGACATAATACCGCCAGCCCAGCAAGTGCTGCTCTGGCGCATTACCTGCTTCTGCCATTTCGATTTCCATTTCCAGCGCTGTCTTGGCAGCCTCAGTGCCAGCGGGCAGATTGTAGGCTGGCACCGTGGCATAGGCATCCTGGCTCAGGAATAAAACAGCAGTGATGATGGCCAGGGCAAGGCGGCTTGAAGCTGTGTTGTGCAGAGTGATCATAATGAAGTATCCCGTATCAAAGTCAGCATAGCGCATGTTTGTACATGTGGGTGAAAGTACTTGCGCGAAATTATTGCATGCCCGTATCCCCGGCGCTTCATTGTCGATCATAAGGTATAAACCACCGGATTTGAGCCGGTCAGCTTTAGCTGCGAAAATATGTCGTAAGGAGGTGCGAGATGGATTACAGATACGGAAGCCATACGGTATATCAAATTGATAGGACTTACGCAAAACCGCCCCAGCTGCGTTGCAGCACCTGCATTTAGCAAATCAGGTACTAAAGTACTGTCTTCGTCGCTACGGTGTTTTGGGGTTTTGGACAATATGTTGTCCGCCAACGTAACGAACATCCCTTACATGTTAAGAGAGTGGTGCGGGATTGATGTGCCGAGTGTTGGGCTGATGAGGCGTAGCCCAACCTACGTACTAGGCTCCAGTCTGCGCTGGAGCGACGTTGCCTAAGGTTGCTGGTGATGGCGTAGAGTGCGTTGTAACGCGCCATTTGTTATGGCCCACGACGGTGCGTTACAATGCACCCTACAGGTGTATTCGTTGTATTGATACCAGCGCAAACATCGTCGTTTTTTACTTGGATATCTTCTCCATCGTCATTCCTGCGCAGGCAGGAATCCATGGTGTTAATGCCGTGAGATTTGATTGACCGTATTTTTAGATGCGGCCAAATTTGCGAAGTCTCTTCGTTGATCCGCAAACGCCGCTGGGCTCCAGCCTGCGCTGGAGCGACGTTAACAAGGGTTTGTGGATTTAAGCTATTTCAGCCAGGCATAGCTGGTCGTAAGGCGTCATTCCCGTATCTATCCTGTCAAATACGCTCACTCCGCCACCTGCGGCCAGCTAAACCTGAACACCGCCCCGCGCGGCTGGTTGGCTGTCAGGCTGATGCTGCCGCCTAGTGATTCTATGGTTTTTCTGATGACGGCCAGGCCCATGCCGCTGCCTTCTACTTCGTCGCGGGGGCGCAGGGTCTGGAACATGGCGAAGACGCGTTCGCGGTGTTCTGGCGGGATGCCGGCACCGTCGTCAGCGACTTCGAAGATGTACTGCTCTTCATCGGGTATGGAACGCACGATGATATGGCCGCTGCGTTTGTCGTGGTGTTTGATGGCATTGCTGATGAGGTTGCGCATGACCAGTTCCAGGGCCACCTTATGGGCCGGGGCCTTGGGGAAGCTGCCCTGCAATTCCAGGTCGAAAGAGGCGTCGTTGCAGCAGAGTTCAAAGACATCGCGCGCCAGTTCAGCAAAGTCGGTGTTGATGATATTGCCACCGAGCTGGTCGGCGCGGAAGTAGAGCAGCAAGTCTTCCAGCAGTTTTTCCATGCGGGTGATGCGCACGCGCATGAGGTGCAGGTGTTCGCGGGTTTCTTCGTTGATCTGGTCTTCCAGGTCTTCGGTGATCCAGGTCGCCAGCTGGCTGACGCCACGCAAGGGGGCCTTTAAGTCGTGTGAGGCGACATAGGCAAAGTCTTTTAGTTCTTGATTACGGCGCGATAATTCGTCGATGAAGTGCTGGCGCTCAGAGACATCGACAATCGCCGAGAGTGTCTTGACACCGTCTGCCGTGTCTATGGGGTTGTGGCTGACCTCGACCGGGAATTCGCTGCCATCCTTGCGCAGGGCATAGCTTGTGGTGGCGGTTTTTTCGGTTTGCTGGCCGCGAAAACGTTCAGGGATCAGGATGTCGAAAGCCTGGCCTATCAGTTCTGCGCGCAGGTAGCCAAAGAGTTTTTCTGTACTGTCATTAACCATTTCTATCAAGCCACTCTGGCCTGCCAGCACCATGGCATTCGGTGCAGCATTGACGACCTGGCGGAAATGTCTTTCACTCTGTGCCAGGCGGGCGGCAAGTTTGTAGCCATTACTGAAGTCGCGCGCCGAGAGAGACAGGCCGAAAATAGTGTCCCTGGCATCGCGGATAGCCGAGATACTCAGGGATACCGGTAGCTCACTACCATCGGCGCGGCGGCCCATGGTTTCAAACTGGCCTATGCTGCTGCTTTGTTCCAGCAGCTGTATCAGGGTCAGATGGTCGGGCAATTGACCATCCGGGAAAAGCAGGGAAAAAGCCTGGCCCAGGACAGTGTCATGGGCATGGCCAAACAGCAGGCTGGCGGCGTGGTTCCAACTGATGATGTGGCCGTCGAGGTCGCTGCCTATGATGGCATCTTCGGACGAATTGACAATGGCGGCCAATAATTCCAACGAAGCCATGGATGGGGTCTGCTCTGGCTTTGCCATTAGAGTACCTCGGCAATATTGCGCGGCCAGGTGAACCTGAACACGGACCCGCGTGGCTGGTTGGTGCTGAGCTGTATATTGCCACCCAGGGATTCTATGGTCTTCTTGATGATGGCCAGGCCCATGCCACTGCCTTCGACTTCATCACGCGGGCGCAAGGTCTGGAACATGCCAAACACGCGTTCGCAGTGTTCTGGTGCGATGCCGGGGCCGTCGTCGCAGATGGCAAATTCCAGCCACTGTTCGTTGGGAATGGCTTGCACGACGATGCAGCCTTGCTTGGTATCGTGATGCTTGATGGCATTGCTGATGAGGTTGCGGAACACCAGTTCCAGCGGCACCTTGTGAGTTTGGCAGCGCGGGAATTCACCCTGCAGTTCCAGCCTGAAAGAGCGGTCGGAGCAACAGAGTTCAAAAACGTCGCGTACCAGCTCGGCAAAGTCAGTATGTTGCACCGTGCCACCGAGCTGGCCCGCGCGGAAATAGAGCAGCAAATCATCGAGCAGCCTTTCCATGCGCTTGATGCGTATGCGCATCAGGCGCAGGTGTTCATTGGTATCATCATCAATCTTGCCTGCCAGGTCTTCGCTGAGCCAGGTGGCGAGCTGGTCAACGCCACGCAAAGGGGACTTGAGATCATGCGATGCGACATAGGCAAAATTATTCAATTCCTGGTTGCGCCGCGACAATTCATCGGTGAAGCGTTTGCGTTCAGAAATATCGACAATCGCCGACAAGACTTTGAGACCGTCTGCTGTTTGTATGGGGTTGAGGCCTATCTCGATCTGGAATTCACTGCCATCCTTGCGCAAGCCAAACAGGTCGCGGCCTGTGCCCATGGCACGGGTGCTGGGGTTGGCAAAATAACTGCCGCGCAAGCCAGGATGTTGTGGTCGAAAGCGTGCCGGGATGAGGATTTCCATGGGCTGCCCCAGCAACTCGACGCGCTGGTAGCCAAACAAATGCTCGGTCTGGGCATTCACCATTTCTATCATGCCCTGGCTGTCTATCATGACCATGGCATTCGGTGCAGCTTCGACGACGAGGCGGAAACGTTCTTCCTGGCGCTTGCGTTCGCTGATATCAACAATGGCTGACAAGACCTTGATGCCATCGCTGGTTTCTATGGGGTTGAGACCTATCTCCACCGGGAACTCGCTACCGTCCTTGCGTAAGCCAAACAGGTCACGGCCAGAACCCATGCTGCGACTGCTGGGCTGGGTGAAAAAATTATTGCGCAAACCTGGATGATGGGCACGAAAGCGCGCTGGTATCAAGACTTCCATGGGCTGGCCCAGCAATTCTTCGCGCTCATAGCCAAAGATTTGCTCGGTCTGGGTATTTACCATTTCTATCTTGCCATTGCTGTCTATCATGACCATGGCATTCGGCGCGGCTTCGACGACGAGGCGGAAACGTTCTTCCTGGCGCTTGCGTTCGGTGATATCGACGATGGCTGACAAGACCTTGATGCCGTCTGCTGTTTCTATGGGATTCAAGCCTATCTCTACCGGGAACTCGGTACCATCCTTGCGCAAGCCATATAGCTCGCGCCCCTGGCCCATGGTGCGACTGATGGGGCTGGCGAAGTAAGCAGTGCGCAAGCCAGGGTGGTGGCGCTGGAAGCGTGAGGGGATGAGGATTTCCAGCGGTTTTCCCAGTAGTTCTGAACGGGTATAACCAAAGATGGTTTCAGCCTGGGAGTTAACCATTTCTATCAGGCCGCGCCGGTCTATCATGACCATGGCATTCGGTGCTGCATCCACCACCTGGCGGAAATGCCGTTCGCTTTGTGTCAGGCGGGCAGCGATGCGGTAACCAACGCTGAAGTCGCGCGCAATCAACGACAAGCCTATGATGTTGTCACCCTCGTCGCGTATGGCCGAGATGGTCAGGGCCACAGGCAGCTCCGTGCCATCCTGGCAGCGCCGCATGGTCTCAAAATGGCCTATCGAGGCGCCTTGCTGCAAGAGCTTGATCAGCGAGAGGTGGTCCGGCAATTGCCCGGCCGGAAAGAGCATGGAAAAAGGGCGCTGGTATATCGCCATGGCGCTATAGCCAAACAGGATTTCTGCGGCATGGTTCCAGCTGATGATATTGCCGCTGAGGTCGCTGCCTATGATGGCATCATCGGCCGAGGCGACAATAGCCGCCAGCAAGGCATGCTGTTCATTGACGTGATCGCTTTTGTGACTGTTACCTGGCTCATTCTTCAGATTGTGGTCCAATTGGCTCATGGCGGAAGTTTCCGGTCAGGTAGCGATCTTCAAATTCATTCGATGGAATGGGGCGGGAATACAAATAACCCTGCAAAAGTTCACAACCACGCTGGGCGCAGAAATTCGCCTGTCGCTCGGTTTCTATGCCTTCTGCCACCAGGGATAATTCCATGGTCTGGGCAAAGGCAATCATGGCGGCCAGCAGCCGTTCTGGCGAATCCCCCTTGCCCACACCAGCGACAAAGCTCTGGTCTATTTTCAGCACATGGATGGGGAAGAGTTTCAAATGCCCGAAGGACGAATAACCGGTGCCAAAATCATCCAGTGACAGCTTGACGCCACGTCCGACCAGTTTGTGCAGGATGGCTGCGACATGATGGGGGTCACGGATCAGGGCATTTTCAGTGATTTCCAGTTCCAGGAAACGCGGGTCCAGGCCACTGCTGAGCAGGGCTTCATCGACGGTATAGATGAGGTTGTCGCCCTGTAATTGTATGGCCGAGACATTCACGGCAACGGTCAGGTCCAGTGCATGCAGGAATGGCAGTGAGCGCCATTCCTGCAACTGGGCACAGGCCGTGCGCATGACCCACTGGTCTATTTCAAACATCAGGCCCAGTTCTTCTGCCATGGGCAAGAACACGCCGGGTGTCAGCACGCCTTCCACCGGATGGTGCCAGCGCAGCAGGGCTTCCATGCCGCCGATCTGGCCGTTAAAGGGGTTGATCTTGGCCTGGTAATACACTTGCAATTGCTCATTGCGCAGGGCATGGCGCAAATCACGTTCCAGATACATGCGGTGACGCACGGCCTGGTGCAACTGGTCGGAATAAAAATGACTCTGGTTGCGGCCTTCCTGTTTGGCGCGGTACATGGCAATGTCGGCACATTTCATGAGTTCGGTCGCATCATTGGCGCAAGAGCCAAACACGGCGATGCCTATGCTCATGGTGACATGCCATTCCATGCCATCGAGGACGATGGGTTTCTTGAAGGCTTCGACGATACGGCTGGCCAGCAGGATAGCCTGGTCGACTCTTTCCATATCCTGCACCAGCACCACGAATTCATCCCCGCCCAGGCGCGCCAGCAAGTCGCTGCCGCGGGTGGTGGTGCCCAGACGGCGTGCCACCTTGATGAGCAACTGATCGCCTATCGCATGGCCATAGGTGTCATTGACGTTCTTGAAACGGTCCAGGTCCAGCAGCAGCACGGCCATCTTGCCATGCAGGTTTTCGCGCTTGGCGCGGCTGACGGCAAAGGCCAGCGCCCGCTCGAAATCATAGCGGTTGGCCAGACCAGTCAGGGCATCATGCTCGGCCAGTTCGCGCAACTGGTTATAGCTGCGGCTGAGCTCGGCTTCGAGCTTGTGGCGGTGGCGCGCCTGGTGCAGGGCGCGCATCAGGCGGCGCGCATTGACTTCTTCTTTCAGCAAAAAGTCTTGTGCCCCGGCTTCTATGGCTTGTTCAGCCAGGCTGACATCTTCCTGATGGGTCAGCATGATGATGGCCGTATGATGGGTTTTGTCGAGGCGCAGGCTTTTCAAGACTTCTATGCCATCGCGGTCTGGCAGGCGGTAGTCGAGCAAGATGACATCAAACAGGGTTTCCTTGGCTTTTAATAAGCCATCCAGGGCATTATTGGCTTCGATGATGTTGACGCTGACCGAGACTTGTTTCAGTGCACGGATGACATTGCGCCTGTCGACTTCATCATCATCGATGATGAGGATATCAAGTGTGGACGTTTGTGGGGGAGCAGTCAGCATCATGATTACACCTCAGGCAACGGGTAGTTCTACTACCCGCCAGTAATGATCCAGCATTTCAGTGACACGCATGAAACCATCGCCAACATGCTGCTTGACGATATAACCAGCTACATGTTTGGAATAGGCCATGAGCTTGTCCTGGTCATCTTGCGAAGTGGTCAGCACAAACACCACGGCGGATGTCAGGTTTTTATCCAGGCGCAATTCAGCCAGCATTTCCTGGCCGTTCATTCGTGGCATATTAATGTCCAGCAAGATCAGATAGGGCTTGGGCAAGCCCTCGGGCGAGCGCAGGATTTCCAGCGCTTCTACCCCATCATGGGCGCGCACGATGGGATTGGCGATCTTGAGTTTTTTCAGAGCGCGCTCTATGCCCAGCACATCAACATCGTCGTCATCGACGACCAGGATGGTGACCGGTCTGGTTTGCGGAATGCTGTCATTCATTAGACATCCTTTCGCCTGCGCATATCTGTAAATAATACTCCAAGGCAATTTTGTTGCAATGTGGAATTTGTAACAGTCCCTACATAGCTACAATGGCAATTGCCTGGCCTTTGTCTGGCTAAACGAGCTGCTTAAAATGAAATAAAAGCATGATTACTAAATTTACATTCATATTATGCAATTGTCTATCTGTTGCCAATATTGATATGACTAATTTGCACTTTTTTACGCTTTTGTCGCAAGATGAGCAACTGCCCTCAATAAATCATGCGCTGCGCCAAGACGTTTGTCTGTAGGAGGGTGCCGCGTCTGGCGCTTGAGGCAGAGTCAGGGACAGTGATTCAGGAGCAGAGTGTTGGCGCCATCCTTGTTCTGGCCGGTGCGGAGCAGGCATATTTACTACAGTCGAGCATGGACGGATAAATGCGTGCGTTCTACTTGTAGCAAACAGACCTGGATGCTGCAATTGATACGTGTTTGATTGGCCGAAAATCAATGGGTCCTGGAGTAAGATTTGTTGAATTAAGCATATGTGCTTATAAAAATACGCTCAAATATAGTTATTTAAAATAATAGAATAATTTACATTATGTCTAGAAAAAAAGGATACAGTTAACCTCAGGAAGCGAGCTTAAGCTAACACTCTGTCCCAACAAATATGGCAATGGCAAACGGAGCAAACCATGGCTGCTGACCTTTCTTTGATAGACCCTAATCTCAGGGGATTACTCACTCAACTCTTGGAAGTTATTGGGCAGTTCAATGTGGGTACCATGTACTCTACTGGCGAGGGAGTGCCCAAGGATGATGTACAAGCGGTGAGCTGGTATCGTAAAGCTGCCGAGCAGGGGCATGCACAGGCGCAATCAAATCTGGGACTGATGTACGCCAATGGTCGTGGTGTGCAGCAAGATCAAGAGCTTGCCTATTTCTGGCATTTGCTGGCCAGGGCCGGTGGTAACGAAGATGCACAAAAAAATATAGATATGCTTGAAAAGAAACTGACTGCTCAGCAAGTTAGTAAGATACAGACTGACGTCAGCGCCAGGAAGGTGCTTAAATAGAGCGCAGATCTTCTGCCCCTCACTTTTTCGCGGAAAAGGCTCGTGCGGTTTTACAGGGGCAATTAACGCTACGTAATCGCCCAGATACCACCCATATGCTACTCACTATACTAAGCAGCCAATTGCCTGGCCGTATCCCATGCACCGTTGTAAACCCGCCACCAGGCAGGCTGGTATACTTTCAGCCCATCCTCATCAGACGCCTGCAAAAAAAATGAATTTCGAAAAAAAAATGATCCTTGGCTTGCTCACTGCGTATGGCCTGGGCACCAACGCCTGTGCGCAAACTGCTCAGATAGCACAAACAGCACAAACAGCACAAACAGCACAAAGCATCAACTGTAGCGGCACGCTCGCTAAGTCGGCGGCTATCAGTAAAATCGCGGCTTTTTCCAATATGCGCTACTCCGGCGAGCATGTCAGCGGCTACACCATCATGCTATGGCGCGCTGATACCCGCCTGCTGGGCATCATGCTGGCCGCTGACGGCCTGGCTGGCGATACTCCTACTGGTGAATTGCACGAGCTATGCTACGATGAAAAAAGTGGTGCCATTCGCTTTACTGCCAAGCTAAGCACCGGTACGGTGTTTTCACCTCTGACAAAAAAAGAAGAGGCTGCCCGTGACCTGTTTACATTCCAGGGCAAGCTCAGCAAGACACAATTGTCTGGCTTGTTGACGTTAACCACCCTCAACGACCCCCAATCCAAGCCGCAGCAAACCCGGCTAAACTTGCGCGCCTCACGGCAAGAGGCTGGATTCATGGGCGATGAAAAGACTTATGGTGCCTGGCGCAGTAACTGGGATGAGATCTTGAAATTCCGCGGGCCGAAATGGTAGTGCGGGTGAGGAGATGCTTGATTCCTAAGCTTGGTGACACCACACTTCGCCCTGGGCATCCTGTGTCAGGATTCAGTAAGCCTGACCGGAAGGCCGTGCTGTATGGCTGACTCATGGACCTGTCTGGCTAACTCATCGTCTTCTATCAGCAAGCAAGAATTTCTGACTTCATTGACGAGTAAATAGCCAGAAGTGCCTATCACTTTTTGCGTCAGGTTCAAGCCCTCTTTATGACAAGCTGCGATGACATTGTGTGTCTCTCGTCCATTGTGTCGTCCCAGGAAATAGTCGGGCTTGCCGCGTAATCGGGCTGCTATCTGATTAAGGGGGTGAGACGTGAATTCTGATACGGCGCGCCTCAGCGCCATCAGTTCCCGGTTCGATGGGCCAGGGCGGCTTTACCCCATGCAGCTTCAAGCACTCAAGCGCTGCAAAGCGGCCTGCAAGTCAGCCATGAGGTCATCCGCATCTTCCAGGCCTATATGCAGGCGCACCATGCGCCCCTCATCCGGCAAGACATCCAGGCTGCGCAGATGATGGGGAATGGCGGGCATGACCAGGCTCTCGTAGCCGCCCCAGCTGGTGCCCAGGCCAAACAATTGCAGGCCATCGATAAAGCGGGCAAAGTCAGCTTCGCTGCATTCCTGCAAGACCAGGCTGAAGGGACCGGCCGCCCCGCTGAACTGGCTTTGCCAGATGGCATGGCCAGCGTCACCCGGCAATGCCGGGAACAGCACCTGCTCGACCTGGCTTTGCTGTTGCAGCCAAGTAGCGATGTGCAAGGCGCTGGCCTGGTGTTTTTCCAGGCGCACAGCCAGGGTGCGTAAGCCGCGCAAGGCCAGCCAGCAGGCATCAGCGGCGGCATGGCTGCCCTGTATATCACACCAGCGCCGCACGGCAGCCAACTTGGCATAGGAACCTGTCAGCAAGCCCAGCATGACATCAGAATGGCCATTGATGAACTTGGTGGCAGCATGGATGGCAATATCGACCCCCAACCCGTGCGCATCAAAAAACAGCGGCGTGCCCCAGGTGGCATCACAGGCCACCATGGCACCCTGGGCGTGGGCCAGGCGGCAAATGGCAGCGACGTCCGGCAATTCCATGCTCAGCGAGGCCGGGGTTTCCACGAATACCAGGCTGGTGTCTGCATTGAGCTGGCTGGCCAGCTCATGGTGGTCGGCAAAATACCGTAGCTTCACGCCCATGGCTTGCAGGTATTGCTCACAGATTTGCCGTGTCGGCCCATACACCCCCTGATAGACCAGGATTTGCCGCCCCGGCTGGGCATGTGCCATCAGCACGGCACTGATGGCTGAAAGGCCGCTGCCAGTGGCGATGCAGGTTTCTGCACCACTGAGTTCGGCCATGGCTGCCTGCAATTCAAAATTGGTGAGTGTGCCCGAACGGCCATAGCGTGGCGTCTCGAAGACCTTGCCACGATAAGATTCCTTGAAGGCTGCCAGGTTCTCAAACAGCATGGTCGAGGCGCGCACCAGTGGCGGGTTGACGGCATGGACAGCAGCCGCACTGCGGCGGCCCAGATGTATCAGTGAGGTAGCGGTTTTCATGGTGATCTGATGGTCAGGATAAGAGAAAAGCTGCATACTATGCTGGCTGATTAACTATTAAATGCCAATTTATATCGTTGAGCAGCCAACATTGATCAGACCATATAGCCAACACCATGCCCTTGCCACCGCAAGCCTCACAGCCAGACTGGCGCGTACTGGCTCGTAGCCACCAGCAAGGGCATAGCCTGCCTGTGCACAGTCATCAGAGCGGCCAACTGGTGTTTGCCCTTTGCGGCAGCATGCAGGTCGATACCGGCTTCAAGCAATGGACCATACCGCCCCAGCGCGCCCTGTGGCTGCCACCGCAACAAGAACATGGCATACAGATGCTCTCGGACGTGGCCTTGCGCACGGTGTATTTTTCACCTGCCAAGCTGGCAGCCTGTCCGCAATTTGCCCGCCAGGGCGAGACTCATGTACTGGTGGCTTCCAGCCTGGTGCGTGAACTGGTGCAGGGTTTGTTCGTGGCCGGGCGCAGCCTGGCCATGCAAAACATGATGGCTGGCTTGCTTTTGCATGCTCTCAGTGAAACCGCCTGCCTGCCCAGTGACTTGCCCTGGCCAGCGCCCGGCCCACTCAGGCTGGCCTTGCAGGACATGCTGCGAGCAGGGCAGTGGCAGCGCCCCATGGATGAGCTGGCGGCCCAGCTGGCCATGTCGGGCCGGAGTTTCAGCCGCCACTTCAGCGCCCAGACCGACATGTCATTTCGTCACTGGCGGCAACGCGCCCGCCTGATTGCCTCGCTCGACCTGCTGGCCAGCACGGCGTCCATCAAGTCCATCGCCCACCGCCTGCAATTTGCCAGCAGTGCCGCCTATGTGTCTGCCTTCAAAGAACTGATGGGAACCAGCCCCCAGGTTTTCAGGCAGGCTTTGCTCGCGTCCTGAGCGGAGAAGGGCCGGGGCAGGGCAGGAATAGCTTAAATTGTAACTTTTGATTACACTTTTACCTGGCTGATGGCACCTGTTTCGGGGGAACTCAGATTTATAATAGCCTGTAAATACTTTCCGTAATGATAAGGTAATCCCGATGTTCAAAAGCATCTTTCATTTCATCACCATCCCACTCATCAGAAACATCCTGATTGCCTGGTTTCTGTTTTTTCTTATTGGTAGCAACTTCAGCGCCCAGTACATGCGCAACATCCTGGGCTTGCCTGTCATTATCTGGTTTATCTATGCCTTCTTTGCTGGCCTGACTCTGGAAGCGCGCAGACATAGCAAGCTGGTGACACAAATCCAGCAATTTTCAGGTGTTGACAGCGCAAAATGCGCCGATGTCTGTGACCATGACGGGCTGGCCGTCAACTACGACACCAAGTCCATCTATATCATCGATGAGGGCAAGTCCAAATCCTTTGCCTGTGCCGATGTGCTGTTTTATGAAATCGCAGACAGTTCTTATCGCACCATGGCTGATCCTAAAATCGCTGGTGGTGGCAATGGCATCTTCGCTACCTTCAGGCGCTGGATGCGTGGCTCTGACGCCATAGGCAGGGTCAAGTTCTGGGTCAATGATGCAGAACGTAGCGTCATCATCATCTCAGTCTCCAAGAAAAATATCATTGATCAGCTGCACCATTTTGCGCTGACCAATGGCATGAAACTGAAGACAATTTAACTCTTATCAGATAGCTGATAGCTGACACCTGGCCACCATGTTGCATACCTACACCATCAAGACCAGGCGTTTGGCCCTGGCATTCAGTATTGTTGCCGCTTGCCTGGCAGGTACTGCACAGGCCCAGATGTGGACTGCCATTCCCGCCCTGGACAAAAAGGCTGACGTCATCACTCAGCGTGCCGACGACCCCATCTATAGCCGCATGGCGACCGATAAAAAGTACCGGGAATTTGCCCAATATGCCATCAATATCAAAGGTGAGCAGCTGGGTTATGAATTGTTGCTGGAATCGCGCGCAGCTTTGTTTGAGCAAAAAAACTTGCGCCAGGTGTATGCCACCAAGGCAGGCAATTACTATGTCAGCTACTGGATCAAAGAAACGCCTAACTACCGCAGCATGCCTTTCAAGCGCAATGCCGCCCTGGCCCTGATCGTGGTCGACACTGTACCTACCAAACAGGATGATGCACAGTTCAAGGCCGTTGCCAGCAAATTGCCCTATGTGGTCTACCAGATCAAGTGGGAACAGCCTAACAGCAACCATGTCGCCACCATACGCATAGACGACAGTGGCTCTGCCGTCAAATGGGATTGCAAGACCAAGGAAGGCCAGGCCATGCCCACCATGCTGCAACCTGTGATCATTCACAAGCCGCAAAACAAGGATGAGCAAGAGTACTATCGCACCGGCTATTACATCGCCGATGATGGCAGCCTCAAAAACAATGGCGCAGGCCGCCGGAATATCTGCAATAAACGCAGCGTAGGGCCGGATGATGAAGTATCGAAACTGGAGCGGTTTTTTAGTTGAGCCTGAAGTGAAGCAAGCTCAAGAGTACAAGGGCCACATGACGTATTCGAACAATGCTGCGCACGGCGCGCCCTGGTAATTACCGCAGCTTATGGAGTGCATCGCCTCTCACCGTACTTGATGAGAGGCGTGCTGATAAAACTAACAGGCTTTACACAAACAGCCTGGCATTGGTGTTACCTTGTACTGTCGTTTCCACCTTGACGATGAAGGTATTGTCCTGGTCTGGTAATGCCAGCTTGTGCAGCGCCAGTATCAGCCCCAGGAAGCGCCAGCTGACTTTCATCGGTTGCTGCAAGTCCGGCACATTGAATTCAAAGGCAGTGGCAAAGCCCTGGCTGATGTTTTTGGACAGCCTGGACAGTTTGTCAAATACCCCCGTAGCAGCGTCTGGCGTACCATTTCTGAGTTCGGCCAGCAATGCCGCTTCAGCCACGACGGCGGCCCATGCCGCACCTGCGCCATTGGCAATACGACGCACTTCCCATAGCCTGCGCAAGGAGGTGCGGATAGTGCGAGGTTCAAGTGGGTCGCTGGTGGAGACCGGATCAAAACCAAATTGTGGCTCGACCGAAAATAATGCATCTGTCCAGCTACTGGCACTGCTGCTGGCAGCCACACTGGACCACAATTGTTGCTCAGACCAACCTGTATAACCACGGCACCATGCAACCCAGTCCGCCGGTGTGCCATCCATGCCACCCCGCTCGGCGCCAACATTGACGGCAGCAGTCAGGCTGGCGAAACAACTTGCCTGCACTGCTGCACTCAATTTATCAGCGGGGGTTTGCAATAGGCGCAACCAGGCATCCAGATCAAGTATGCAAGTGCCATTGATATTGGCCTGGCTCACCAGTGCATCGGTACCTGCCGTACCAGCAAATAAAAAATCACTGACGCGTGCGCCGCAGCCTGTGGACACGGCATTGAGTTTTTCCAGCAGGGCAAAAAAATCTTTCAGATGAGTCTTCTTGATGGCGTCGCCACTGCCTTTGAATTCTGCATCGAAAGGCGGTGCACTGTCCTTGAGCGCCAGCATCTCCAGATTCAGTGCCAGGCTGGATTGGCTGATCAAACCATTCAGGCTCACGGTGCTGCTCAGTGCGACGGCATCTTTGGCGACAATGATCTTGCCATTGCGGTCAGCATTGACGGTGATACTGTCTAGCACACTGGTGGTGCTCTGGGCATTGATAAAATCAAAGACGCTCAATGACAGACCGGTACTGATCTGGCGTTGCTGTGTTTGTCCAAACAGGCTTTGTTCTTCTATGGCACTGGCTTCGTTTTCACACAGTTTGATCTGTGCTGCATAATTGTCCAGCTGGCCAGTCCACAGCGACTTGTACAAAGCTTGTGCGGCCGGCGTATCGCGCAAAAAGCGTACTTTGATCAGGGTCGTGGTACTTTGCTTTTTTTGGTAGGCATAAGCGACTTCCAGAGCCAGTTTATTACTCTCAATCTGGGCGATGGCCTTGGCGATGCGTTCCCTGGCGGCTTCATACGACTTCAGCCAGTTACTCAGGCGTGCTGTTGCTGCATTCGTTTTGGTTTGCAAGTCGCTGATAAACTGTTGCAGGCCTGTTGTCGCCAAGCCCAGGGATTGTGCTATTTGCGTCGCTGCCGTGACTGGTACGGTGTTGAGCCTGTTAGCCAGAGTCGTGATTTCTGCATCGATTTTTTGAGCCACCTCATTCAAGGCACCGGTGATTTTTGCGCTCAGTGCGGCAGTATTGATGGGCAGGCCAGTTAATAGCGTGCTGATCTCAGTTTGTAGGGTATTTTGCGCTGTGGCGACAGCCGCTATCCCTTGATCCAGATAATCCTTGGTGAAACTGCTGACGATATTACCAAGGCTGCTGCCCAGCACCTGCGTGGCCTGGGTGTTGGCACCGCCCGTGGCTACACCCAGCAAGGCCTGGGCTGCATGTGTCCAGTCGTCATCTGCTGTCAAACCCAGTTCTTGGTTCAAGGCTGTGAGTGCCAGACCGCGCAAATCAGAAAAACTGCCCAGCTTGCTGATCAGCGGTTCGGCTGAAGGCAAGATCTTGCTCATGACCGGGTCCAGCGCAGCCTGTATACCTTCGATGCCGATTTTTGCCGAGATATCGACCGATGCTCCTGTGCTGCGGCTGACACCTCTGGCCAGCTTGACTAGCGGCTGGTTCTTATCTTGTATGACGGTCAGGTGCTGGTCGCCATCGAGTGCCCAGCTTGCTGCAAATGCTGCCGAAAGCCCCGCAGTGACATCGACAGGTTTGCCCAAAGCCACAGGACTCCATGAAGGCGTGGCACCGGCACTGGCCAGCGTCTGGACCAAGGTTGTACTGGCTTTGATACTCCCGCTCAAGCTTGCCGTGCCTGAGATATCCAGGCTGCTGATGGCAAAGTCATGCCCCTTGCAAGCGGCCAGCATGCCAGTCAACTCACCAGGTATGGGCAATTGTGCCAGGCTGTCTGATAAGGCCTGAGCAACATAACGACTGGGCGGATAATTGAAGCACAGATCCAGATGTGCACTGGCCCTGGCACTGGCAGCCACGCCTATGCTACCCCAGACTGGCGTGGCGCTGGCATTCACACCAGCTGCAAGATTACCCAATAAACCTATGCGGAAAAAACTTTCAACATCCGGGTGCACATACCCGGCAGCAATTGCCCAGTCAGGCGCACTGGCCAGCACTTCAATCACGGCATTTGCCTGCGCCGAGGCTGACCCCGAGGTTTGAAAGGATAAGGCTCCTGCGGCAGCATTGCCAGCCACTTGATTGCTGGTCGCGACCAGAGGGTAACTCAGGGTTCCCGGTGTGGTCGCTGGCGCTATGGTGGCTGCGCTTAATTCTGACAATTTATAATCCAGTGGCTTTAAGGTGGCAGGTAACTGATTGCCTAGTGCGGTACGCAAAGCCGACCATTCTGCCGTCAAGGCATTCCAGTCAGCTTGCAGCAGGCTGGCTGGTTTTTGATTTTTTTCCAGTGCACTGAGTAAGGCGCTCAAGGCTTCAAACCATTCCGGGGTTTGCGCCGTAGCATCGCTACGCAGGGTTTTCATGGCACTCAGCAAGGCAGACAACAAGGACAAATTCTGCCCCTGATTTTGTAAGCCATTACTTAGCCACGAGAGATTGTATGCACACATGTTTTAACTCCGCTATGAAAAATAAAGGAAGAACAACAAGCTACAAGCATGCCCGTGCGCCATCGCCGTGATGAGCAGCACAGGTATTGATTGAAAAAGATGAAGAGACTATCGAGGCTGGCTAAACCCTGCAATGTTGGTCTTGCATTGAGCATGGGGGAATCATGCAGCCGGAGTAGGGCAATTGATTATTCATTAATTATGAATTAATCAACTACCTAGCATATTAGACATTTGTTTCAAATGATGATGATTAATCTATTTGAAACATTATTTAACAATTAGTGTATTTTCTAAAACCTTGCTGCCTGGCATGCATTTATCTATTTCTAGCTCCATGGCGCGCGTGCTAATTTTCACAAGTGGGCGCTAAGGCATCCTAAGTTTCTCATCGACGGTCACATTTTTCTCTTCGCAAATGCTGTCACGCCATTTTTTTGAAGTGGCAGAGTTGGCTTTGACAGGTCCCCAAAACAGCTGCTCATCCTCCCTGAATTCCATCATTTCTGTCTTACAGTCATAGACGGTGGTGAAGGGGGATTTCATTAATTCACCCGGTGTTTTATCGCCACGAACTTGATGCATGGGGAAAGAGCGCACGCTGCCATTCATGCGCATTTCTGACAACTTGTAACAAGCAGAGAAATCATTCGCGACCTCGGGTTTGGTACAACGCATATCCTCGGCGCTTGCTGACATACAGAATGCCAGAGCAGCAAAACTGCTCAAATAGGGGAGATGACGATACATGTTTGACTCTGGAAGACGAAAGCAGAGATTAAATCATGGTGGAACTGAGTTCTGCTGAGCTATCGCGGGAGTTGGATTTTTCAATACCAGGCGTTGCATAACGTGCTACTTGTAAGCAGGGCAGCTTATAACGCAGCAATAGCCCAATAACAAACGGTGCGTTACAACGCACCCTACCCAATCTCAACAAGCACTACCCTGGGCAATATCGCTCCAGCGCAGGAATGATAATAGGGAAGATATCCAGATAAAAACCGACACGATCTGCACGAGCATCAATGAAACGACTATACCTGTAAGGTGCGTTATAACGCACCGTTTTTTTTGGGGGGGAGGAAGATGAAAAACTTCACGCAGACGGAATTGTATCAGCAAGAGCAGCACCAAATTTTTGATGGCAGTATACTGCCGGACGAGTTAAAGCATCGTGTCTGCCCGACAAGTTCCGGGCAGGCAGGTTAAAAAATAGAGACAGGACCAGTCATGAAAAATGCAGAATCCCCTTTCCCAAGACATGTGCAAGCAATCTACCCAAGGGAATATCGCTTGTCGCCAGGCTGGCGCTTGCTCGCCTTTTCGCTGGGCTTGCTCCTGATCGGAGGTGGGATAGCAGGCATATGGCTGATCGCCATGGCTGGCCAGGACATGGGCAATAAAGGCATCTTGTTGATGATTGCCTTGATACTCAGCGCCTTGGGCGTTTATTTAATCGTCGATATCCTCAAATACAAAGTGGTGTTGCAGCATGATGCGATTGAGGTGCATAAGACGTTTTCCAGCAGGCGCATGTTGTGCACGCAATTACAAGGCCGCAGGCTGGTGCGTCGCCACAATGCACCAGAAGAAATTTTCCTCATCCCGCGAGACTCGCAACAGAAAAAAATCCAGATCGCCAAGATGCTCAAGACCGATGCTGCATTCCAGAGCTGGATGGACAACATCGTAGACCTTGATGCGCAAGAGCAGCAAAAACAGCTCGATGAAATTGCCGCTGACAGCAATCTGGGCAGCAGCAAGGGTGAGCGTATGCAAAGACTGGAAACGGCCAAGCGCAATGCCAAGTTTGCCAATGGCGCGGCGGTGGTCGTGGCGATATGGCTGATCGTCTTTCCTGAGCCGTATACCTTGCTCATGCTGGCCGCACTGGCTTTGCCCTGGCTGGCCCTATTGATGATGAAGCAGGCCAATGGCGTGTATCAACTGGATGGAAAATCGACAGACGTCAAACCCAATCTGGCCCTGATGATCTTCATGCCTTGCATTGCCCTGATGTTACGGTCCATGGTGGACATTAATATGGTCCATTACAAAGCGGCAATGCTACCTGCACTTGTCTGTGGCCTGGCATTGCTGGTGCTGGGCTTAATGGTAGACCGCGCCCTGCATAGCAAGTTCCTCATGATCATTTTCCTTGCCTTCGTGTTTTCTGCCTATGGCTATGGTGCTGTCACCCTGATCAATGCGCGGCTGGATCATGCTGTTGCCCAGACCTACCAGGTCCAGGTATTGGGCAAGCGTGTTTCAAGCGGCAAGAGTACGTCTTATCATCTGCAACTTGCCGCCTGGGGGCCCATTCAACAGAGTGAAGAAGTCACCGTCGACAGCAGCGTCTACCGTCGCATTGCCATGGGCGACCTGGCCTGCGTCAATTTGCACAAGGGTGGCTTGCATATGCCATGGTATGTGGTGTACGCCTGTCAGTGAATAAGTATGGCCCTGATCCTGGTATGTCAAGGAGAAGCCAGGCTCAGTGATGCCACTGAAATGGAAAATAAATAAAGATATTAATTTCATTTGTGTGGCTGCGACTGTGCACAACAATACTTGATGAATTGCTCGCCAGAGCGGCAAGTTTGATTGACGAGACCCAGCTAACAGGCCTAACATACCTAACATGCAGGTAGAGCTTTGGTGTTGACCTATGCTGCAGGAAGAACTGCGTATGGATGTCAGGAAAAAACCGAAGCAATCAATAGAATCCGGCTGTGGAAATATCACAAAACTCTTGCATTGAAGCAGAAAAACATCTTTCCGAAGATGAAGTCACTTTTCCGCGTATATACCGATTGTCGCTGCCCTGGCGATTTTTATTCCAGCTACTGGCTGTGTTGATTGTCTTGGCTGGTGTGTCATGCGTCGTGCTAGCGAAGATACACTTGGCTGAGCAGGAAATCAGCCAGCTTTGGATACTGTATTTGCTATGCCTGCTGCTGAGTGCTTTTGGTTTGCATCTTTTTCTGAAAGTCAGCTGCTACAAACTTATCTTGTATCGTGATGCCATCGAAGTCCATACACTGCATGCGACAAAGCGCTTGTTGCATGCGCATATACAGGGACGCAGGGAACCCAGCATCTGGATTGATTCCAGACTCATGCGGTCATGGCATGCGCCAGGGAAAGATCATCGGCTTTATCTTCCTGCTATCCCTTTTGTGGACGCGGCTGAGATTTTATCGTTCGATGAAAACCGCTTAAAAATCTATGTCCACTCTCTGCTAAAAACGGATACTGTATTCCAGTCCTGGTTCAACACCATAGAAGACCTGGATGCTCAGGACAATCGACTAGCCTTCGATGAGATTGCGAACGACAGCAATTTTGGCAATAGCAAGACTGAGCGCATGCAAAAATTTGCTGCTGCAAAAAAAATGACTAAGCACTTAAAGTCATTTTCCATCGCTCTGGCCATCTTTGCGTTACTGTTTCCTCATTTTTCCGGCGTGCCTATATTAGCCCTGATGCTATTGCCGTGGGTAGCGATTGCGCTGATGGCATGGGCGCCAGGCCGCTATCAAATTATGGAGCGTCATGACGACATCAGGCCAGACCTGGCCTTGCTCTTCATCGTATCTAGTCTGGTGCTCAGGTTGCTGGCGGGCGGGGGTGGCATCATGCTGCTTCAAATGACTGATGCCCTGGTGTTCGCGACTATCAGTGCCATCGCCCTTACTGGCTTGATCTTTTATCTTGGTCGTTTTGCGCGACGCAGGTATTGGGTCTTGTTTTTCTTTTTATTGCTTAATGGCGGATATGGGTACAGTACTTTCGTCTTGGCTAACACCAAATTGGATCATTCTGTGCCGCAAATGTATCAAACGATGGTGACAAAAAAAACTGACCTTCACGATAAAACCTATAAATTGATGCTAGCTCCCTGGGGTGAACAAACGCAGATGCAAAGTGTATGGGTTTCACGTGCTGTCTATGATGGTGTTGCTACGGGCGGCAATGCCTGCATCCTTTTTCATCCTGGCGCATTACGCATGCCCTGGTATCAAGTCGTGCCATGTATAAATTGACGGTCAGTTTGAATTCTATTCTGGCGATTTGTTCGCATGGTCTTTGTTGTAGCGGTTGCGCCCCAGATATTGTATGAAGCCAGGCAGCAGCACAATTAGTAGAAAAATAGATTCACCTATCAATGCAATGCTCAATGACTGGTGGTCACCGCCAGCCGCGCTGGCGATGACGACAGCAGATGCGGCGCTGATGTAAACGGCGCTGTGGATACAAAAGAAAGTAGTTTTTCGAAAAGCGCCTTTCATGATAAAAGCGAGGCTGATGAAAAAACCCAATATCGCAACAGGGATAGAGCAAAAGACAAATATGGCTCCGCGCACGCCATTCCAGTTATCGGCCATCGCAATACCTGGTAAAGCTGTGCTCAAGAGAAATAGTAAAACCGCCGACAATCTCCTGCCAGTCCCGTCATGTGAGAAAGATAGGTGTGGCGACTTGCTCAGTTTAATGAGTTTCAACATGCCTCAATCCACAAAAACAATATCCCCCTTGCCCTGAGGCGGGATCTTGATGGCGATGGCCTTGACCGGGCCATTGCTGACGATGCTGCCGGCATGGGCTGTGCCTTTGGGGATGACGATCAGGCTGCCGGGTTTGAAATCCTTGCGCTCATTGCCCAGCCACATGCTGCCGCTACCTTCTATGATGTACTGCAATTCATCCGTTTGAGGATGGATGTGCTTGGCGATATTGCCAGACTGTATCCCGACTGTGGCGTGGTCGGTGGAGACCAGGGTGCGGGCATTGAGTTCCGGGTTGCTGGTCTTGGGCAAGTCATCATGCTTGATTGCCAATAAATCCAATATTGCAGGTGACAGCGCAGGCGCATCTGCACGGGCTTCGCTGACTGCATGTTGTATCACGGGGGATGCAATGATGCCTGCCAAAAATGCTGCAACAATGGCTGTGGTCTTGTTGATACGCATGATGTCTCCATTCTTTTTCTGAGCTGAACAGCAAGTGTACAATACAAAAACACCGGACACAGCATGTCTTGCAAGCAGTGTATCCTGCACCATTGAGTGCCTGCCAAACTGATTGGTCGGCGTTCTCTTCCTCGGTTGCCAGGCAAATATCTTTCACCTCTGTTGCAATTGTTACAGCCCTCTTTTGCCCATGCTGCAAGCCCTGCATTTTTGCTACAAATCATTACAAAACCCCGTCAACAGCAGTTTTACCATGAGCGTTAACGTCTGTATGTGCTTGCACCTGACAAACCGCTGGTTTGCCAACTGCAAGCTGTGGACTTGGAAACGGAGTAATAAAATGAAAACCTTGCCCTTATGTTTAAGCGCAATTGCTGTTGCCGCCATGATGACGGGTTGCGTGGTGGCACCACGCCCCTACTATCATGCGCAACCCCAGCCTGTGTATGTGCCCCAGCCTGTATATGCCCAGCCAAATGTGGTGGTTGTGGAAACAGCGCCACCTGCACCGTATGCTGAAGTGATAGGGGTGGCACCTGCCCCCGGTTATATCTGGATAGGTGGTGCCTGGTTCTGGGAAGGTGGGCGTCATATCTGGCACCGTGGCTACTGGTCTGCTCCACGCTCAGGCCATTTCTGGGTTGAGCATCGTTGGGAACAGGTAGGTCATGCCTGGCATTTCAGGGAAGGGCACTGGGAGCCGCACCGTCGTTGATGCCGGTTCGCAAATGATGGTGCATGCTATTGCACCATCTGGCATGAGCATGCTTTAATCGCGCTGTCAAAACCAGCATCTTAGCCGCCATGCAGCTTTCATCTGCCAATCGCCGCCGTCGTCAATTTTTGTCAAGTGCAAGCTTGCTGATGCTGGGCATGCCAATGGCTACCCCCCTGACCCATGCCCGTGATGCTTACCAAAAGAGGCAACTCGATGGCTGGACCGTGCTGCTGGATCAGGGCGTGCAGGCGGCAGATGAAAAATCCAAGGCTGCCTTCCTGTCTGTGCTGGCAGATCAGTTGAACAAGCTCAGGAAGTTGCCAGCCCATGCACAGCCTGGTTTGCAAAGCGTCAATATCTATGTCTCCAGCGGTACCTATCGTTCCTTTGGTGCGCAACATCATCCTTCTGCGCAGTGGCTCAGGGAACATGCTTACCCTGTAGAATTTGCCGGCAATATAGAAATCTGCAACTGGAAAGAATTCACCACTCTTGTCAATACCCAAGCCTATGGGCTGTTGCACGAGATGGCGCATGCCTATCATTTCATGCACCCAGAACTCGACGCCGCTATCTTGCGCGCCTACGACCTTGCCAAGGCCGCCGGTCTCTACCGCCAGGTCACCCGCGACCACCAGCCCGCACTACAAACAGCCTACGCCCTCAGCAACCACCGTGAATATTTCGCCGAACTCAGCGAAGCCTATTTTGGTGAAAATGATTTTTATCCCTATAACAATGCTGAGCTCAAGCAATATGACAAGCAGGGGTATGCAATGATAGAGAGTGTGTGGAAACCCTGATGTACTTGCTTAAGAGCAGGAAAGAATCTCTACCAGGATAACATCAGCGATTGACATAGATAGCCGTGGCGATGGCGGCAATTACCCAGAATACGATACCGATCACGATCGTCATGTCGGCACCGATGACGATGCCCTTGCTGTCACGCCAAAAAGAAGATTTATTGTCAGGTGCTGATTCCCCCTTGAACGCTTCGCCGCGCATGGTGCCCAGCGACAGCACAGGGATGATTAATCTGCCCGTGCCATAAGCGATGATTTGCAAGAAAATTTCAAGGATGAAATCGAACATGCGTATGAGCAGAGCCAGTGTGGGGTAGGGATCAAACTTCCTGGGCTCAGTGTAGCAAGAATTACGCGCTCCTTGCACATTATTTCTAAGGGGCTATTGATGCCTGGTGCAAGGGCCCATCCATGACACACTTTAATCCTCGTCCTTCCCTGTAGAGCGCATCGCGCGCACCATGTCCCGGGATGCGAAGGGTTTCTGTTGGTCAAGAAAAGCGGTGCGCATGGCGCATACCTGCAGAAGTTGCAAGCTGATTCATCGTCAATTTTTCTGCCTGAGCCCAGAGAATTTTTCTATGGTTTTACACTCACCAAGCGTACGATTACGTCGCGCTAATCGCACCTGCGGGTTACGGACTGATTTTTCCAAACGATGCCAACCCTAACGCTGAAATAGCGAGATATTCTCTCACTCGTCATTCCTGCGCAGGCAGGAATCCATGGTATTTGTATCGTGATTTTTGATCTGCTCTCACCAATTTTCCGGGATGAGCAGGGTGCGTTATCAAGCACCCCATGTGGCCAGCTAATTTGCGGCCAGCAGTTTTTGTTTGGCAGGTGATGTCTTCTGCAAGTTCACTCTCTGCAATTCCACTTGATCCAGGCGCACGAAGACGAAACCTTGTTTTTGTGTTTCTGCCAGTGCCACGGCCAGGCCTTCGGCCGAATCAGAAGCAGGTTTGTTCATGTGGGCGATGATGACATCACCTGCCTGCAGGCGTTTGAATTGCTGGATGATGGCTTGCTTGCGCAGCGTTGCGCCCTGGTCTGCATTCAAGGAAAAACCGGCGATTTTATAACCGAGTCGGTTGATCTCTGACATGGCAATCGGGTCATATCTGGCGCTGGCACCACGATACCATTGCGGAGTGGTGCCCATGGCGCTGGTGATGGCTTTGGCACCTTCGGTGACTTCACGCTGTAGCGCGGCGATGTCGGGTTCACCTGTCAGGCCATACACTTTCCTGCCGGGGCCGATGATGGCGGGAATATGTTTTTCACCGTGGTCTTCGACATCAAACAAATCCAGATGGGCCTTGATGATGGCGACGCCTTGCGGGTTTTTATCCAGCCATTTCTTGGTGACGAAGATGGTGGCGGGGATGCGCTTGCGTATCAAAAAGTCGAGCAGGTCTGCATCAAACTTGCCGGAGCAGGCATCCAGCGTCAAGGCGATTTTCTTGTCTGCCATGGCAGGCGCAGCGATGCGGGTATGCACTTCCACAGGCATGGCTTGCACTAGTGAGAGGCAAGACATGCAGCTCAAGATCAATAAAAATGGTAGACGCTTGTTACTCGACATCATGCTTCACTATAGTACCTGGACGAGCAGGAGTATACGTAAAGGCTGGCAGATCGCACTTGAAATTACAATTGGTAAAACTTCATGTCGGGCTTCACACGATGACGTGAAAAATTATCTATTTGACAAATCTATTTCATTGACATAATGTATTTGTTTTCCATTTTCCTTAAAATAGAAAGTCACTCATATGAAATGCACTACCATCTTGTTCAGCATGCTGCTTTCGCTTTCTGCGTCCAGTGTGGTCTATGCTACACCCGCAGGTGCGAATGCCAATGGCGGCAGCAGTATGAGCATCAAAAAGGAAGGTGATGCTGCCATTTCTACCATCACCGGCGTGGCTGGCATAGTCACAGAAAATGGCAATGTGCTGGAATTAAAGGATGGCGAGTTGCGCTATAACGGCGCGGTCATCTATAAAAAAAAGGGCGTACTCAATATAGAACTGGTACACAAGGGCACAGCTTTGAGTTTGAAAGTTGACGGCAAGGACGTGCCGATGCCAGAACAAAAGAAAAAATAGGCACCGAGTAGCCTTGCCAGACAGTGCGCCTTTCATGTGTGCACTGTTATGTGCGTACTGTTTTTGCCTTGTTTTCACCAATGCAGTGCCACTTTTATTTTTCCTTGGCCGGGCAAGTCTCAGGCATTTTGCGCTTCTTCAGCAAGGCGATCAAAGGCTTGTTGGCGGATGAGATGGCATTTGCATACAGCGGATAGTCACGCTCATACTCATCCACTTCAGGGCAAATAAAGGCAGCCAGTTGCGTGTCACTGAGTTTGTTGAGCACTGCCAGCAACTCTGGTGACATGGGCGTGTTGCCAAAGATCAGGCTGCCACCCCGGTTGAGTTTGCGTATGGAGGCACCGCTGTTGACCAGGTAAGCCAGCAGGTCTGCACCGCCATTGGCCAGCATGTCCAGATTGACTTTCTTGTGCAATTTGCCTGCCATGGCTTCTGCCTGAGCTGGCGTCATGTCCCCCAGGCGCGCTTGTATGCTATTGCGCTCTGCAATGCTGTAGGATGCACCATATTGGCTGGAAAATCTTTGTAATACCCAGATCTCTGCTGGTGACAGCGTATCCCATTGATACAGCGGATCATTCGGGTTCATACCAAGATCGAGGGCAAATTGGATAGCTGCAGCATTGCTGTCTTCCACTGCCAGCAACAGCAGGGAGTGCCCGGCAACAATGCGTTTCAAATCCACATCATGGGCTTGCAGATAGCGTAGTGCTGGTAGTAAACGGCCTGCTGGTGGGTGGGGCTTGCGGGCAAACACATCCCACCAGGATGGCGGCCGATGCTCTGCTGTATAGTCAAATTGTTCACTGGGGTATGCCTGCGACTTGCAGGTCAGCGATAAATGCTGTTCGACAAAGACTTCCATCAGGCTGGTATCAAGACTGATGAGTACCGGGTTCAGATAAGCGCAATAGGCAGCTTCATCCTGGTTATTAGATTGCAAGTCAGCCAGCAAGAGACGCAGGTCAGCAACACTGGCCTTGGGGATGATGCATTCTTCCAGCGTGCGTTGCTTGCTGATCTGTTCGTGCCTGTGGGATGCCAGCTCTTTTTCAAAGCGTGCATGTTCGCCTTCGCAGGCGGCGTTGCGCAAGAAATTTTTCAGCCAGTCGCGCTCGTTCTGGGCCTTTATGCGTTCGTTCTCGCGCTGGCTTTGCCATTGCCTGATATCGCTCACGGCTTTGCTTGATAGCATGCTGCAAGCCACGCTGGCCGGGAAAACCAGTAGCGGCATGGCCAATGCGAGCAAGGCCCGTTGCCAGATGGGTCTTTTTACCTTGATGAATACAATCACCATGGTGATGATGCTGAGCAAGGCGCTACCAAATATAGCCCAGATCATTTCCTCAATATTTGAATTGACTGTAGCCGCAAGAACCTGGCAGGAATAAGTGGCAAAAAATAGTGTTGGTGGCAAGCGAAAAAGATACAAACAGAGGCGTGTGGTCACTGACCTGGCAGTGGGTTTGGCGGCGGCTGGCCCGCCTTGAAAAGATGTTCTCAAGATCTGTTTTGTAGTTCATGGTTGCGGGTGGGGCTAGTGTCTCACATGAGCGGGCTCGGGACAAGTTTCTGGCATATGCCTTTGCTGCAAGAGCGCGAGCAGTTCTTCATTTTTTGTTTTTGTCGCAAATTGCTACATGGAATAAGCAGGAGCATCCTGACTCGTTTCGGGGCAAATGAAGTCCAGTAATTGCTGGTCATTTAATTTATTCAAGGCCATTTTCAATGGCCGGTGAAAAAACCGTATCCGCTCGCAGGAAGGCAATGCCATCTTTATTCAAGATCCTGAGATTGACACCGTGTTGTGCCAGATAAAGTCAGCAGGTCTGCGCCATCGTTCTGGATATCAAGTGATGCATGAGACATGAACCAGGGAGGTTTCCTTGGCGATAGCCTTTCTGGGACAATTTTGCGTAAGTCCTAACTATTTTATTTCGCCACTTCAAGGACAAGTCTCAGGCATATGTCTTTGCTTTAGGTATGACACAAACGCCTGGTTTTGTGATTCTCTTGCATCGAGATACAAGGAATAGGCAGTGCCACCCTTGCGAGTTTCCGGGCAAATAAAATCCTGCAATTGCTGGTCATTCAGTTGATCGATCTCTGCTTGTAATTCCTTCGTCAGGATAGTACCGCCCTGTATGAAGCCCGTGCCACCCTGATTCAGTTGCTTGATACTGGCGCCGCGCTGTAATAGATATTTTAGCAAACTTGCACCCCCATCTTCTACAGCTTGCAGATTGCTGGCGTAAAGCTGTTTTCGTGCCAGTGCATTTGCTTCGGCTGCGCTTAACTCGCGCAGCCGAGCTTGAAGACGCTGTAAATCTGGTGTGCTATAGCTTCCCAGGTCAGAAAAAGAGTGGCGCTGCAGTACCCAGGTCTCTGCCGGTGTCCGTGCCTGCTCGTCACCAAATACTGCATAAGGGTCGAGACCAGCGTCGAGGGCAAATATGATGACATCGGCATTGGCCTTATCCATGGCGAGTGACAGCATGGACAACTTGCTGGTAGTGAACTTCATGTTCACATCATGCGCCTTCAAATAGTCCAGGGTCTTGAGCAAAGGCCCGGTATCGTCCTTTTTTTCAGATAATAATTCCCACCATGATGGCGCTGGTTTGTCCGGCCCATTGCCGTAATAGGTGTTGGAAGGACACACCAGCGACAGCTTCTGCTCGACAAATACATCTAGCAGACTGGTATTCATGCTCATCAACACCGGATTGAGGTAATTGCAATAGGCTGACTTATCTTCTTCCTGCTTCAATGTCGTCTGCAAAAAACTGCGTAAAGCAGCCTGGTTCGTCTTGGGGATGATGCATTCCAGCAGCAGCCGCTGGCGGGTTTCTGCACTATGTGTGCCCGTTGCCAGCGCCGCCTCGACTCCTTGCTGGTCATTGCCATCACAGGTGGCGAGACGCAGGGCATTGTTTTGCCATTCCTGCTGGCGCTCAGCCTCAAGTTGTTGTGCAGTTTCTTCGCTTTGCTTCTTATAGACTTGTTGCGCGACATAGCTGGTTGCCATGCTGCCTGCCAGGCACAGCGGAAATACCAGCAAGCTCGTCGCCAGTGACAGCAATAGCCGCGGCAAAAAAGTGCGCTTCAACCTGATAAACACCACGATCACTACGACGATACTCACCAGCGTGCTGCCGACTACACCCAGGATTAATTCTTCCAGTTCTGAATGCTGGCTGTAGGCAAAGGCCGGGCTGGCGAAGAGGAAGGCAAATAGTGTGAGAATCAGCTGGTAAAAATTTCTGGCAGGCCGCTTGCTATGCGCAGGAGTTGGAATGCGTGTACTGTGCTTGGTGTAGGTCAAGATACCGTCCGTAGTGCTAAGGTGTACATGAACGCTATCGGCAGCTTTACATGCTATAGCCTTGCGACTATAGCATGTTGTGGGTGGCACATGGCTAATTGCTATTATTTCCTCATGCTGTGTAGCTGTGAATGACTTCAATCGCGCTCACAATGTTTTCATTCAATGCATCCACATCTTCAGCCGGTATCGACCATTCTGCATGGTGATGCGACAGAAGAAAGCTGCTCTTTGCAGAGGCTACTGGCTTTGATACGATCAGCCCAACTATTGCGTATACTCAATGCCGTTTTGAATCGAGCCTATCACTTGTGCCTGGTTTTCTGTACTCTCGCAAAAACTTGCCAGGACTCCGGCCAGGGGTGATGTCAGTGCTGACGCGAATATTGTCATCAGCATCAAACACTTTGCTATCTATCTGCGCTGGCGTGATGCCTGCGATGTAGCTGTTGGAAATCTGTATGTTATGAGAAAATCCAGGGCCATTGAAAAAAAGGTCCAGTTTAATAATCTCGCCAGCATTGATAAAATTAGAGCTGCTGATATTCAGCGATCCACCAAAAAAACCTGTCCACGCAGTGACTGTTATTGGTGAGTTGACGAAAGTACTGTTGCTGATATCTGCATTTTTAGTTCCGGATGCATGGATAGTCGAATTGATGAACAGATCCGAGCTAAATTTGCTACTCATCAGCGGACTGATAGCAGAAGCTTCTATAATCGATTTCGATAACTGGATTGAACCCTGGCTGAAAAAATCATCCACAACAACATGGGAAAAATAGGCATTGGCACCAGTGATCTTGCCTTGTGTGCTATCTGCCGAAATCGTGGAATTACAGAGTCTTGCCATCTGTGTTTCATTTCCCGCCAACTGCAAATCACCTGCCAGCAAGAGGGTATTCCCGCTCAGATCCAGCGTTACACCGGGTATGATGGTCATGGGCGTGTAAGAGGTTTGATACTGAAAGTACTTGCTAATGGTGCACTGGCAATGTGAAGAGATTTTTTGAAATCGCCAAGTAAATTATATTTATTTAACATGCTTCATAGTGATAATGAGCACTTCAAGTTTGCTCATTTCTGTTTTTATCTGAGAGAAAAAAACCAAGCTGTAAGTAGTTGCACAGGCCCCTACGATGCCTGTGACGATTTACCAAAAATTGAAGGGGATTGCGAAATATTTTTCGTAAATGATGTAGTCTTAGCTTGCCATGCAATAGGCAATACTCTCGCAGGAGCGGCTTCAGCCGCGAAAAACTATTGCAACAACTATTTACGTCGTCCAGTCAATGCAATCAGAAATTCGCGGCTAAAGCCACTCCTGCGCGAGTCTATCCCCGCTTCAGCCGGTCCCTTTCCTTGACCGAGCGCATCAAGACTTTCCACTTCGACCTTGCGGCAATTTTATCCAGCGGGGTTTGCTGGTTGCGCTGGCTTTCGCGCAGCAGTTTTTGGTAATTCCTGAGTCTGTCTTCATCCACTGCAGCGCGCACGGCACAGCCGGGTTCGCTCTGATGGCTGCAGTCACGGAACTGGCAGGTGGCGGCCAGCGCATCGATGTCGGCGAAGCTGGCGCTGAGTGCCTCTTCGTCGAGATTGAGTTGCAGGCTGCGCAGGCCAGGGGTGTCGATAATGCAGGCACCGCCAGGGCAGAGATGCAGCGAGCGTGCCGTGGTGGTGTGGTGGCCGCGGTTGTCGCCAGCGCGCACGCCGCCGGTTTCTTGCGCACTGCTGGCCAGGGTATTGGTCAGGGTGGATTTGCCAGCACCGGATGAACCCAGCAAGATCAGGCTTTGTCCGGCTGCCATCCAGGGTGCCAGCAATGCTGCGGTGGCGTTGCTGAGCCCATTGATGGCAAACACTGGCACGCTGGCAGACAGGCGCTGTTCCACTTCTGCCAGCCGGGCAGTGGCATGCTCATGCATATCGGCCTTGGTCAAGAGCACGACAGGGGCGACACCAGCGGCATGCACCAGGGCCAGGTAACGTTCCAGCCTGCGTAAATTAAAATCATTATCCAGACCCATGACCAGCAAGGCGGTATCGATATTGCTGGCCAGGGCTTGCAGGCGGCCTTCATTATTGCGGCGTGCCAGATGCGTCAAGGGCGGCATGCGGGCGATGACGTGGTAGCTGCTCTCTGCTGTACCACTGAGCAAGCCCCAGTCGCCCACGGCCAGGCTTTGTTCATCGTCTGCCAGTTCATGCAAAAGGCGCGGCAGGGCACGCGCCTGCATAGTATTGATGCCATTGTGGACAACCAGGCTGTCGCGGTGTACTTCAGTAATGCGCACCATTTGCAGCGTGGTGTCCTCGGTATATGCTGCTGCCAATGCGTGTAGCTGGTTGGCGATAACAGGTGTCAGGCCGATCAGGCGCAGTGAGGCGAAATCAAAATTGATCATGATAAGTGTGTCTATCCATATTCATGGGTATGCATCGTTTGAGGATGCACTAAGCCATCCCGCAGACCTGGTAAAAAACCAGGACGTGCAGGAACGAAAAAGAAAATGGAAGTCGGCGCGTGATCAGAAGCGCATCAATGCACTAGCACACTAGCGGGATTGTTTTAAAAACGCCAGAAGACGATGCAGGCAGATCAGGCAGCCGACAAGAGGGCAATATCCGTGGTTCTCATGATGTTGTCTCCTGTGGTGGTTGATGGAAAGCATAGTGTGCCAGTAGTGGAGTGGGGCGTCAAGTGAGCTTATTAAATCATGTAAGCTGGGCGTGAAAATAAAAGTCGGTTCGCACGGCGCACATTACATATGACCGTGTCCTGTAGGGTGCGTTGCAACGCACCGCATCTACGCTTTCTAAGGCAAGAGTAATGCAAATGCCAATGAAAACAAATCAAGGCCTTTTGATAAAAAAGTAAAGCCTCTGCATACTCATGTCGCTGGATAGTGCCTTGCCAGCGACATGCCTTTGCATTGGAATAGCCCATATTCCACTTGCACCAGCTCACTTCAAGTCCGGTTCACCGACACCCCGCCATCCACCAGCATGGATGTACCCGTCATGAAAGACGAAGCATCCGATGCCAGGAATAAGGCTGCCCTGGCGATTTCTTCTGGCTGGGCCAGGCGCTTCAAGGCGTGCAGGCTGGCAACCTGGGCTATTGCTTCTGGTGTGTGGTTCATTTGATGCGCCATGGGTGTCTCGGTGCCACCCGGTAGCAGGGCATTGACGCGTATGGCTTGTGCACCAAATTCTGTCGCCAGTGCCTGCGTCAGGCCAGTCAGTCCAGCCTTGCTGGCGGCATAAGCCGCAGCACCCGGGAAGCCGACCGTGTGGCCGACAAAGGTCGACGTAAAAACCAGGCTGCCACCGCCGCGTTTCAGCATGGCTGGAATCTGATACTTGGCACCAAAAAACGCACTGTTCAAATTGGTATCCAGCGTATCTTGCCACCCCGCTGCGCTGACTTGCGGCGTCGCCCCCAGTTCACCCATGGTGCCTGCATTGTTGAAGGCAATGTCCAGACCACCAAATTCTTGCACGGCAAAATCCACCAGGGTTTGTGCATAGGATTCGTGACGCACATCGCCCGCGATGCCAACAGCGCGGCCACCTGCTTGCTTAATTTGCGCCACCAAGCTATCGAGTTCAGGCTGGCGCCGCGCAGCTGCGATAACTGTAGCCCCCGCGCCTGCAAACAGCAGCGCCGCTGCGCGGCCTATGCCAGAGCTGGCACCGGTGATGATGGCGATTTTATTGTTCAAGATAGTCATGCTGTGTCCTCTTTGCTTCTGGTTGAAAAGAGTCAGCAGTATTGGTTTTGGCGGGCGAGCTGTCTCGCCAGAAACGGACTGGGGATTTTTTGTGGGGTCTTAAGTGATGAGCTAGCTGTTTTCTTTCGCCTCATGGGGCGTGACTGGCTGTGGCGCGTTATAGCGCACAGTCTCTCTTCACAAAATCAAGTACCTCACATCCTTGGACATGGTGCGCCTGGCGCACCCTACCAGACGGTCTAATATTGAAAATCAAGACCAAAAAATTCACTACAGAGGCACAGAGTGAGTAAGTAGACTCATGCTGCGGATTGTAGGGTGCGTTATAACGCACCGTCGGTAAATCACGCAATGTGCAGGGAATATTTGAGGCTGGCATGGTGCGTTATAACGCACCCTACACTTCCAGCAAAAAATTGGATGTGGTTTGGCTGCCCAGTTGCACTGGTGCTTCTGTCTCATCCTTGAGGCTCACACCCGTCAGGCCACGCTTGCGGGCTTCAGTCAGCAGGTAATGCAGTTTGTAGGCCGCCTGCTCATAGCTCAGGCCATCCGGGCGTATGTTGGAGATGCAATTACGTGCAGCGTCGGTCAGGCCAGGCTGGGGTGCCCAGCTCAGGTAGGCACCCATGCTGTCGGGTGAGCTCAGGCCCGGTCTTTCGCCTATCAGTACCAGCACGGCGCGGGCATTCAGCAGCGCGCCTGTCTCGTCACCGATGGCGACTCTGGCCTGGGTGGCGATGACGATGGGTGTCAGGCTCCAATTGTCAGGCGTGAGCATTGCCTGCAAACCTGCCAGCAAGGGCAGGGCATTTTGTGCAACTGCGGGGGCGGATAAACCATCGGCAATGACGATCGCAAGGTCGGCTGGCGGCGATGATAATTGCTGCAGATGCTGGCGTGAGGCCTCATTCAATCTGCGGCCCAGGTCCGGCCTTTGCAGATAGCTGTTGCGATCATGCGCGGCGCTGTTGACGTGCAGGCTCTCGTACCCGGCTTGCTGCAAGGCCTGTGCCAGTGCAGCGACATCCAGCGCCTGATGCACGGCATCCCGGGCACGCGCATGGGCCAGCTGGAAAGCCAGTTGCGCACCAGTCGGCACGCTGACACCAGCGCGGCCCAGGGCTATGCGGGCCTGGGTAAACTGACGCAGAGCTTGCCAGGGATTGGTGTGGACGGGTGGTTTGGGTGCGTTCATGTCAAGCGCCGTAAAGCTGTTTCAAAACCAGATGGCAAGGCATCGTGCAAATGCAATTGCTCATCGTGCTTGTATATCTCCATCTGCTTGAGCCAGGCTTCAAATTCTGGTGCGGCCCGCAAGCCCAGCACACGTCGCAGATACAGTGCGTCGTGGAAAGAGGTGCTCTGGTAATTGAGCATGATATCGTCCGAGCCTGGCACGCCCATGATGAAATTGCAGCCTGCGGTAGCGAGCGAAGTCAGCAGAATATCCATGTCATCCTGGTCAGCCTCGGCATGGTTGGTGTAGCAGACATCGCAACCCATGGGCAAGCCCAGCAGCTTGGCGCAGAAATGGTCTTCGAGACCTGCGCGTATGATTTGCTTGCCATCGTAAAGATATTCAGGCCCGATGAAGCCGACCACAGAGTTCACCAGCAGCGGCTGGAATTTGCGCGCCACGGCATAGGCACGTGCTTCGCAGGTTTGCTGGTCCATGCCATGATGGGCATTGGCTGATAGCGCGCTGCCCTGGCCGGTTTCAAAATACATGACATTCTGGCCCACCGTGCCGCGCCCCAGCGACAGGGCGGCGCTGCGTGCTTCTGTCAGCAAGGCCAGGTTGATGCCAAAGCTACTGTTGGCCGCTTCGGTGCCAGCGATGGACTGGAACACCAGGTCCACCGGCGCACCACGCTCGATTGCTGCCATGGTATTGGTCACATGCGTGAGCACGCAAGACTGGGTGGGGATCGCATATTGCTCTATGATGGCATCGAGCATGTGCAATAGCTTGATGACTTGCGGCACATTGTCGCTGGCAGGGTTGATGCCTATCACGGCGTCACCACTGCCATACAATAAACCATCGAGTATGCTGGCGGCGATGCCGGTGCTGTCGTCAGTTGGGTGATTGGGTTGCAGGCGGGTAGCGATGCGATTTCCCAGTCCCAGGGTATTGCGGAAGGCCGTGACCACGCGACATTTTTTCGCCACCAGAATCAAATCCTGCACGCGCATGAGTTTGCTGACGGCGGCTGCCATTTCTGGCGTGATGCCGGGTGCCATTGCATTTAGCGTTGCAGTATCTGCCGCATCCGACAATAGCCAGTTACGAAAATCCCCTACGCTCAGATGGCTGATTGTGGCGAAGGCAGCAGCATCATGTTCATCAATGATGAGACGTGTCACTTCATCGCTCTCATAAGGCACCAGGGCTTCATTGAGAAAGGTTTTCAGCGGCAGCTCTGCCAGGCACATTTGCGCAACCACGCGCTCTTCTGCGGTGCTTGCGGCTACGCCAGCCAGCAAGTCGCCAGAACGCAGCGGCGTGGCCCTGGCCAGCAAGTCCTTGAGGTCGCGGAACTGGTAAGTGCGCGTGCCGATGATGTGGCTAAATTGTGCTGGCTTCATGCTCATCTTGCAGCGGTTTCTGTGGTCATGGCATTGTCCGCTTCTTCATCCTGGGTTATGCCGCTACGCTTGCCCACGGTCATGATATGGTAAACATAAGCCAGCCCAAGGAACAGGCAAAAAACGCCGAATATCAACAGATTATAATAAACCATGGTGGCCATGCAGATGCAGGCTGCCAGCAGGGCGAAGGCGGGTGAATAAGGATAAAACGGCGCGCGGAATGGTCGCGCAATATGCGGTTCTGTGCGGCGCAGCTTGAACAGGGCGAGCATGCTGACGATATACATCAGCAGCGCACCAAACACACTCATGGTCAGTATATTCGCCGTCAAACTCTGGCCACCTATCTTGATGAGTTCATCGCTATAAATCGCAGCGATGCCAATAAGGCCACCTGCGATGATTGCACGGTGCGGGGTCTTGAAGCGCGGATGGATTTTTGCAAAGAAATGCGGCAGATAATTCTCACGCGCCAATGCAAAAATCTGCCGCGAGTAACCAAGTATGATGCCGTGAAAAGACGCAATCAAACCAAACAGGCCCAGCCACACCAGCATATGCAGCCAGTTGCTGTTATTGCCGACCACCAGCTTCATCGCTTGCGGCAGCGGGTCATTGATATTCGCCAGCTTGGTCCAGTCGCCCACGCCACCGGCAAACACCATCACGCCTATCGCCAATGCCACCAGGGTGATGATGCCGCCTATGTAGGCAATAGGTATCGAGCGTTGCGGGTTGCGCGATTCTTCTGCCGCCATCGCCACACCTTCTATCGCCAGAAAGAACCAGATCGCAAACGGGATAGCCGCAAACATGCCAGGCAGCGAGGCTACGCTGAAATGATCTTGCCCGGCCCAGCCGCCTCTGGTGAAATTGGATAAACTAAAACCCGGCGATACCACGCCAATGAAGACCAGCAATTCAAAGATCGCCAGCAGCGTGACGGCCAGCTCAAAATTGGCGGCGATTTGTATGCCTATGATGTTCAAAGCCATGAATACAATGTACGCCCCCACCGCCGCCGTCTTGGGATTGATTTCAGGAAATTGTACATTCAGGTAAGCACCTATCGCCAGCGCAATGGCCGGTGGGGCAAACACAAATTCTATGAGAGTAGCCGCGCCGGCAAAGAAACCGCCCAGCGGCCCAAATGCCCGCCTGCTATAGGCAAACGGCCCGCCCGCATGCGGGATGGCCGTGGTCAATTCTGTGAAGCTGAAAATAAAGCTGGTGTACATCGCCGCGATGAACAGCGCCGTCACCGTGAAACCCAGCGTTCCCGCAGACGCCCAGCCATAACTCCAGCCAAAATATTCACCCGAGATGACCAGGCCCACCGCTATCCCCCACAACTGCAAGCTGCCCAGCGTAGGTTTCAACTGTGCATTAGCGCCTGAGCTTGCCTGATCGGGTGTCATGGATAGCCTCACTGTGGGGTAGGGTGAGTCAAGTATCCATGATTCGGGGCGTTATCACAAGAGCCAGATTTGGGTCGGAAGGGAGGCTCTAGGCAGGGGGGCGTAGGTTGGGCTACGCTTCATCAGCCCAACACTCGGCGCTTAAATAACGGATACGTATATTAAAGGCCCAGTGTTGGGCTGATACCCCGTAGCCCAACCTACAAGGATTGCCCGACCTACAGAGCGATCAATTGACGGCTTTCTTCTTCCGCCTCTCATAAATCGTCTCAATCAAACCCATAGTCCAGCACATGGGGCAGCCGCGCATCAATAAGAATGCAGCTATGAGTGCCAGCCCCTGCCATATGAAGGACAGGCCAGGCACCAGAAAAGCCACTAGCAGCAAACTCAAGGCTCCAAAACCGCGCAGCAAATGCACCGTCACAGATGTACTACAAAACATGATGACCTCCATGATTTGTCGGTGTTTCTGGCGCACCATCCTTCATCCAGTAACCGCTGCTCAGCAATTGCTCGCGCACCTGTGCACGGGCGCGGTGCAGGCGGCTCTTGACAGCTTCCAGGCTCAGGCCCAATTGCGCGGCAACTTCGGGGGCGGTCAGTTCATGCACGTCGCGCAGTATCAGCACCTCGCGGTAGGGTGCTGACAAGCGCTCCAAAGCCCGCACCAGGTCCAGACGCAAGTCGGTAGGCACCATGCTGGCCATGGGCATGTCGCTTTCATCAAGTTCATCCAGCACATCATGGTACTTCTTGATGCGCAGCAAGCGAAAACATTCGCGCTCGACGATGCGAAACATCCAGGTGGCAAAGGTGGCCACGCAACGCAGTGCGCCCACTTTGCGGTACAGGGACCAAAGTGCCATTTGTACCGCATCTTCAGCGTCTTCGGCATTCGAGCAGGTGCGTCTGGCAAAGCGCTTAAGGTCGGGTTGGCAGACCGCCAGCAACTCGGCAATAGCTTTGCCATCACCTTGCTGGGCGGCTTCCAGTAATTGGGTGCGGGGCAGGCTCATGTCAGTTATCCAGGTATTTACGCCCCACCATGGCACAGGCAGGGCAGAATCCTACAAAGGCTGTCATGACCATGGTAGCGGCACTGGCGATGATAATCCAGTTCAGCACGCCCTGGAATTGACCACTATAAGCCAGCCAAGCCAGCGCCACACCGCTGATGATGCGCAGCGCGCGTTCCCAATGGGGCAAATTACGTTTGAAATGAAACATGGTGAACTCCTCTTTGTAATGAATGACACTGAGCAAGAGTGTTCATCCAATGAAAAGGATTCAGGTATTTTCAAAATAATTGAAAATAATGGGGGAAATCAGTTCAAACCCAGGATATCGCCTATAGCTTGTTGTAATTGTTCTACCAGTTCAGCATCCATGTACTTGTATTCGTCAGGGATATCGAGCACATGCACAGGCTTGTGGCCTATCAGGTTACGGTAGCTGGCCATCAGGCGTGACTTGTGTTTTTCTTCCATGACAAAGATCTGGTCTGCCCATTCTATATCGGCGGCAGAGACTGGGTGGCGGGCGTTCGGGCTGGTGCCGCCAGAGCGGGCGCGTACCATGGGGTGCTTGCGCCAGACTTGCTCGGCTGTGGGGCTGCGCCACTGGTTGCGGCTGCAGACGAAGAGGGCGTTGATGGGGGTGTCTGGCATGGAGCTAGGTTGCTGAGGCAAAAGCGCCATCATGCCAGAAATGGATGAGGCTGGCCCTGATTATCGCTTGGTCAGTAGCATCTTGTCATTGATGATTTCAACTATGCCTGTAGATTTGCAACTCTCGGGGCTTCCGCCCGCAGTCGCGCTGCTGGCCTGGCTGGCGTTCGTCTCTTCTTCAGGGGCTGACGGTTCGCAGGTATCTGCATCCAGCCAGAGTTGCAGGTGGCCATTTTTTGGCAGTCTGGTGACGGCCGCCAGATGGCTGACTTCATACAGGTATTTGAAACGCTTGATACCCTTGAGTTCAAATACCCCCGCCATGTTAACGGCCAGCATGATGCTGTAATCCGTATCATAGTAAGGCGCAATAGTTTTATCTTCAGGCTGATAGAGATAATGGCAATCGCTGACCAGCAGCTTTTCAAGCAGATCTTTTTTTGCGTACACAGTGATCTTGGGGGAATTGCAATGCTGGTCTTTTAGCACTGCCAGGCTTTGCTTGTGCTGGGCTGGTGTCAAATATTGCAGGAGCGCGGCATGGTCTTCTACTACCATCATATCAAATTTGTCTGCCTGGGGCGCAGCCAGCAAGCCGGGGTGGTCTTCATTGCCTGGTGCAAACTCCAAATCATCGATGGCACTGGTGACGGCAGTGCTACTTGCGCCGGGGGCCGCAGCCGCAGCTTGATTAGCAGCCTGATGAGCAGGCATGCTGGCAGGTGTGGGGGTAGCCTGCTGCCAGAACAGCCAGGCAAGCAGCACTGCCAAAAGAGCGATGGTAATGAGGATGAAACCTGAACGGGATTTATTCATGCTGAAATGGATGGCAAATGACCAGAGCCGCCAACATAGATGAAATACAGTAGTGTGGCTATGCTTTTTACCCGAGGTAACAAATGCTCAGGGACAGGCAACTAGGAGCAAAAATGCAGACCTATTTTTTTAGCGCTTGCAATTCACCATGAATGATTTCCACAATGGTGGTGGACCAGCAGCCTTCCAGTGAGCTGCGCTTTTTTGTGCCATGCTGGCCGATGCACTGACAGCATTGCCGGGTAGTGCGCCGACAGGCTCATCCTCATCATTGTCAGAGCCGTCGTTTTCACAAATCAATCCATCCAGCCAGAGTTGCAGGCCGCCGCTTTTATCCGACTTGGTAACGGCGCTGAGTTTGCTGGTTTCATACATGAACTTGTAGTGGATGATGTCCTTCAACTCAAGGACAGTAGTTTTATCCACGGCCAGCATGATGCCGTACTCTGCGTCGTAATTATCGGGATTGCCCTTGCTGTCAGAGAAGAGTGAATAATAGCAGTCACTGAGCAGCAATTTTTCAGCGACATCCTTTTTAAAATACACCGTCAGCCTGGGCGATTTGCAATACTGCGTCTTCAGCAAGGCCAGGGCCTGCTTGTGCTGGGCCGCGCTCAGGTATTGCGCGAGGGCGGCGTGGTCTTCCAGCATCGCCATGTCGAATTTTTCTGCCTCTGGCGCCAGCAAGATGCCAGGCACCTGGCTGACCCCCGGCAATTTGGCAACTTCAGGCAGGCTGCCGGCTACTGCCACCTCGCTGGCGACGCTGACATTGCTGGCGCTGGACTCACGGGCAGCACTGGCGGCCACTTCCTGATCTGCTGCTGGCTTACTTGCCAGCGGTATCGTTTGCCGCCACCACAGCCAGGCAAACAGTATTGCCAACAGGGCGAATGCGATAAACAACAAACCTAAGCGGGATCGTTTCATGACATGGGCAGGCAAAATGCAAATAGCCGCAAAAATATACGAACTGTTGCGGCCGGGCCAGCTATTTTACGCCAAGTAACAAATACCGCAGCCCAGGTGCTGCAGCCCTTGCTTTCATCAAGCAAGGGCTGTCGTCTTACTTTGCTTCTGTATCATAGAGGGCAGCAATGCCACTGGCCAGCACATGGGGTTGCGAACCCTGTAAATTGGTCAGCACCACTACCGTCAGATGCTTCTCGGGCAAACTCACGCGCCAGGTCGCAGCGCCACCGCCATAAGAGATGGCCGTTTGCTTGCCAAAGGGCATGAAGATAAAGCCCAGGCCATAGTCACCATCCTGGCCATTGCGCAGCTTATAGGGCGTGGTCATTTCTTTCAGTAATGCGGGTTTGACGATCTTGCCTTCTGCCAGGGCTTGCTCAAAATTGATCAAATCATGGATATTGCCATTCAAGAGCCCGGCAGGTGCCAGATAGTCGGGCATGAACTTGGCACCATAGTGATAAATCTTGTCTTGCATGACGACAGGACGGCCATCCTTGATATCGAGCTTGCTATGGTCTTTGCTGATATTGAGCGAAGTGTACAAATCGCTGCGGCCAGGGATGATGGACCAGGCATCACCAAAACGTGCACCCGTCAGCCCCATGGGTTTGAATAAACGGGTTTGCAAAAACTGCTCATACGGCATGCCACTGGTTTTTTCTATGATCATGCCCAGCAACATATAGCCAGTCTGGTTGTAGACGGCTTTTTCTCCTGCTGGCTGCAAGGGCATCTTGGCCAGTTCTGCCAGGAGTAACTCGCGGTCGCCATTGATGGTGATGACGTTCACATCATCAGTGAGCGCATCTGGCAAGCCCGAAGTATGGGAGAGGCAATGGCGTATTGTGATGCCTGCCCATGCAGCCGGTAATTGCGGCAGTATCGAAGTGATGGTGTCATCAAGTTTGATGCGGCCATCCTGCACCAGCAGCATGATGGCGCTGGCAGTAAACGTCTTGGTCATCGAAGCCAGGACATAAGCAGTATCCGGCTTTACAGCGACATTGTGTTCTATGCTGGCCAGGCCATAGGTACTTTCCTTGATGATCTTGTTATCGCGCAGTACAGCGACCGACATGCCGGGGATATGGCGCTTTTGCATCTCGGCGCGCACAAAATCATCGGTGGCATCGGCATGGGCCAGCAAGGGTGTGGCAGCGATCGTCATGCAAGTCAGCATAAGTGCAGCCATGCCGCATTTTTTTGACAGATTTGTTCCTGAATTCTTTATAGTTTTCATTCTATTCTCCTGGTTTTCATGGACATAGATGCTGGCTTAACACCGCACCAGCCTCGCTTTTTTCCTTGTCTGTGACAAGTGCAGGCTTACTGTATTGCCAACTTTAAAAAGCTGCCATAGGGAAAATGATGAGTTGCAAAAACAGGGGAGTAAAATGCAAACCTGGGGGATAGATTGCATGGAGGTGCTGCCGGTTTGACCGTGCCTGGTGGTGAGCTTTTTGGTCTTGATCTTACTTACCAACTGGGACTTAGCGCCCAGCAAACCATACTGCACGCCCAGGCAACTGCCCTCACTATCGTCATTCCTGCGCAGGCAGGAATCCATCGTATTTGAGCCGTGATCTTTGATGCACCTTAATCGGCTTATTAAGAAGGTAGGGTGCGTTGCAACGCACCTGCTTGATTATCGCAGATCACAACTTGCATAAACCCACACATTCAGTCGCCGACATCACTTCTATGATTTTTCGCAAATTGCTGTCCATTGTACCGGATCTTGTTTTTTGTATAGTAGTGGCGAGATCCCAAATTTGCTGGCGTGCGGCAGGCTGGATGATACTGGCGAGCGGTGCAGCTGCGTCGGCCAGGGCTTCAACAATTTTTTCTTTAAAAGGTTTTTTTAAGTCCGGATTACTGAGGATTTGCAGATTGCCATAGTAGATAGAAAGCACACCATTTCTTGCTTGCTGCAAACCGCCACGCCGGATATCGGTGAATTCTTCTGGTTGTAAAGTAGCGATAAATTCTGTCAGGAGAGGTATTTCTTTTGCCAGGCAACGCACTAAGAAGGGTTGCAGAGGCTCCAATTCATTTTGAAAGGATACGACATTTTTGTACATTAATTTTCCTACTTGCTGAACGACCAATGCTTGATCATCCCCTTTTTTGACATAGGACTTCATATCGAACAATGCATACGACATGGTGACTGCATTAGTTTTCATGCACATATTGTGCAAGGTAGCCAGATCAGCAAGGCGGTAGGATGTTGAATTCAAAAAACGCTGGCTGTCAGAAAGAATGGCGATCAGCTCCATGACACCCTTGTCCTCCAGGCGTGGCATGTGGCCCAAGGCTGTTTTTTCTGCAGTAATTTTTTCAAATTCCTGGCTCGCAGCAAGATAGGCATTGATTTCATGTGCGCCAGTGCTTGTGCATGCAAAAATTAATAGGAGTAGCACCAGTCTTGTCCAGTTTTTCATGCCCGCGTCCACGCTCAGTTAATTTGTTAGCCTGACAGTTTACTATGTGCGGTAGGGGAGCGCAAATGATGTCTGGCGGTGCTGCGTTATGCATGCCAGCCTTGATCATTGATAAAGAGAAGCGCTATGGGCCATAATAGGTCGGCACTGGTAGAGTACGCCATGTGCATCATGCCTTGATATACCCGGGGCTTAGTTATTTGTAGGGTGCGTTACAACGCACCATTAATGATTCCATGTATTCAAAAAACGGTGCGCGTGGCGCACCCTACTCATTGAGCATGAATTTCCGTGCCCACTCGGTGTCTTTGTGGTGAGCTTTGGTCTTGACTTCATCATGCCTCATCAACGCTCTATCCCATACTCTATCGTCACCACCACCCGCGCCACTTTGTCTATCGTTGATTTATCATAGGTGCCGCCGTATTCATCCGAGCTGGTTTCTGTGCCTACTGGCAGGATGTAGAAAGCCCCTTGCGAAGCAGAGCGCATGCTGCCTACCTTGACTGCGCCATACTTGGCAAATTCAGCGGCGCGCTTGTTGGCGTTTTCGGTGGCTGCGCCGATCAATGACATTTTAATGTCTTCCAGTTTGGATACCAGAAACTGTGGCGCGCTGTAGAAGACGGGTTGGCCATCGGCTTCCAGTTGCAGGGCTGCACGGCTGACATTGGTGACCTTGGCCAGGTCCTTGGATGTCACCAGTATGCTTTGCGCTGCCTTGTAGCCACGTTGCACCTGGCGGCTACGGCCTTCTGGCAATTCTTCGGTGACCATATTGGGTTCTACTGCTTCTTCTGATTCTTTCAAAGCGGCTTTTTCAAAACCTTGCTTGCTTAAAAATTCATCCAGCACAGGGCGCGATTTGCGCAGCTTGGCCAGTGCCTCGGCAAAACTGGGTGCTACCACGGCCACGCCTATGCGCCATTCAGCATAATCAGCTTGCAGTGGTTTTTCTGCCAGGCCCTTGACAGAGATACTCTGCTTGCCCGACCCTATGTGTTTGGCCTGCGCGCCAAAAATAAAGGCAGCAGCCGACATACCCAGGGCCAGCAAAACACCGAGCACGACCAGGGCGCGTGATAAGTCTTTGTTCATTTCAATCTCCAGGTGTTATTGCCATGCAAAAATCGGCTTTGCGATCACTGTTAAAATAGGGCAAGGCAGTGACACATACTGCGATAAAGCTTTTATTTTCCCTATACACTTTGCATTTTGTTGCAAATTACTATAACAAGCCATGAAAAAAAAATGGTCTACGCTAGAAAGCCTGCTCGCCTGGTGCAAGACTTTCGCCCCTGCACAAATTGGTACTGACCATCGCGAACGCCTGCGTGCCTGTGCCGGCATGCTGGCAGGTTTGCTGCTGACAGGTCTGGTCACGCGGGTCATGCTGGGCTCATATGCCGCTATCCCCATGTTGCTGGCACCGATAGGGGCTTCTGCCGTTTTGTTGTTTGGCGTGCCCGCCAGCCCGCTGGCACAACCCTGGTCCATCGTAGGTGGCAATATGCTGTCAGCCCTGGTGGGTGTCTTGTGCGTGCACGTGCTGGGTTCGTCCATGGCCACTGCAGCACTGGCGACTGCACTGGCGGTGGCCGCCATGTTCTTGCTGCGCTGTCTGCATCCACCCGGTGGCGCGGTGGCCTTGACAGCCGTGCTGGGCGGGCCATTGATACTGGATCTGGGCTACCAGTTTGTGTTGCTGCCAGTGGGTATCAATTCTGTCTTGCTGGCCTTGTTTGCGCTGGTCTATAACAATGCCACTGGCCGTCGCTACCCGCATGCGGCCCAGCCTGACCATTCTGGCAAACATGGCACGGGCGATGCACGCCCCATAGACAGACTGGGTTTCCAATCGCGTGACCTGGATGAAGTACTGCAAAAATACAACCAGGTGCTGGACGTCAGCCGCGATGATCTGGAATCCCTGTTCCTGCAAACCGAGATGCATGCCTATCGCCGTCGCTTTGGTGAAATCACATGTGCCGACATCATGTCCAAAGATCTCGTCACTGTCGAATACGGCAGCACCCTGGAAGAAGCATGGACCTTGTTGCGCCAGCACAGGATCAAGGCCTTGCCCGTCATTGATAAAGCCCGTCGCGTCATCGGCATCGTCACCCTGGTTGACTTCATGAAGAATGCCAATCTGGATGTGTATGAAAAATTCGATGAAAAACTGCGCCAGTTGCTACGCCGCACCCGTCTCATGCATTCCAGCAAGCCAGAAGTCGTAGGCCAGATCATGAGCCACCCGGTACGCACCGCCCGCAGCGACATGCACATCGTCGAACTGGTGCCCTTGCTGTCTGACCAGGGTTTGCACCATATCCCCATCATCAATGAAGAACGCCGCCTGATAGGCATGGTCACGCAATCTGACCTGGTGGCGGCTTTGTATAGGGGCAAGCTGGCGGATACTGAATTGTGATCCATCCGGATAAGAGACAAGATAATGGGTATTACTAACACCGACACATGGAAAAAACTCGAAAGCCGCTGGGAGCAGGGTTTTGATCTATTGATGCCGGCAGAGCAGCAAGCCATTGCATTATGGTGGCTGGAAGCAGAAACCATGAATGGCACGCTGAATCAATTCTTTTGGAATAGTGCTGGTGATATGGCTCTGCTGGCATTGACTGCTTTGCAAGAACTGGATTTGCCTGTGACCACAAAGGCGCTGCAATCTGCGCTCAGATTTTTTGGGGACGATTATCCTGTGGACAGGGATGCGCGCATGCGCATGCTTGAAATCATAGAAACGGAACACGGAACGGATGCATTCATGCCTGCGAGCCGTATCATCCAGGATTTACCGGAAGATTTTGTGCTGGCTGCGGTGGACAGACTGGAAGATTTGTATGCACGTCGTTTAATATGTCCCCAGCAATAATTACCAAAAGCGACTTGCTACAATATGTCCGTGGATTTTTTAGAAAACCAAGCAAAACCTACGATGATCTCTACTCGCCAATTGTCCCAACTCCCCCTGCCTTCAAGTTTGCGTAGCATCTTGCAGGCCCTGGCCATGCTGGATGCCATTCTGGAAGAGGAGTGGGATTATCGCTATTATTCCTATAATGCCCATTGGTCAGAGACCGAGCAAATGGCTTCCATGCGTACGGGTTCTGGTGATGACTTCTTTGCCGTGTTCGATAGCTCTGGTTGCTTCTTACGTGGTTTTGGTCATGAAGCTGCGATGGCTCCTGCTAACAATGCCAGTTCTCAAGTATGGCCAGGAGTGCTTGATACTGTGCCGTCGGTATTTTGCAGTTCGCTGAATGAAGCGGCTTTTCACATGCAGGACACCACGTTTTGCATCTGGTGCCAGGTTGACGATGCTGCATGGTCATGCGGGATGGTAGAGTTTCCAGAAGGTGAAGATGACCCTGATGGCTCACAGTGGATGCTGACGCCTTTAGATGGAAAACCAGAGACTTACCAGGCTTTCGCGCAAGAGTATTATGAGCTTGATGTTGACCTGTCAGCCATTGCCAGGATTTTTGCGCACGAGCCATTGACAGCTGAGTTAGTCGCAGCTTTTTCAACTTCGCGTACTCTGGAAGAAGTCTTGATCGATGCAGAGGAAATTGGATATCACTGCTGAGTTTGAATCGCCTGTAAAAGATCAGTATGGCCGGATAGTGATGCTAGAAGTGACTGCTGGTTGAATCTGATTCGTGGATAATATGACAAACCACAAGAGCTCTTGTCATGTAAAAACATTAAAATCCACGGTAATTAAATTTGGCATTGATTAGTGCTGATAGCCAGGGCCGAATACCTCAAGTATCATCGCCCTCATCGGTGATCTGCTCCCTTGCCGGGCAGGTATTTTTTCAAAAAATGTCCGCGACTGTCGTTCTTTGTTCTGGAGCCTGAGACATAGCCCCGGACATGGTAACCTGTATTCTCCGTTGCGACGGGAGGAAGATATGTTTGCTTACCTGGTCATTGCTTTCAACAAGCTTGCTGAACGGTGTATCCGCGCCCGGCTTTACTTCGCTGTTTTTGTCCTGCCACTGTGTGCATGCGCTACCCAGAATTTCGATCTGGAAGTTTACCAGGGCTTGCGTGTCGGCATGAGCCGGGGTGAAGCCAATAAGGTGCTTGACAGGCTGGAAGCAGCAGGCCCGCCATTTGTGCGAAGAGTGAACGATACTGTCGGTTCCAGGTGTGTCGAATACCCAAGTCTCTGCCAGGACGGCCCTGACTCCCACCTCTTCGATTTTTACCGGGCTCAACAATTCCCTTACGATGTATTGAAGCAGGTCAGCAATGGCACCCCTTTTTTTCAAGTGGATTATCGTAGTGGTGCCGGTATGCGTTGCATCTATTTATTCTTTGATCCCAATACTCAGTTGCTGCGTGGCTGGGTAGCAGAGACCAACTTGCGGAGCCTTGCTTATTGGCAAGAGCGCCTGGGGTCGAAGTTGAAGCGTGAATATGGGAGAGTCAGCCATGGTCATACGAAAAAAGCGGAAGTATATGCGCTGATAGGGCCGCCAAAGACGATCATCGCTGCTCCCACAAAAATGAGCCGTGAATTGCTCGACGATCATTATTGGGATTCTAGGACCGTAGACCCGCCCACGGGGAAATGGAGTAATCGCTGGGAAGTCTATGAATATCTGCTCGAAGATGGTGCCGTCCGACATGTCTATATGATTTATGCAGGAGACAATAACAGTCTGACTGCCTATGGTTATGACCATGCCCACCTGGAAGTTGAGCGTTTTAAGCGTGTCCGTGGCTTTTGAATGCGGCTGCACCTGATGGCAACTGCTACTATCTCAAGATGTCATATCCACTGTCTATGAATGTCTGTGAATGTCTGTGAGTGTCTATTAATGCCTATTAATGAGAAAATTTTTATATGGCTAAATATCAATACTATCTGACGCGCATCGCTGCATTGGTTTTACTCGCAAGTGGTAGCCATGCCTGGGCATCTGGCGGCACCGGTGAATACACCCTGGACTGGCCCGTGCGCGGCGAGTTGCTGGCCTATCATTCCAGCGGTTGTGCAGATGCCTGCTGGGTGGCTGAGGTAAGGATAAGAGCCACAGGCAAGCTTAAGGCTCGCTTGCGCTGTGATGTGGATAAATTATATTTTTCACAGACAGGCAAGAGCAAGGAGCGCTTGTTGCCGGAAGCCTGCGCTTCCTATAGCGATAGTAATGACAAAGCCAGCCTCATCAGCAACAAGCTGAGGTTGCTGCTGCAACCTGGGCAAGTGAAGAAATAAAGATATAAGATGAACTACAGGATCAACGCATTGCTGACATTGACTGCGGCACTTTCCATTGCGTATGAATGCCAGGCTGCGAATGAGATCGCACTCAAGGGCCGTTATGAATTTCGTACCGATACCCAAAGCCAGGACTCGCTGGGTGGCCTGGTTTGCTTTTATCCAGGCTCGGATTCGGCCAAAATCTTGCCACGCTCGCCAACTGATAAACGCCTGGCCTGGTTTTGTTTCAAGAACAAAGATGAATCCAAAAAGCTGTTGAATATCCCCGAACAGATCAAGGGAAAAAATTGTGGCATCTCAGGACAGGCTGCATTAAAAGTTGCTAATTATGTCAGCTATAATGGCGAGGGTGATGGTGTTGATACGGTGGTCCTGGTGGCAGTAACAGAAAAATCCGCTCCCAGAAAACTGGCTTGCAAAGAGTAGAACTCATTTCATAAACAGGCTGAGTTGTAGAGCTTTGTCTGGTGCATCATCGCAAAATCCTGAAGCAGAAACATCAACCTGCCTATGATGAAGGAGCATGATCCATGAGTGCCGACCGAATCGACAAACTATTGCAAGACATACGCCTGCTTAATGAAGACCATTATGCCCTGGTACAGGCATTGCGAGAACAGATACTCAAGCTAGACCAGGGTGTGACAGAGGAAGTCAAATATGGCGGCTTGCTGTTCTCTGCCATCAGGCCTTTCTGTGGCGTATTTTCTTATACCAAGCATGTGACGCTGGAGTTTGGGCGCGGTGCATCCCTGCCAGACAAGTACAAGACGCTGGAAGGCGAGGGCAAGTACCGCCGTCATATCAGGCTGACTACGCCACAAGAGATAAAAGACAAGCATGTGCATGCTTATCTGCAGCTGGCACTGAAGGAAGCAGCGCAGGAATGAGTAGAAAATTATCTTCATCCTCCCCAGGCTGAATGACATAAGCTGCTGTGGTTTGCAGATCGTATCTCCGCTACCAAATGAGCCGGGCGCTGATGCTAAGTGCAGGTGAAAGGCGTATTACGGCGGTAGGGTGCGTTATTATTAGACCACTACACGCACTGCATTTTTTCCAAAAATATCAAAGACACTGTTTTGTTGATGCGTGCAAATTGCTGCTGCATGACATTTCTTGGACTGGCAAAGAGCCACGTGGTGCGTTACAACGCCCCCTGCCGACTTATGCAAACCCTGGTTTTTTGTAGGAGCGGCTTTAGCCGCGCATGGTTTACCGTGCCCACCAATTCGCGGCTAAAGCCGCTCCTACAGAATGCTCAAGGAAAACAGCTTATTGATCAAGAGACCAGGTCTTGCTGGATTCCGACGATCTGCACGGGTTCTGCAGGAGGCGGGTGTGTGGCGACATCATAGCCCGTCAAGGATGAATAATTGGTGATCACCGTCAGATTGCCCGCACTGTCAACTTCATGACCGGCGTAGTCGAACAGCTTGACCACTGCTACGCCGCCTTTGGGGACATTGTATTGCAGGTGCTGGGGGTCATAAGCTTCCAGAGGGGCTGATATGATATTGAAAGTCAGCTTGGTATCCGTGATCGAGATATTATGGTTTGAGGCGATACGCTGATTGCCTATCCAAAGCTCGGCATAACCAGAAGTCGCTTGCCCGGCGACGATGCTCACCTCTGCGCTGATTGCTACATTGCTGCCATTCAAGACGACAGTACCAGGGCTACTATTGCTGACCTTGCCACCCAGTGGTGTAATGATTAAACCGGTAGGCGCAGTTAACCCCCCTTGTATGGCTTCGCCATCAAGGTATCTGGTCTCCAATACTGACCAACCCACAGAATATGCCGAGGACCCTGCCGCAGTATGCAGTTCAATAGATGCCGTTGCACCTTTCCCCAGCAACGCTTTCAAGGCATAGGCGCTATCTGTATTGATTTCAAACCTGAGCTTGGTATCGCCTGCGAGAATTTCCCTGTCAAACACTGAAAATCCATTCATGCTCAGGCTGGCATAACCACCTGTCGCTTCACCGGCCACGATATCTGCAGTGACGATGAGTTTGGAATTGCTCGCATTGATGGTGTTGAGCACGCCCTTGCCATCTACCGGGATAAAGCTGGTATTTTTGGGATTCGTTAATTTGGTATCGCTGCCTGTCAGAAAGGCATTGGGCAAATTCAAGATATTGAAGGTGGTGACATTGCCAGCGCTGTCATATTCACGCACATTGTAGCCACCGTAGTACATGCTCTTGTTCTGCGCCTCATTGAGATCAAAAGCGACCTTGGTATCCGTCGCAGAGATGATATCGACTCTTGCCAGAGTATTTGTCTCGGTAGACCCTAGGGTGATATGGCCGCCAGTCAATTCACCCTGGGGAATGTTTAGCTCCAGGTGTGTCGTGCTATTGGCGTAGTTATATCGTGTCGTATAAGAAGTTCCCGCTGCTGGGGCTATGGTATCGAGTTGTATCCGGGTTTCCGCACCCAGATCGCCGGTGTTCCCGAAAATATCACTGACTTTGACACCTATGCTTTTTCCGCCATCTACACCCCAGAAAGTTGCACCAGGTACGGCAATGCTGGCTTTTTGCGCCAGTATCTCAGCCATGGTGATCGTGTGGACGACGCGTGAAGTGAATGGCTCGCCGTTAATCATCAATTCAAGCTTATAGCCGACTGAAACAGCCAGATCCTTCAAATCCAGGTCTATCTTTAAACCATTGGCAGCTTCAGTCCCATTCACCGTATTGTGCCCGGAAGGGAAATTCAGATTGGCGTGAGAAGTCAGTGTGGGAACGGGGGCGCCCGCCAGCACTTTGGACATGACCAATTTGACAGCCTCTAGTCCCAATGAGCTGGTATAGTTCGCAGCCTTTGCAGGGGTATCCAGGCTGGCGGTGAAGCGCTCGGCAAAATTAAGCTTATTGGCAATCGCAATACCATCATCACTGAGAGGTGATGCACCGTTCAAGATCGCCAATGCCGCTTGGCCCAGGTTGATGGCAGCGCTGTCAATTTGCCCGGTCCAATAGCTCAGGCCGCCGCTATCTGGCGCACGGCCAAATAAGTTTTGGTATAAGGCAGTGACTACGGTTACCGTATTTTTACCGCCATAAGTATTCTGGTATTCAACTTGCTCACTGAAAGATTGTGCCAGGCCTGCCAAAGAAATTTTATTTGCATCAAGCTGCCCTTCCCAATATTGCAAGCCAGCGACATCGGCAGGACGGTTAAAGTAGGCAATATAGATTTTTTGTATAACACTGGCATTGGCACCCATTGATGCAAACCTTTCGGTGATGTTGATAATGTATGGCTGGCCCATAGCCCCGGAATACCAAGCAGGAATATTGCATGAAAAATCCAGCTAGCCTGGGTAGTCTGAGGAAGAATCCGCGTATTTTCTCATGATCACCGCTTGCTGGCACAGTTTTCATGACTAATTCGTTTTCATGATCTGGGTGCATGGCGTTAATTGGCGGGGGCTTGAAATCAAGACCAAAAAAGTTCACCGCAGAGAGACAGAGCGGGCACGCAGACTGGTGCCCAGTCAGGAAGTAGGGTGCGTTATTATTAAACCACTACATGCACCGCATTTCTCCAAAAATATCAAAGACATCGCTTTATTGATACATGACATTTCTTAGACTGGCAGAGAGTTATGTGGTGCGTTACAACGCACCCTACCAGGCTATGGTTTGCAGATCGTATTCCCGCTACCAAATGAGCTGGGCGCAGCCGCTGGCTTTCTGGCGGAGTAAGTGCAGGTGAAAGGCATATGACGGCGCACCCTACTTAATTGTTGGCAGGCGCTTTGTCTCTGTGGTGAGATTTTGGGTCGTGATTTCACCGCTTCATGTGGGACTGTGCAAAGCTGGCACCCGCCCCAGCCAATCACTGCGCAATAAACCATACAGTGCCGAATCCGATACCTCGCCTTCGATGATCCAGCGTTCGCGCAAATAGCCTTCGCGGAGAAAGCCCAGCCTCTCCAGTGTCTTGGCTGAGCCCAGGTTGTCTGGATGTATGTCGGCTTCGATACGATTCAGATTCATTTCCGTGAAACCATAATTCAACAAGGCGACCAGGGCTTCATGCATATAAGCCTGACCCCAGAAGCTGGAGTCCATGTCGTAACCGATTTCTGCGCGGCGGCAGCTTTCATCCAGATGGAACAGGATGCAGCTGCCAAGAAAGACATTGTCAGTCTTGCGTATCATGCCCAGGCGCAGCATATCACCCTTGAGCACGGCAGCCTGGTCGCGTTCTACCATGGCGATGGCCTGGGCGATGTCGGTCCACGGGGCCGTGGTCATGTAGCGCATGACTTCCGGTTTGGAGCGCATGTGCAAGATGGCTGGGGCATCGTCCAGGCATAAGGGCCGCATGTATATACGTGGAGTATCTAATTTGAGCTGGTCGAAAGAGGGCATGATGAAGTAGGGGCCAGGAATAGTCTGATCTATTATTATAAATATGCACACCCTGGTAGATACGGGCAGGCATGGCAAAAAGTCTGTGTACAATAATAGATGAAAAAAGCCGTTGCTGCCATGCGTCTTATGGGCACAGTTTTTGTATGCACGTTGAGAACATGACAGGAGCGCCATGAAAACCTACCACGGCAGTTGCCATTGCCAGGCCATACGCTTTGCCGCAGAGATCGATCTGGCTGCTGGCACCATGCGTTGTAACTGCAGTTTTTGCCGCAAGATCCGGTGCTGGGCGACGGTGGTCAGACCTGAGTCTTTTCACTTGCTGGCGGGGGAGGGGGATTTGGCAGAGTACCAGTTCGGCGCAAAAAATGAACGCCACTTCTTTTGCAGGCATTGTGGCGTGCGGCCTTTTGGTATCGCGCAGTCACCCAGGCGCGGGCTATTCTATGGTGTCAGCCTCAGTTGTCTCGACGATGCAACGATTGCAGAACTGGCGAACGCGCCCGTCACCTATGTCGATGGCCTCAATGATAATTGGGATACGCCGCCGGATGAAGTAAGTTATTTATAAGATGATCCAGTGCCTGTCACATATGCGTGATCGGCGCATACATGGCCCAGATTACAATGATAATTGCCAGCAGTTGTAGCGCCGCCAGCGCGGCAAACGCCTGGCTGGCGCGCGCTTTTGCCTGTGGCTTGGAGCGCTCCCTCAGCCAGTTGAGCCAGATCGCCAGGCAGGGGAGGCCAGCACGCCATAAGTAGCGGCCATAGTCATCAACAAACTTGGTGATGATGAAGTCTTGTTCCAGGTTGAAAGACTGATGTAGCTCATAAAAAAACGGGATGAAAAAAAAGCCCATGAGCCCCAGTAGTAAAGAAAAAACGCTGGCACAGATTGCGCTCGGCCAGAAAAAATTTTTACCAGTGTTTTTACCAGTGTTTTTACCAGTGCTTTTGCCAGGGTTAACTGCTTGCATGTTGTGGTTTATGTGTAATTGAGTATGAATAAAAAGCTTATGCAGCCTGCAAGCGTGCCCTGGCCAGTGTCGCTACATCGGCCAACTGTGCGTCATAGCGCACATGCTGCTTCAGATAAGCCATCAAGCGCCCCAGGTCTTTGGGGTTGCTGGCCTTGGTCGCTTGCACACCCGCTTCCAGCAGGGCCAGCATGGCGGCCTGGTCCAGTGGCAAATGCAGTGGCAGGTTCAGGCGCAGGGCCAGCGGCTGTGCCTGCTCTTCCAGCAGGATGCAGGCTTCCACTTCCAGCGGTATTTGCAAGCCATGTACGGCTTTGAAGTGCAAGGCCGTGACATCCACTGCATGATGCCTGCCTTGCAGGTAAACCGAGCCATCGATGTAGGCATTAGCCGGGTTGATGGCGAAGCGAAAGCTGCGACCGGCCAGCGAACGCGGGTCAGGGGCCAGGCCGGGGATATGGTCCAGGCGTATGCTGATGTCACTTTTGTCGCCTTCATCATCCTGCTCCAGGCTATGCAGGCGGATGTGGATGGCGGGTAAATCTTCTGGCCCGCGGCGGCTGAAATACAGCGCGTCTATGGGCCGCAAGTCATGGGCACTTAATTGTTCCAATTTCATGAAGACTACACCAACACCGCTGCTGTCATATCTGAAGCCAATAACCAGCCCAGGGTAGTGTAGAGGGCGCGGCCTTCTGCCGTCGCGACCAGCACGCCCTGTTCGGCATGCTTGCCAACAGCATGGTTGGACAGGCTTTGCATGATGGCATTTGCCAGGCCACGACGTCGGTGGGCGGGTTCGGTGACGATCTGGTCAAACACAGCATGCTCGCCATGGATGGCCATGCGGCCAGTGGCAGCATGCTGGCCATCCCGGTTGCAGGCGCGGGCGGTGACGGCATTGCCATCAACTGTCAGGCCTATGCTATAGGCTTCGGGCATGCTCACTATGGTATGGCTGAGTTGTTTGCTCATCAGGTATTCTGGTGCCTTGACTTGCCAGCGTACTGGCAGCAGGCCTGCAACACTGCTATGGGGTGCGCAAATTTTTAACCAGGTGTCGGGGGTGTCGATTTCTTGTGCCAGCCTTTGTACGGCAGTCAGCACATGGCCTTGCAGGACATAGCGTTCCAGATGGCCGGGCAAGCCTACCTGGATGCGGTAACCAAAATCGGCCAGCGGGATGGGGGCATCAGTGCCGCGCGAAATAGTCCAGCCATGTGCCCAGGCGCTGAGTAGCTGGTTTTGTTCCTGTATGCTGAATTGGCTCATCAAAATCCTTGAATAAAAGATGGTGCCTGACATTGGGTTTGCTGACTGTAGACTAGGGCCGCCAAACATCAAGCTGGCCTGCGGCATTGACTGCGCGTAGCAGCATTTGCGAGCGCCAGTCCACCAGGATCAGGTCATGATTTGTGTACAAGTAGCTAAAGGTGGCGATCAGCCTGGCATTGTCAGCGTCCGGCCCCATGCTGACTCCCAGCACTGGTATGCCATCGGCATTTGTATAACCATACAGGCTGACATTGCCACCCAGGGCGATACTGAAACCATCCTGCACCTGGCCACTCAAGCTAGTGGCGTAATACAGCAGCGGGGCCGGGCCGGGTTTGCCACCCAATGCCGCGGCCAGTTCCGATACCGGCAAGCGCAGTACCGTGGTCCTGGCAAGCTGGCGCAGATAAGCCTTGCGCCAGCCGCCTTCGGTGCGATGTCCGGCTTCAAACAAGTGGTATTCACTGAGCGTGGCTTGCACTTCTTCGGCCCGCTCAGCGGCAAAGAATTCCATTTGCTCCCACTCATCTTCATGCAACAGGAAATCTGCTGCCTTCGGCTGCTCAGTCACAGGCAAGAGCGGTGCCAACTCATTTGCCAGGGTGGGGATGCTGAACAAGATTTCTTGTGGATTGACTGTCACCATGTGAATTTTTGCAGCCGCCAGACTGCAAGTGGTATGTTGGTGTGAAAATAACAATTTTACACGCAATAACAAGTGCAGCCAGCGATTTACAGGCTTTTGTTACATTCAGAAGCAAAAAAACCTATCATTATTTGGAGGTGTTCAGGGCCTCTACCCGCAACAGCACAGCGTCTTGCTCATCATCGAGGGCATCCATTTCCACCCAGTGCGCACTGATGGCCTTGCCTTCACGCAGGACAAAGCGCAGACGAAAATCTGGATTGTCATCGTAGAAAAATTCAGTGGCAGACAGCGCACTGATGGGCATGGCAGGCGAGTTTGCAGAAAATGCGGCATATAATTTGCCCTTTTCCAGTGTGATTTTGCCATTTTCGCCGCCATTTTGATACAGACCGACAAAGCCAGACAGTTTGCCTGTATCAAGTGCGATAGCGCGCGGACTTTGATAAGCCTGGCCAGCGCTCATCAGTGCCAGCCGCTTGACGATGCCTTGCAAGCCTGTACGTGCCACGCCCTCGCCATTATGCAAGAGCGCGACAAATAGTTTTGCTGAGGGCAGGTACACGGTTTCACTATGAAAGCCGGGGATGTCACCATTGCTTTGTATATACGCCGCCTGATGCAGCGTGTGTGGGCGCAGGCCGTAGCCATAATGCACCTGCTTGCCATCGTTAAGCTTGTACGCTGTGTTCATCAATGCCAGGCTGGCCGGACTGAGCACCTTGCCGCCTTGCAGGGCCAGTGTCCAGGTGGCGAGATCGCTGGTGCTGGAATAATAGCTGCCACCACCGTAACCCAGATGCGGGCTCATGAAAGCGACCGTGCTGGGGCCAGCCGCATACGGCGTGGCCAGGCCAGGTATGACTGTATTACCTATCGCAAAAACGGTGTGCTTCAAACCCAAAGGCTGGATGAATTGTTCATCCACATAGGTCTCATAGGGTTTGCCAGCGACCTTGCCTATCACCATGGCCAGCAAGGTGTAATTGATGGTGGCATAGTGGAACTGGCTGCCAGGCGCAGCCCGTAAGGGAGCATCTTTGGCAATGGCAAATAATTGTGCCGGTGTCAGGTCTTCACGCAAGCGCCCCTGCATGGCAGGCAGGGTGAAAATATTGCTTATGCCAGAAGTATGGCTGGCCAGATGGCTCAGGGTAACCGCCGCCCAGGCTGGTGGCGTGTCGGGTAAATACTGGCTGACGGGTGCATGTAAATCAAGCTTGCCCTGTTCTGCCAGCTTGAGCAAAGCTGCGCCGGTAAATTGCTTGCTGACCGAGGCCACATGGAACACATGGTCCGCCTGCATGGCCACGCCCAATTCCAGGCTGGCCTTGCCGTAGGCTTTTTTAAACACAGGCTGGTCATCACGCAAAATCAAGACAGCGGCACCAGGCATGCCCGGCTTGAAGGTAGTTTGCAGATAGCTGTCCAGGTTTTTCTGGATTGCGCTATCAGCGCTGGTTTGCGCTGGCGCGGCGGCGGCTGGTGCAGCTAGCGTAGCCAGTGCAGTGCCAGTCAATAAGCTGGTGCACAACAGGAAAACAATTCTTGGCATGGAGTTTTTTTGGGGGGGATTTGAACCTGGCTGCAACAGTAAGAGTATCAAAGAGCATGCCAGGCAAGCTGCTCTACGCGCAGCATAGTAACAGTGATATGGGCCTTGTATGCAAACGTATTTTTCTTCGCAAATCGTCAGTCTTTATATCTTCGGACAAGCTGCGTTACAACGCACCGCTTTTCTCTTACTCATCTGTCTTGTCAGACTCGATAAGACGCGTCAGCAATTTCAGCAATTGTTTTTGTTCAGTCGCGTTGAGGGCTGCAAATTGCTTGTTCAAGTAATGTTCTATGCGGCGTCCTTCGCCAGCGCGGCGTTCTATCAAGCCCTGGGCGACCAGGCGATTGGCCAGTCAGTAGGGTGCGCCATGCGTACCGTTTTATTTAAACAGCGTTGATCATGAATGGTGCGTTATAACGCACCCTACAAAAAACCGTCAACTGCGGTAGGGTGCGTTACAACGCACCGCTTTTCTCTTACTCATCTGTCTTGTCAGACTCGATAAGACGCGTCAGCAATTTCAGCAATTGTTTTTGTTCAGTCGCATTGAGGGCTGCAAATTTATCGGCCAGCACTTGATTGGCAAGGTCATTGCCGTTGGCCAGTATGTGCTCGCCTTGCTTGTTCAAGTAATGTTCTATGCGCCGTCCTTCGCCAGCGCGGCGTTCTATCAGGCCCTGGGCCACCAGGCGATTGGCCAGTGTGCCAAAGGCCTGGTCGGTCTGGAAGGTGGCTACCGCCAGGTCGTGTGATGAGGCCCCCGGGGTGCGGGCAATGGCGCGCAGGGCATCCCATTGGGCGAGGGTAGTGCCGGCCGCTGCCAGGGCATTTTCCAGGGCGCGGTGCTGGCGGTATTGGGTTTGCTTGACGGCACGGCCCAATTGCTGGATAGGGGTTAGTTGCAGGTGATTTAGCATGAGGCCAGTTTAGCAGAAAATATAAATCAGCTGATATAAAGAAATTTATATCAACATATTTATATAAATATGTGTATATAATGTGCGCCAGATCAAACAGGTCTTCAATTTTCAGGAGCAGCCATCATGTCAGGTACCGCAGCAAACCCCAGCGCAGTAACCCGCACCGCAGACTTGCGCCCCAACTTGTCGATACGCTTTGAGCAGGCAGGCCAGGGGCGGCCCGTCCTGATCTTGCATGGCGGTGGCGGCACGCCCACCGTGGCTGGCATTGCCCGCCATCTGGCTGACAGTGCCTTCACCATCTTGCCCACGCACCCAGGCTGGCATGGCACGCCCAGGCCGGATGACTTGCACAGCGTGGCCGACCTGGCACGTGCTTACCTGCTCTTGCTGGACCATCTGGATGTAAGCGATGTGACCGTGATAGGCTCATCGATAGGCGGTTGGATAGCGACAGAAATGGCATTGCAGGATGAAGGGAAACGCATCAGCAGCCTGGTGCTGGTGAACGCTGTTGGTATCAAAGTCGAGGGCCAGGAAATTGCCGACCCCTTTGTGCTGGGCCCACGCGGCCTGGCTGAACATGCCTTCCACGAGCCAGACAAATTTTTTATTGACCCTGCCAGTCTGCCTGCAGAACAGCAAGCCATGCAGCGCGCCAACATGGCGACCATGCGTGTCATCGCCGGTGCGCCCTTCATGCATGACCCGCAATTACATGCGCGCCTCGGGCAAATCATGATTCCTGTGCTGGTGGTCTGGGGGACGAGTGACAGGGTAGTCACCACCGCCTATGGCCAAGCGTATGCGTCAGCATTTACCAGCAGCCGCTTTGCGCCCGTGCCCCTGGCTGGCCATCTGCCGCACCTGGAGCAGCCTGCCCATACTTTTGCCATCATCGATGGCTTCATGCAGGGCAAGCTTGCCTGAACCCTGGGCTTGCGATTAGCACCTGTCAAGAACCTGGCACATGATGCCTGGTTTCAAGCCCAGCATGGAAAATTGAAACAGGCTCAGTTCGCCGGGGATGACCCTGGCTGTCAGGGCCGGTACCAGTTTCAAACCCTGGTCGCTATTGGTCAGCAAGACCATGGCATCGCCCGTGGCGGGGGCGGCAATCACAAAGGAGCGATAACCATAGTTATTACCCCAGTGCCAGAGCAGGGGCGCTTGTCCGGCGGCAGATGTCTGCGCCAGCCCCCAGCCCAGTCCCCATTCCAGCTTATTGGCCGGGTCCGCCGTGACGGGCTGATCGAGGATTTGTTTTTGCAGGCCGGCATCCTTCAGCACGGCCTGTACAAAGCGTGCGTAGTCAGTGATGCTGGCATGCAGGCTGGCTGCGGCAACTGCATTGCGTGGCGGATGCAAGGACAATGGCTTGCCTCGCAGACTGCCGGCGACGAGTTGGGCTTGCCATGCTTTGCCCGGCTGGTAACTGCTGTGCTGCATGCCCAGCGGGGTAAAGACCGCTTGCTGCATCCAGGCATCCAGCTCCATGCCAGTGATGGCGCTAACTACGGTTTGTAGCAACATATAGCCTTCGCCAGAATATTGCCAGCGGCTGCCAGGCTCAGACTCAAATCTGAGCTTGCCGCTCTCCCAGTTGGGCAAGCCTGCCGTATGCTGCAAGACCATGCGTGCCGTGACTTTTTGCAGACGCGGGTCGCTGACCAGGTCATGCGCACTGCTCTTGTCACCAGGCCGTGACGCATGCTGATAGCCTTGCGGCAGATATTGCAGCAAGGGCGCATCAAGTGCCAGCTTGCCTTGCGCTACCAGGCCCAGCACCGCATAGGCAAATACCGGCTTGCCCAGAGAAGCAGCCTGGAAGATGCTGCTGGCATCCGGCATGGCAGTATCATCACAGCCCGTGACAAACTGCGGTTCTTGTATTTGTCCGGCTTTGATATACACCAGCGCGGCCGCGCAAACCTGGTGTTTACTGGCGAGTTGCTGGAAAGTGGCAGGCGGCTCTGCTGCGGTACTGGTCGCCGGTGTCGCCATACCTGACAGCAAACTGCTGGCCAGCAAGAGAGTAAGCAGGTAGTTATTCGCCATGTGCGTAGGAGGCAAGGACTTTGCCTTCGTCAGAAAAATGAAAGAATTCTGCACACAGCTTGTGATCCAGTCCGTGATAATGGATGACAGCTGTATTGACGCCCTTGAGCATGGCGATCAATTCAAAGTGCAGGTCAGGGCGCGCTGCCAGGCCACGGCCCCAGTACATGCGCGCTGCCTCCTTGCCTTTGAGTTTGCCGCCACTGGCCGGGCTGACCCGCGCCAATACCGGCGAAGAGAATTCAAAGTGCTCGTCATAATGCGCCAGGATGTGCTCCAGATCATGCGCATTCCAGGCAGCCAGCCACTCGCCGACAAACTTTTGGTAAAAAGCATCGTGCAACATACTGTCTCCTTGCAGGTGCCAGTCTTGGTCTGGCGTGATGTCGGTATTCTACGTCAAAGTCTGCCGTGGAGATGTGCGGTCTGTGATCTTATAAAGCACTATCAGCAGGCGGCAGATGGTTTTTACGCATGCGGCTTTAGTGTGATGCTCAAGGCGAGCTTGCCGGGTAGGATGACCATCCTTAAGCAGCACAGGAAATCCAGATTCACCAGACACACCAGATACACGAGATGCAGGGGTTTGCTTGAAAAACTGCTTGCCTGGTATTAATTCATCGCAGATACAAAAAAGCATTTGATGACTTTTAATAAATAATGTTAAATTATTAAAATTAGCAATATAGCTAGTCATTTGCTGATGAATTGTCGTCAGTCTCGCCCGCCCCTTCATCGCCCTGTGCACTGAGCAGCAATGGCTTGCCTGGCAGCACGGATGCATGCTTCCTTGTTTCTTTTTATGCCACATACATAGGAGAAAACCCATGCCTACACTCAGCCCGGTTTATCTGCACAGCATTGATGAGCCAGTACGCTATTACTATGACACCAACCTGGCTGGGGCCTCCGGCTGGTCTGAAGGGCAGATATTCTTTCAGGCTTACACTACCCAGGAACCCGGTACGGTGGCCATCTACCGCCATTTTGCCAAAGACCCTGATCGCTACTATTACGACACCAATCTGCACAACAATGCAGGCTGGAGCGAAGGTAGCATTGCTTTTTATGCCTATGAACAGCAACAAGGCAATACCGTGCCAATTTACCGCCACAATGCGCCGGACCCTGACCGCTATTACTACGACACCAATCCGCAGAACCATTCAGGCTGGGGCGACGGCACTATCGCCTTCTATGCTTATCCGCAAGGCTGGATGTCGGCCATTGATGATAATGCCCTGCTGGCCCATGTCAGCCTGCCCGGCACGCATGAGACCATGTCGCACTATGGTTATGGCAGCGATTGCCAGCAATGGACACTGGCCGAGCAATTGCAGCAAGGCTTGCGGGTGTTTGATATCCGCCTGCGTTATCTGGAAGGCGACGATGGCAAGGTCAATTTCGCTATCCACCATGGCAATGACTATCAATACGCCTTCCTGGACTCCCAATTTCCCTACACCGATGACGCCAAGTACTTTGTGCTCGATGATTGCCTGGCTTTTCTGAAGAATAACCCGACAGAATGCATAGTCCTGTTAATGAAACAGGAAAAAAGCGCGCAAGAGCGCGGCCTGTTCTACGACGCCTTCTGGGAAATCATCGACAAGCGTGATGGCTACAACGGCAAGACCCTGGACCAGTTATTCTATAAAGAGCATACACCACCAAAAATGCGAGATGCCAGGGGAAAGATCATCTTCGCCTTTGTCGATGGCGACGACGGGGCCGACTATCAATTGATTTCCCCTGAGCGTGGTCTGTACTGGGGCAATATCGATTACCAGGTGCAGTGGAACCGCGTACTGCCAGGCCAGCAACCCGGTCTGGATGTAGAAAACCACTGGAAAGACTTTAAAGACGCCAAATGGAGCAGGATAGAAAAGCATCTGTACAAGGCACTCGACACCGGCACCGCAGCCACCGTCTGGTATGTCATCTATACCTCCGCCAGCCGCGCACCTGAAGTGGGCTACTTCCCTGGCGACTACGCCAGCTATTTGCTACCACAGCTACAAGACTACCTGTACACCAATTCCATCAACAAACCACACGACAACTGGGGCATCTACTTCGGCACGGTACTGATGGATTTTCCCAGCAAGGAAGTCATCAGCCTGCTTATCAGAGCTGCCCTGAAGTATCAGTATGCTTAAGCTTATTGATGGAGTGCCAGGCTAGTAATTTGCAGGGTACGTTACAACGCAGCACAAATGTTCATGGTTGTTAAAAAACGGCGCGCACGGTGTACTCCACAGCAACACGATCTGGTGTCTTCGTGGTTTTTGCACAGTGTCATGCCTGAGTTCTGGATTCACTTTTCCCCGCTATATCTACAGACAAGGATCAAGCAATGAATAATGATGACAATGAGTACGGGCAAGTCGCGACTATGCTTGCAGAAAACACCGATGAAGAAAGCGCACAGATCGCTTTTTTGGCTGACTTTGAAAAAAATCGGCAAGTAAAAGCTCAAGGTGCCACGACAGAATTTTTGAAATGGGCGGCCAGTGGCGTGGTGGGTAAAGTGGCGGGTGAGGTCATTGGTGGCCCGATACTGGATTTGTTTGGCCTGGGTGAAAAGGACTATACAAAATACCTGGAAAATATCCAGTCTCAATTGGCCGACATGCGCAGTGAGATCAACCAGCAAATGGGGGCCGTGCAACAAGGTATCAGTGAAATCAAGGCGGCAGTCACTGCCATCTCTATCGATACCAAGGACCAGAAGTTACAGTTGGCCTTGCAAATGTATACGCCCAATAAAAACAAGATCAATCAAAATTTTATTTCTTTTGCCAATGCCATTGCCGGTTGTGCCTCCAAAGACACGACGAAATCAGCCCGTTCAGTGAAGGAGATCTTTGATCTGCTGCAAATCACCAACATGAATTCCATCTCTGAAGCGATGATGAATATCCATGATGGCGTCTATGGGTCGGGGCAAATGACGGGCATCATCGATTATCAGGTCGATGTTTGCTATGGCGCGGTCGTCAAATGGGCATCCATATCCAAAAATCTCTGGCCGGAATATGGGCTTCCTCCTTTTGATTATGAAGACTATAGCAAGGTCATGTTTGAAGCCAGCCCCATCATGAACCGGGAGCTTAATCAGGTGGTATTACCCAATCTGAAAGCCATGCTGACCGTGCAATTGCAAGGGCTGGCTCTGCTGACCCGCGCCTGGACAGGCACAGCACAAGAATCGCAGCTCAAATTGCATATCATGAACCTGACTGCCCAGATTACTAAAATCAAAGGTCTGTATGCCGTCATGACGGCGACTGCCAAATATGACAAATTCGTGCAGGATACCATCGTCGCCCTTGCCAAACCCCTGCAGCAGGAAGTGTATGACCAATATGTAGAATCGCTGCGTGGCCCCGACGGCAATGTCGGCGATGGGAACTTGCGCTACTGGCGATTTTCCAAACCTCCATTTGGCAAAGACTGGGTAGGCTGGGGACATCCCAGGCATTTCATTGCCGGCTATCGCCGTCCCTTCCACAAAGCCTGGCAAGGAGAAGAACCCTCCATGTTTGATAATTACGAGCAGCCTTGTACCTCATCTTGCATTATTAAATTGCCTATCAATTTTGGTGGCATGAATCAGATCATCCATATAGGAACCATCTTCGGTCAAAAAGCACCCAAGCATTTTTATACTGGGATCAAGGCTACCATTCATAAATCGGGCACGCCGATGAAAACCATTCTTGATCCACGAAACACGCCGATTCCCTATCCACATATTTACATACAGCCAGCGTCGGCTGAATATGCAGCCTTTATCAAGGAAATGGACAAGCCACCAGCATGAACTAGCGTCAGCATTTTGTAGGAGCGGCTTTAGCCGCGAATAGTTGGACACCGCAAGATATCTGCGGTCAAAGCTGCTCCTGCGAAAAATGCGCTGCGTTACAGCGTACCCTACAATCCGTAGCATGAGTCTCTGTATTCATTCTGCGCCTCTGTAGTGAGTTTTTTGTTTTTGATTTTCAATATCAGACAGCCTGGTAGGGGGCGCCGTGCGCACCATCTCTAACATGCCTTGGCTTTCTTGTTGCCGCGCTCAGCCAACCAGCATTACCCCAGGCAAGGTCGCTCCAGCGCAGGCTGGAGTCCAGCGACGTTTGTGGATCAACGCAGAGAGATCAAAAATTTGAATACGCGTCCCCATGTCTGGTGGCAGATCAAATTTCACGGCACTAATACCATGCCATGGATTCCTGCCTGCGCAGGAATGACGAGTGAGAGTGCATTCAAATAGACAAACGATACTGTTTGCATGAACTTAAATACCTGACTCGTTTGGTGCGTTACAACGCACCCTACTGACTATGGTGATATTTTTCTCTTGATTTCTGGGTGTCATAAACTATGAGCTTAGCTGCCGTTGGAGCGGCTTCAGCCGCGAATTGGCATAAGCGGCAAGGAATACACGGCTCAAGCCGCTTCTGCAAAAATGCATGTTTGCCAGAGTGAGATGGATACTCTTTATTTCGCCATCCACCCCAGGCCCTTGCCACTGACATTGTGAATATACAGCCGGTTCGCAGTTTCCGTGACGCCGGTGACGGTGGGTGAATTGCCGCTGGGGTCTTGCAGGTCGGCGGTGACTTTGCCGTCTTCGGTGAAGGCGATGATGTGACCGTAGGCTTGTGGCAGTTTCCATAGCATGCGCGGGACGCGCAGGGCCATGCTGCGCAGGTAGGGGCGTTCGGCGGTGTAGTCGAGGAAGTTGCGCTGGCCTGCCAGCCCCAGCCATATTTTGCCGTTCTGGCCACGCGTGAGGTTGTCCGGGTAACCGGGCAGGTTATCGAACAGCAGGCGGGCTTGCGGTGTAGCTTGTGTCAGCGCGCCAGTAATATCGAGTTGCTCGGCGCTGATGGCGATTTTCCATATGCGGTACTTGCCGCTTTCGCTGACGAACAGGCTGGTCTCGTCTGCACTGAGGACCAGGCCATTGGAAAAACTCAGGCCTTGTGCCACCACGCGCATTTCCTTGCTGGCCGGGTTGTATTCGAGCACACGGCCAGTGGCAGATTGTTCAAAGATATCCAGCATGGCGGCTTTGTTCGTGCTATGCCATAGTCTGGCAGCAAAGCGGGCAGTAGAGTCGGTCAGATAGATCTTGCCGCTTTGGGCTACTACGACCGCATTCGGGAAGTGCACGGCACCGCCCTCGTAGGTATCGAGCAAGATGCTGTACTTGCCATCGGCAGCGATGGACAGCAAGCCCTTATAGGCATCCGCCACGATGAGCCTGCCATCTGCATCAAAAGCCATGCCCAGCGGTCTGCCACTGGTATTACAAAATACTTCCTGGGCGCTGCCATCTGGCTGCATGCGCAAGATATTGCCGCTTTGCATGCCCGTATAGAGCTTGCCATCTGGCCCTATCAGCACATGCTCAGGCCCCACTTCGCCATGCAAGTCTATATTGTGCAGGTCTTGCAGCCTGGTGTTGGCAGCGTGCACGCCGGTATAGCCGTTGCTCACTGGCGCTTGCCAGGAGAAAGGCACGATGGGGACGGGAGCGAAGGTCAGGTAGGCTGCTAATACCAGGATAGGCGGGAGTGCCAGGGCAAGACGTTTCATGCAATTTTTTGTGTCAAGGTGGTAGGTTGCGCGCATATTACAGCATAGCGCTCACATAAAACAATGCTGTTCATGGCGAATCTGGCTGTATCGCAACAGCCTCTAAGAGTTGATAATACGATAGGCAAGGGGGCCAGTAGTGGCTAAGCGGCGGGAGCGGCTTTAGCTGTGAAAATTGAAGCGTTCAGGGCATGGGAAAGAGGCAATATGCTGAGGCCTGCAATTTGGCAGGGTAGGCCGTGCGCAACATGGTCTTGATACATTAGAGCAAAAACTGGTGCGTTACAACGCACCCTGCAAAACACGGTACTCCGTATTTACCAGCTCAATCATAATCATACACCCAGGCTTTTTCAGTGAAGTCATAGTGCCAGGCTTCAAAAGGGACAAAGGTCGCGGCATAGGTCAGGAAAGGGCCATCACTGCCTTTATTGTAGAACAGCATATGAGGGCGACTTTCCGCACTTGCCAGTGTGGGGATATCGTCGAGGCTGGCAGGGAAATCGCCATGTACTTGCCGGTGTTTTTCCAGTTCACTGATGATATTGTCGGCATAGGCGCGGGCATGATGATGGCGTTGCACATGCACAGCCGCCACCACCGCCGCTGACAGCAGGATGAGGGCGATCAGCAATACATATTTATTGCGGATTTCTGCCTTGCGCCAGTTGAGTGCAGTTTTGATCAGGGCATACAGCAGGCAGGGGATGGCGATCAGATAAAACATGAAGCCCGCATGTTCGGCACTGCACATGAAGGTGATGACGGCCCATATGACGATGAAATAGGGATGACGGCGTGCCTGCAATAATATGGACATGGATCTTAACCTTGGATGGTGTCAAGCTGCACAGATATCATGCAGCATAGGCCGGGCAATGCGCAGATAGTCTTCGGTATTGAGGATGATGGAGGTATCGAGCCGCCCGGCATTAAAGGCAATTTCAGCATAGCGCGACACCAGTGAAGGATCAAGCACCAGTTGTATATCGTCATTAAATACAAAGGGTGGGATTGCACCGATGACGCAGCCAGTCTTTTCCATGGCCGCCTCCGGGGCAGCAAAGCTGGTTTTCTTGACTTGTACGGCGGTCGCCAGTTTTTTGAAATCGATCTTCTGGTCACCTGGCAAGATCGCCAGTATCAGTTTGGCGGCGTCATCCTTGCTCTGGCATAGCATGGCCTTGGCACCCTGACCCACTTCTGTGCCGCGGATAGCGGCAACTCTTTCCGACTGGCCTTCGGCCAGATGTTCTACCACGCGGAAGCGGGCCTTATGCGTTTGCAGCAGGGTCTTCAATTGCTCGAACATGGTGCCTTTCTTGACAGATATTGTCGTAAAATTTTTAGATCTTGATCGATGCATGCTGCAAGACTGCCTGGCGCAGAGAATGTCTATATTCAACCACACGCCAGTTGCTCAGGCGTTCTACTTGCCAGCCCAGTGCACCCGCGGCCTTCCACAAGGCTTGTGAGTCATCGTTATAGCGTGGTGTGAAAATCAGGGTAGGCATGGTTGCTGGATTAATCTTGCATGGAAGCAAAGACTATATACGTGAAACGGCTCATCTGGCAATGCTGGCCAGAGCTTTCTTTTGATGCTGGTTATTCTGCGTCAGCAGCGCTGGTTTGTATTAAAAACACAACGCCATTTTCTGCTCATTACTCTGCCGCTTACCCAGCTGATCACCCAGCTGAGCACCCAGCTGATCAAAATATTTTTTTTGATTGCTAAAAATTTAAGAAATAGGAGTATAGTGTGTTTGTAATTGTAAAAAATGCAATTAAAAATATCAACAGCTGACAACTCTGTCTGGCTGCGCCCAGGTTTGTGATTCCCCCACTTTCTTGAAATGGAACTGAGATGAAAATCCTTTCTATGATAGGCAGTAGCCTTGCTCCCATGCTACTCGTGCTCGCTACCCAAGCCCATGCTGCACCGGATAATTTAGCTGCCGGGCGCTGCGAACGTAGTATCTCTGCTGACGTGGTGGCGATAGAACAGGCGATGATGATTAACCGTCTGGGTACTGCACAACCGGGCGGCATGGTGTATGCACTGCTTGGCGATGTGGTTGCTGTCAGGGGCAATACGCCAGGGCCGGGCAATGCGCAATTGCGGCCAGGCAAAAGGCCGCGCCCTATGGTCTTGCGGGCGAATGTCGGTGATTGCCTGGTGATCAATTTCCAGAACTGGCTCAACCGGCCGTATTCCAATTCCAACCCGCCTGCTACGCGCAATGCATCGGTGCATGTGGCCGGTATGGAGCTGGTACAAACCATCACCGATGGCGGCAGCTTTGTGGGCAATAATGCCATATCTGCAACAGGCTATGCCAGTGGCATTATCCAGCCTGGAAAAGCGATCACTTATCGCCTGTTTGCGGCAGAAGAGGGTAGCTTTTTGCTCTATAGCATGGCCGGGCAAGAGCAATTGACGTATGGCCTGTTTGGCTCCGTCAATGTGCAGCCGCGCGGGTCGGAATGGTATCGCAGCCAGGTTACGCAAGCTGAAATGCAGCAGGCATCGGGCACCAGCGCGACTGGTTATCCGGTCATCAATTATGATGCGCTGATACCCGGCAGCAGCAAGCCAGTATTAAAAATGCTGGATGCCAGGAATAACATTGTCCATAGCGATTTGACAGCTATCGTCACCGGCCCCAACCACGGTCCCTTCACTGTCAGTGGGACACGCAATCCATCTTATCCTAATCCAGAGTCACCCTATCGTGAAGTGACGGTGATGTACCATGAGTCTTTCGCTCTGGTGCAGGCATTTTCACAACTGGCGGACTCCAATAATGTACTCAGCGGTGCCAATGATGCGTTTTCCATCAATTATGGGTCGGCAGGTATTTCTGCCGAAATCCTCGCTAACCGGCTCAAGGTCGGGCCGACTGCCGATTGCCCTGAATGCAAATTTGAAGAGTTTTTCCTGAGCTCATGGGCTGGTGGTGACCCTGCCATGGTGGTCGATAATCCAGCCAATCTGACATGCTCGCCCCAGCCTTGTACGCCACCTAAAGCTACCGTGGCGCGCTTCCCTGATGATCCATCGAATGTGTATCACACTTACCAGGGCGACCGCGCCCGTTTCCGCGTCCTGCATGCGGGGCAGGGTATCTTCCATGTGCATCACCACCATGCCCATCAGTGGCTGTATTCACCGGACAGTGATACCAGCAGCTATCTTGATAGCCAGACCATAGGCCCGGGTTCATCCTATACCATGGACCTGGTCTATGAGGGCAGCGGCAACCGCAACCTGACGCCGGGCGACTCTATCTTCCATTGCCATTTCTATCCGCACTTTGCCAGCGGCATGTGGGCCCTGTTCCGCGTCCATGATGTGCTGGAACTGGGTACGTCCCTCGACAGTGACGGCAAGCCCAGGCCTTTGTCCAGGGCACTGCCTGATGCCGAGATTCTGGCTGGCACGCCAATACCGGCAGTAGTACCCCTGCCCACCCGCGCCATGGCACCCCTGCCGGCCGCCGTGCATATCGATAAAGGGCAAGTCAAGGTCACCGGTGCAGGCAACCCTGGTTACCCCTTCTTTGTGCCTGGACTGGCGGGGCACCGTGCGCCGCACCCACCCAATGATTTTGCGGTGGAAAATGGGGTGACACTCAATGGTGGTTTGCCACGTCATTTGATTACTGGCGGCACGATTTCTGTCGATCAATACACGCAGACTGACTTTACCAAAGAGATGAGTCTTATCAACGCCATAGAATTGCCGGAGCAGGGCACTGCGACAGAACAGGCGGCCATGGCTATGCATGAGCAAAAATCCGTCGCCACCAGATTGCCCGATGGCAGGCCTGCACAATTTGCCATGAATGGCCTGGCGCGCGCACCTGGTGCCCCCTTTGCCAATCCGGCCAGAGGGGCAGTCGGCACGCCGCCGTTACGCATCTATAAAGGTGCGGCCATGCAGACTGACGTGGTCCTCAACAAGAAGGGCTGGCATTTCCCGCAGCAACGCATATTGGCGCTGTGGCAGGACGTGAAGCCCATCATCAACGGTGAGAAACCGCCAGAACCCTTGTTCTTCCGCGCCCGCAGCAATGATGTGGTCGAATACTGGCATGCCAATCTGGTGCCCAGCTATTATGAGCTGGATGATTTCCAGGTGCGCACGCCCACCGATATCATAGGCCAGCATATCCATCTGGTGAAATTTGATGTGCTTGCCTCTGATGGTGCAGCCAACGGTTTTAATTATGAAGACGGTACCTTCAGCCCGGATGAAGTACGTGGCCGTATCACCGCCATCAACCAGGCCGGTGGTTTAACTACCAATGGCAAACAAAACAGATTGACACCTAAGAGCATAGCCACATTTGGCGATGGGCCTACGCCCGGCAGCATGCAGTGGCTGGGCGCGCAGGCCACCGTGCAACGCTGGTGGGTTGATCCTGTGCTGGATAAGCAGCAAGCCGACCGCACTTTGCTGACCGTATTTACCCATGACCATTTTGGTCCATCTACACACCAGATGGTGGGGCTATATGCCGGGCTGGTCGTGGAACCAGCAGGTTCAAGCTGGACCACAACAGATGGCAAGATGCTCATGGGGGTACGCAATGATGGCGGCCCCACCAGTTATGCCGCCAATATCCTGACGCGCCAGGGCAAGGCCTACCGCGAATTTGCGCTCGCTGTTGCTGACTCGCAGTTTGCCTATCTGCCAGGCAGCCGCTCCAGTTTTGATTGCTACCCGGAACAAGACCCCAGGTTCAGTGGCTGCAAGCCCAGTACTAAGGGCATATATACCGGCTGGGCTGATCCGCAAAATGGCATCAATTGTGTTGACTGCTTGCCAGTGGCACTCAGCAATCCGGTCAATCCACCGATTCCGCCTGTCACTAAGCCCAGCATCATCGGTGGTTTTGGTGTCGGTGTATCGGTACTCAATTATCGCAATGAGTCCCTTGCTCTCAGGGTGGCGGCAAATAGCGGGGTCGCCAATGCGGGCACAGACCTGGCGCGTGCCTATAGCTCCACACTACGCAATGATGCACAACTGAATGTACAGCCCATGGGCGGGGCCAACATCAATCCGCTCTGCGTGAAGAGTGCGACCAATCCCTGCTTCACTTTCCCGGTACAGGCTGTCAGTGCCCAGATGGGAGCGACCGATCCCTACACCCCGCTGTTGCATGTCTATGAAAATGACCCTGTGCAGTTACGCGTCATCGACGGTGCCCTGGTCGGCAATCATACCGTCACCGTGAATGGCAACAAATGGCTGTTTGAACCGTTCGATAGCAACTCGGGTTATCGCGACAGCCAGACCATGAGCTTGTCCGAGCATTTTGAAATGCTGTTCACCATCCCGCAAACCGGCAAGGCACAAACGCTGGATTATCTGGTCAACACCAGCGATGCTTATGATGGTACGGTCAGTGGTGCCTGGAGTTTAATGCGCAGCCACAATAGCCCCGTGCCCTGGCTGGCGCGCTTGCCTGGTAATCAAAACATCAGGCCAGTGGCGACCAATTTGCCAAACCTGCCTGCCGATTGCAGTGCGCGTGGTCCCTGCGTGCGTGAGTTCAAGGTATCTGCCACGACGATACAGCAACTGCTGGGCCCAAATCAGCAACTCCTGTATAACAACCGGCGCGCCACGGGCTTGAATAGCACGCTGGCCCTGAGTGACCCCAATGCCATCGTCTATGTGCAGGACCAGGACTTGAATCCGAATGGCAGTCTGAAAGCCGGGCGCAATATTGAGCCACTGGCCTTGCGCGCCGCCGCTGGTGATATCATCAAGCTGCAACTGACTAATCGTGTCAATGCAAATGCAGCGGTGTTTACCACGAGCGAATCGGCAGCACGACCCCACCTTGGTTTTACCGCCGCTTATGCCAATATCAATTTGCTGCCTTCCAGCCAGGTTGGCCTGCATCCGCAGTTATTGGCGATGGATGTCAGCAATGCCGACGGCATGAATGTCGGTGGCAATCCAGTCCAAACCGTTGCTGCCTGCAACCCGGCACCATGTAGCGGTACGCCACCCTCCATCACCTATACCTGGTATGCCGGTACCCTGCAAAACGACAATGGCGTCACACAAGCCACACCGATAGAATTTGGTGCCCTCAACCTGATGCCCGCCGACCCGCTGATGCAGGCTTATCATGGCTTGTTTGGCGGCATGATCATAGAACCGCTGGGCGCGAAATGGCAAGATGATGTGGATACCCATGTCTCCAGCACGGTGTCACCGGCCAGTGGCAAACCCTTCCGTGACTTTGCCGTCTTTATGCAAACGGATATTGCCATGCAATATCAGGGCAAATCGCTCTACAGCGCCAAATCACCCTTGATGGCGGTTAATTATCGTACCGAGCCTTTCTTTTATCGCTACGGCACAGATGTCAAAATCAACGCCAACCTGGCGAGCATGGACACCACCTCCGAAGTATCCAATACCCTGGTCAATGGTGAGCCGAAAACACCGACCTTCCGTGCTAATGCAGGTACGCCAGTACGTTTCCGCCTGTTTGGCCCCACCGGGCTGGCTGACAATCAGAATGTCTTTGAGCTGACTGGTCACCAATGGCAGTTTGAGCCTTATACTGATGACTCAGGCAGGATAGGCCATAATCCCGCCTCGCCATCGACAGGCACGCAGTCTGGGTATGGCACGACATCACATTTCGATGTCGTCATCGATAAAGCCGGTGGCGCATTCGCAGTACCGGGAGATTATCTGTACCGTAGCTGGCCCAATAGTCAGTATGCTGCCGGTAGCTGGGGCGTGTTCCGTGTCAGCCCTGCGACAGGCTCAGCTGCACCAGCTGCACCAACTGCTGCAGTGGCAACGCCCGCAGCCCAGCACGGGTTTGCCGATATCGTGGTAATAGACCAGGCCTTGTCCAACGATAACAGCATAGAATTGCTGGGCAGTGTCACGCTGCGCCTTGGCCGTGAGCAATGGGAACAGGCTGACTTTGTGACCGTGGTGGCCGATGGCAAAGAACTGGGTACCGCGCCGGTTGATAAAACCGGACACTGGCAATTCAAAGCCAATGTGGCCCGGCCCCAGATGCTGGAAGTGCGTTCTTCTTTGGGCGGGTTGGCGCAGCATAGGCCAATAGTCACGGCCGCCAGCAAGGCCATCAACTTGACAGAAAAACTGGCTGAACCCGTGTTGCCCGTGCAAGAAATAGTGCGACGGAAACGTTAATGGAACAGGCAATACCAACCAGGGCTTTGCAGAAGAAAAAATCCATGCGCAGATGCTGGCATCATGCCCTGGCCGGGCTGATGCTGGCAACGGTGATGACCTGCAATGCGGCAACGCTGGCAGTAGCAGAGACAAAACCCGCAAGCGATCAAGTCGTCAGGGATGGCGTGGCCTTGCAACTGCAAGTTGAACACACCCTGCAAGAGGGGGGCGAAGCCCGCTTCAGCCTGAGCCTGCATGATGCAGCCAGCGCAAGTCCCATACGCAATGCGCGACCTATCGCCTGGGTAGATGGGCCAGGCAAGGACGACGATATTGGTGGCAGCAATAGCGAGCAGGCTTGCCGCCGCAAGGTGGCGACTTTCATCGGCGGCGATTTACTGCATGCACCCGCACTGAATCTGAATGCTTATTATGTGCTGGCCCTGAATGAAGATAATTCCATCTCCGTCATCAATCCACAAACCGGTTTTGGCGGCTCCAAACTGCTGACCATGGTGATACTGCACGGGCAAGGGCAAGACTGGTTGCTGACCCCTGAGCAAAACCTCTGGGTCAGCCAGCCACAGGTGCATGAAGTGGCATTGGTGGATACCCACAACTGGCAAGTCAAAACCCAGGTACCCGTGCCTGGTCATCCCGGGCAAATGGCCTTGCGCCCAGGTGCACAGCAAGTCTGGGTATTGACCGATGAGGGGGTGGCGGTGCTGGCGGCGGACAGTGCACAAGTGCTGGCTACCATCCAGACTGGGCAGGGCAAACACACTATCGCCTTCAGTGATGACGGCAAGAGCGCATTTGTCAGCAATAGCGCAGACAATAGCATCAGCCTCATAGCCGCAAGCAGCCTCAAGAAGATTGCAGATATAACCGCTGGCAGCAAGCCGGTCGCCATGGCATGGTCAGTCAAGGCACAACTGCTGTACGTCGCCCATGAAGGCGATGGCCAGGTGCTTGCCTTTGATGGGGCGGGCAAGCAGGCGGCCAGTATCAAGGCGCTGCCGGGTATTTCCACCATCCGCTTTGCACCGGATGGCCGCTATGGCTTTATCCTCAACCCACAAAAAAACAAACTCGATTTGCTCGATGCTGCCACCAACCAGATCGTAAAAGTTGCAGATGTTACTCATGGCCCTGACCAGGTGACGTTTTCTGATCGCATCGCCTATATCCGGCGGCGTCATAGCGAAATCGTGCAACTGCTGCCACTCGATGCGATAGAACATGCCATACAGTCTGGCCAGCCACTGGCACTGGCCGCAGTCGGTAATGGACAAAAAGCGCCAGATCAGGGGCGCAGCGCCAGCAGCCTGGCCGACACCACCGTGATGGCACCGAATGGCACAGCCGCCCTGCTGGCTAACCCGGCAGACCGCACCATTTATTACTACCAGGAAGGCATGAGTGCGCCTGCCGGCAGCTTCCGCAATTATGGCCACGAACCACGTGCCGTGCTGGTGCTGGACCACAGCCTGCAAGAGCGCCAGCCTGGGCTGTACCAGGCCAGCGCCCGCTTGCCCAAAGCGGGTAATTACCAACTGGTGTTTTATCTCGATACACCCAAGATGCTGCATTGTTTCCCCCTCACGGTGCAGGCTGATCCGGCCAGGCCAACACCGGCGCATTATGCAGTGACACTGGCAGGCGCGGCCTCGGCCCAGGCCTTGAACAAGGGCACAAGCCAGAAGCTGCAATTTATTATCCGTGATACTGTCAGCGGTGTAGCCAAGTCTGGCGTAGCAGATTTGCAGGTCTTGCTGTTTAATACCGCAAACAGCCAGCAATTGCAACTCGATGCCAGTGCACTGGACAGCGGTGCATATGGCATCACATTTGCAGCACCCAGCAGTGGTCATTACTATGTTTACTTTCAGTCAGCATCGCTGGGCATGAGCTGGAACCAGACGACACAACTGATGTTGACGGTGAGATAGGGTTTTCTATAATCGGGATCGATATGAAGCGAGAGATAAAAAACCTGCAGGCTGTGCTGACCCAGATCATGCGATGCATCGGCTATTGCGCCCTGGGCTTGTTCTGGGCATCGTCCGCACTGGCGGCAAGCCGCGCCATCCCTGAGGCCCAGCTCATCAACCAGGATGGCAAGAATGTGGCCTTCTACCGTGACCTGGTGCAAGGCAAGACGGCTGTCGTCAATTTCATCTTCACTTCCTGCACCATGATCTGCCCCACCCAAACCGCCACCTTGCGCCAGGTGCAACGTGAGCTGGGCACAAGGGTAGGGCGCGACGTGGTTTTTATTTCTGTCAGCATAGACCCCAACACCGACCAGCCAGCACGCCTGAAAGCCTTCGCACAACAGTTTGAGGCAGGCCCGGGTTGGGAGTTTTTGACGGGTAACAAAGCCGTCGTCGATAAATTATTACGCTCCCTGAATGCCGGTGTCGGTGACATCAGCAATCATAGCGGCCTGGTGCTGGTCATCAATGAAAAAAAGAATGCCTGGCAACAGCTGGCCAGCATGCCAGAAGCCAAACTCATCCTGAAAACCGTAGAACAAGTAGCTGGCCCCGACCCAGCCCTGCAAACCGCCAACGGCCGCTACTTTCCCAATTTGCCTTTGCAAACACAAGACGGCAAAACCGTGCACTTCTTTGATGACGTCATGAAAGACAAAGTCGTACTCATCAATTTCATCTTCACCACCTGCCCTGGCATCTGTTCCCCCATGACCGCCAACCTGGCCAGGGTGCAACCCCTGCTGGACCCCCGCGTGCAAATGGTCAGCATCACGGTAGACCCCGACACCGATACCCCCAGGGTATTAAAAGACTTTGCCAGCAAGTTCCAGGTACGCCCGGGCTGGTTATTCTTGACCGGCAGTTCTGAGAATATTGCCGCAGTGGCTAAAAAACTGGGTGGTAGCGGTGAAGACAAAGATGCCCACAGCGGTATTTTATTGGCAGGCAATGTACAGACCGGCGACTGGAAAAAAATATACGCCACCGCCAAGCCCGAAGACATCGCCTTAGCCGTAGGGAAGTTGCTGCCTGCGAGATGATGGCAAGCTTCAAGGCCATTTTTTGCGGTTTGCTGTGCCTGCTCTTGCTTGAAAGTGCAGCAGCACAGGACGCAGCCATACAACGCGGGCAAGCCATTTACCATCAGGGCAACAATGGCCAGGCAGCCTGTGTACGCTGCCATGGCAGCCGCGGCGAAGGGCGGGAAGAGGGCGGCCTGCGCGCCCCCGCATTGGCAGGCTTGGCAGGATTAGCAGGCCAGGCAGACCGCCTGCTCTTGCAACGCGCACTGACCGAGGGCCTGGGTAGCAATGGGCTCAGCCTGCACCCGCTCATGCCACGTTATCAGATAGATGCCGCCAGCCTGGATGACCTGATCGCCTACCTGCATATCATCGCCAAAGACACGCCGGGCCTGACGGACACCGTGTTGCGTGTAGGCGTGAGTTTGCCTGCCAACGCTTACGGTGCTGCCATACAGGCAGGCTTGAGCCAGGCATTCGATCAGCTAGTGTATGGGCGCAGGCTGGAACTGCTCATTAACCCGACAGCAGAGCAGGCATTTGTCGAGGTCGCCAGTGCGCAAGATGCCTCGCGGCCTCAACTTCAAACTACCCCCTATCCTGTTGTAGAAGCAGACAGACCCGCGCTCATCGGCCCCTTGCCCATGCCGGGCATTGCCAATTTTTCCGACAGCCTTGCGCCGGGCAGCGTCCCCATCTTGCCGTCCATGCGCGAACAAGCCAGCTTGTTGCTGGCACAGGCCGCGCTGGATGCGCCCAAAGACCAAGCTGTACAACAACTGAGCATCATCTATGACTTGGGCAATGATCCCGCCTTGTCTGCTTTGCTCCAGGAGTTGCGACAGCAAGCAAGAGCCAATCACCAGTCCCTGCGCGAGCAAATCTGGTCAGCCAAGGTCCGCAAGCCGGGCGAGGCCGTGATTTATCTTGGCAGCCCTGCTGGTTTGCGCGACATGCTGGCCAACAGCGGCGACGGCCTGGTGTATGCCAGCGCCATCCATATCGGCCCGGCCAGCCTGCAACTGCCACCTGCACAGGCAGCCCGCCTGCGCCTGCTGCTACCCTGGCGCACCAGCCGCACCGTGTTTGACTTGCCCAGCGCTTATAGCGACGCCGCCTATGCATCTGGCCTGGTATTGATAGAAGCACTCAAACGCAGTGGCCGCCAGCTAAGCCGTGCTGAGCTACTGCAACAACTAAAGCAGCTCAGGGATTTGACTATCCCCGGCCTGGGTAAAATAAACCTGCGCCCAGGTCTGGCCCACGCCAGCCTGGGCGGACAATTGCTCACGGTAGATGCCGGGCATGGTGTGTTTGCGGTTTTGCGTAGCTGGTAAGCATTGCTTATGCCACCCAAAATATCGACAATTAAGGATGAATAGGCGCTCATTGCGTGAGTAGCAGGGAGAAGATCCCGAGTGGAACTGTTTCATAAAAGCCAGGGTCGAAGCAGCTGTTTCCATGTTGAAGGTTAAAGATGCACGAACGCAAGCTGATGTGGGGTAGTCAGACTCTATGGCAACCCATGGTTTCCTTCACCATTGCTACACTGATTACCGCTTTGCTCTTATTCCAGCTGATTAAACCCTGGCATAAAAATCCCATGCCAGAAAGCAGTTATATCACCCTCGATTTGTCGCCTCTGCTCAAGATCATTCCCAAGCTTCCCACACCGACAAACACAGAGAGCAAGCCAGAAAAAAAGCCCGTTAATAATGTCGCCAATAAGCCCAAAAACACCGAACAAGCAACATCCAGAACAGCAAGCACGACACCGCAAACTCAGCAGGAAATTCCCCAGACAATAACGCCGCCAGACTTGCCCGCCGAAGACAAAGCCAGCGTACCAGCCAGATTGAATATTGGTAAAGAAGCGATCGCCAAAGCCTATGCCGACAGCCGCGATGACATGCCAAAAATAGCTGGCCAGACCATACAAACCCTGGAAGCCGCCGAGGCCAAAAAAAACCGGCAATTCGGACACGAAGTCAGCAAGGCCAGGATAGAAGACTGCATCAGACCCAACTCTGATGCAGGCGTCACCATAGGCCAAACCACTTTCGTCGGCTATTTGGCAGTCGCTGCACTTGCTTATAATGCAGTCACCGGCAAGTGCAAGTAGTGATCCAGGCTGCCCTGAGAAAATTGACAGGGCGGTACTACCTCTGTTAGCCGGTAGGGTGCGTTACAACGCACCGATAAATGGCCGTATATAGCAACATATAGCCGACCATGTTTCGCACGAAAAGCTTCAGCCAGTAAATCTGTCCTGCTGAAAACCTGCAAAAAACCGTTTCTTATTTCAGATAAAAATTCCCAAGCGTCATGCCAGACTCGATCTGTCATCAGTGTCGTTCTCTCGTGATTCCGATGTAAGCGAAATCGCAAAAAGCCGCCGTTTTATACAAGCAGCAAAGCACGCGAGCCGTACGCGACCAAAGCTACTGGATGCCGGATCAAGTCCGGCATGGCGGCCTTAAGCATGCGGTGTAGAAAGGAACGATACGTGTTAACTCTGTCCAAAACCTACATTGAAACTTATCCCCGTAGGAGCGGCTTTAGCCGCGAATAGCAGCTCGGCAAACACGTTCACGGCTAAAGCCGCTCCTACCCCAAGCAATTGCCGAGTTGTGGGCATCTTGTTCAAGGTCGCCGCGCCTTTACCGCTTGCTTGCGAACAAAAAATTAGACTATGCATGGCAATCTCCTTATTCCACCACTAGCCCACATGGTCTACTGCCAGCTCCGTATCCGTAGGGTGCGTTGTAACGCACCGAAATTTGGCCGTATATTTAATCGTATAATCGCCATGTCGTAAAAAATTGGATATCAACATGATCAGCAAAGACCTGCTTTACGCTCTGCAGACGCGTAGCAAACACATGACCCGGCTATTGGAAGACTTTAGCGGTGATATTAAAAAGTATTCCGAGGAAGAAGGCTGGCTGGTCGTTGCTGAAACCATGGAAGTGGTCAAGAAGCTTGCGCCGACGCAGGCCAAGTACACGCACATCATCAAGGCTATTAATCGTGCATGGCTGGTGTATAGCGAGCAGTCGCCGCTGAATGCGCATCGTCTATACGACGCCGTCATCAAGACGCTGGCGGAAACCACATGGACAAGTGCCGAGCAGGCACAAGTCGCTTACCAGCTGCTCTATGCTTTTCACGATAACCATTTGCATCTTCCTGGTTCAAACAAGTATTTGCACCTGGCGCTGCGACGGCATTCGCCCTTTATTCTGGATTTGATCAAAAACATCGCTGCATACTCAACACAGACACTGTTCACGATGCCCGTCAAACCGCATACTGGTATTGGTGCTGATGCGATTGAAATGCTGCTGGAGATTTATTATTATCACCTGGGCATAGATCAGGCAGACGATCTGAGGGCGGATGCATCTGGATTACTATTCGCTCTTGTGCAGGCAAATCCAGATTTTGGAAATATCATGACGCTTGCTTTGCTTGAGCATGCTCCCGAGCGCTCAACTATCTTAAGCCAGCTCATCGATTTTTATCTTATCAATGATGTGCACAAGAACCGGGAGGGAATGTTCTATAGCATTATGCTGGACTTGCTGGACAATAGCGGTAGTAGTTTTATCTATGATGATCTGGATAAGATCACACGGCAGCTTGAAGTCTTCGCTAAGAAATGGACAGCCAGCCAGTTTGATGCCTTTGCCCAATATGCTTTTTTTTACAGATTGAGCACCGATGAGGACAGACGCCTGCTGTTAAAAAAATCGAAGAAAGTCATGCGCTTGTTGAAGATGATAGTCGATAGCGGGCATGCCGGTACGCATATTGATGCTTTAAGATCGCTGCATCAGGTAATAGACGCACAAGCCGCAGATCAGGCACCGCCCATTAATGGAAAGCATCAATTTAAAGACCTCAACTTCAAGCTGCTTGTCATTCAGGAGCTAATGTACGTCCAGGAAAAACTTTTGCCACGCTTTGATGTGCATGAGTTCATCCGTCAACACACGGACCGCGAGATCATGATAGAGAAAGAAGGCTACGATGTCATCCCGGAAGTGCTGGCGTATTTTGAGAACCTGTTAATTCCTCCATCGCTGTTGGTACAAGTGGACAAGCTGGCATTTGACGGCGGTAACAAAATATATCATCAAATTTTCCCGTATTGGGATGGGGAGTGCGACACCTTCGATGTGACATCTGCAGAAGACATCAAGCTCGTCCCCCACTTGAAACGCATGTCATCTATGCCGACCCGGTTCATCGAACTGCATGGAGTGGAGCTGAGTAAAAAATCGATAGAGCTAAGCTATCACCCATAGATGCGTTAGCGATGCAGGGCGCATTGCTTGATGCGCCTTCAGCTTCATGGGCTCAAATCGCTAAGGAACGCGCCAGGTATTACAGTCAGACTGATAAAGGAAGCACCAGTCAATCTGTTTTTAAAGCCTGAAAAAAAAGCCGCAACTTATGCAAGATGAAAACCTCCCAAGCGTCATGCCAGACTCGATCTGGCATCCAGCGGCTTTCTTTGGAAACTGGCATCGGTATTCGGGAGCGGGATGTCGTACACGCTTTCTGCAAAGAGCAGCAATATGTGCAGCCAGGGCTTAAGGACATGGGACACTGGATACCGGATCAAGTCCTGCATCATGAATGAAGTATTTCTAGTTCTCTAAAAATGTTTGTAGACTAATCCCTTACTTGTAATGAAAATGTTACAAAATGCAGTATGATTTCGTCAGCTTACTTCTCCAGGTCTCTTGAGTTTTAAAAATATCCAGGGAGATTAAATCTCTCTTGGTGAGTGGTTCACGAGATTTTGACGCTTGATCGGTTCAGCCACATTGAATAAATGCTGCTCACACTTGCATTTAGTCAGATTAAATTTTACTTTTTAATTTGGAATTTCAATAATTCCAGAAAATATATGTCACAAGTCGAACTTCAAAAAAAATTACTCAGCAGCAGAAAAGAGCTGTTGGATATAGGTCTTCGTAATAATCTGATCAATTTTAATCCAGGATCAAAAAGTCTTAGAGTTGTCGATGAGCTGTCTATAGAGGTGTTAAATATTCTCTATAGGAAGAATCGAACGATGACTTTTTTGCCTGTGCCTAAAGCAAAACTCAAGCAACTTACGGCCGGTTTTAATGGAGACGAGTCATCCTCCGGTGGCAACGACGATTCAACAATGGAGCTATTGCAGGAGCTGGAAAATGTCAATTGGTCCGACGACGAAGGCCAAGTGTCAGGTGAAGTGGCAAAAAGACATGTCGATACAAAACTGCAGACCGCCTTGACAGAGGAAAGACTGTTCCTCTCTTTATTGAAAATTCACACTGAAGCTGAAACATATATTCAGGAGCAGGGCGTTAACATATTGTTTCTGGCGCTGGGATTTTTGCATTGGTATGAAGCTGACAGTTCTGATAAGCCTCGTAGAGCCCCACTATTATTACTCCCAGTATCTCTATCTCGAGTTGGCGCGAAAGATAATTTTAAGCTTGATTACACTGGTGATGACCTTATTCAAAACCTGTCACTTGCGGCGAAACTTAAAACTGATTTCAAGCTGAATTTACCTGAGTATGTTATCGATGCCAGTACTGATGCGGATGAAATGCCCCCGCTTGAAAATTACTATAACTCGGTTGCTGAAGCGATTAGTAGTCAAAAGCGTTGGAAACTTGCCTCAGATGAGATTCACTTAGGATTTTTTTCTTTTGGTAAGTTCTTGATGTTTAATGACTTGAATCCAGAAGTCTGGCCAGAAGGACAAAAACCAGGTGATCATCCTGTCTTGAATTTGCTGTTGGGAGATGCCTTTCGCGAAATTAAACCTGTGATTCCCGATGGCACACATTTGGATAGCGTTATTTCCCCAGGCGAAGTCAAGTTTGTCAAAGATGCAGATAGCAGCCAAACCCTTGCCATTATTGAGGCGCGAGAAGGGCGCAATCTTGTTATTCAAGGACCACCCGGAACGGGAAAATCTCAAACCATTACGAATATTATTTCGGACCTGCTAGGTCAAGGTAAGTCAATTTTGTTTGTTTCCGAGAAGATGGCCGCTCTTGAGGTCGTGAAGCGGAGGTTGGACGAAAGTCACTTAGGCGATGCTGTTCTCGAGTTGCACAGTCACAAGGCCACCAAGCAATCTGTTCTGAAGGAGTTAGGGAGAACTCTAGAGCAAGGGCGACCTTTTATCAAGGATGGCTCTGGAGATTTAGATGCACTTAAATTGGCGCGTGATGAACTCAATAGCTATGCTGAGGCCGTCAATTTACCCATAGGCAAAAGTCAAGTTACATTCATTCATGCTCTTGGTCACTATTTAAATCTGAAGCGCAAACATCCTAGTTTGCCCGTATGGCCTTTTGATACCATGAAAAATTGGTCTCAACATGAGCAATTGCGATTTAGAGAAAAAATAAATGAGTTAGACCTGCATTTGAAAGAAATGGGGCGGCCTGTCGACAATCCATTCTGGGGCTGCTCAAAGACATCATTTTCTCCTATAGAACAAGAGAAGCTGACTCAATTGATGGCGTTAGGGATTGAGCTTAATGACAAAGTAATTAGCGCTTCCTCAAAGCTGGCAGAGCATGTCAAGTTATTATTGCCAGTATCCATGTCAGATGTTGAAGTGGTTTGTCGTGCAGCACAACGTGCGGCAGAAGCACCCCAATTAAATGGGATAACACTTACTACTGACGATTGGCAAAGCCGCAGAGATTCACTTCGCGCGCTTATCAATGCGGGTCAAAGAATGTCGAGTGTGAGGACGACGCATGAGCTAGTGTTCATTGACCAGGCATGGGACCAAGATTTTTTAGAATTGCGTCAGGATTTTTCCAATTATGCTGATAAGTGGTGGCGTATATTTTCAGGGAAATTTCGTCAATCAAAAGCTAAATTTCAAGGCTTATGTAAAACGCCGATTCCAACTGACAAGCAAGCGTGTTTACTGCTGATTGACGATGTTCTTCAGTATCAGCAACAGAAGAAAGTTTTTACAGAGCATGCTCTATTAGGTGAAACATTATTCGGTGCACAATGGCTCAAAGAACAATCCGACTGGGAAGTGTTGAGCAAACTAAGTCAGTGGATCTTCGCGTTGTACGACGAGGTAGGAAAGGGAGAAGTGCCCAAAGGGATACTTGAATTTTTGCAAGGGGACTCTGATCCTGCTCGCTTAAACGGAGAAATTCAGCCGATACGCGCTGCTGTAAATGAACTTCAAAATGTTTTTGGAGACATACGCTCTCGTTTGGAACTTAACGAAAAAGAATTCGATATTAAAGCAGTGGCTTTAAATGAATTGCATGCAAAACTCTCTTCTTGGCTAAACAATATCCAAAAACTTTATTTGCTATCTCGTTTTAATCAAATAAAAGCTGAAATGATTGCGCTCGGCCTGAAAGATGTCGTGACGCGTTCTCAAGATTGGGATTCTGGCAAAGCAGACTTGACCGCAGCTTTCGACTATTCATGGTTTGCAGGCCTGGTTGAGTTATCTTATGCGAGTTTGCCAGCCTTGGCAAAATTTGACAACATCAAGCAGACACATCTCATTGAGAAGTTCCGTAAGCTAGATAAAATGTCACTTGCTCATGCGCAAGCGGAGTTGGCCAAGAACATTTGGGACCGCCAACCGAATAAAGGAAAAACAGGTGAAATGGCGGTCATTCAAAATGAATTAAATAAGAAACGCAGACTTATGCCCATTCGCCAATTGATGAATGAAGCGGGCAGAGCTATTCAACAGATTAAGCCAGTGTTCATGATGAGCCCCATGTCAATTGCCAACTTTCTGCCACCAGGAAAATTAGGGTTTGATGTAGTCATTTTTGATGAAGCATCCCAGGTTAAAGCTGTTGATGCCTTCGGTGCAATTTTGCGTGGTAAGCAAACTATCGTGGTTGGTGATACGCGCCAAATGCCACCCACTAATTTTTTTGGTAAGGATGTTGAAAGCGACGATGAAGACAACGTTACTTCCGACATAGAAAGTATTCTGTCTATGTTTCGCGCTCGCGGCGTGACAGAGCGCTATTTGAGCTGGCACTATAGGAGCAGACATGAGTCGCTTATTGCCATCTCCAATGTCGAATTTTATGACAGGCGCTTGGTAGTATTCCCTTCTTCTGGCGCCAATCAATTTGCTACCGGTTTATCAATGAGGCATTTGCCCCATGCACTCTATGACCGCGGGAGGACACGCACAAATCGAGAGGAAGCAAAAGTCGTTGCTGAGTCGGTTTGCAAGCATGCAAGAGAAAAATCCAACCTGTCCCTGGGCGTGGTTGCATTTAGTATGGCTCAACGTGATTTGATACAGGTTGAAGTGGAACTACTGCGACGAAAAAATCCAGAACTGGATTCATTTTTTACAGCAGCACATCCTACTGAACCATTTTTTGTCAAGAATCTCGAAAATGTTCAAGGTGATGAACGTGACGTGATTATGATCAGTATTGGTTACGGTAGGAATGAATCCGGTCGCATAGCTAAAGAATTCGGCCCCGTAAATCGTGAAGGTGGGGAGCGCAGGTTAAATGTACTCGTCAGCCGCGCCAAGATGGCAATGGAAGTGTTTTGCAATTTTGTCGCCAGTGATTTAGAGCTTGATGCTAACGCCACTCACGGCGTGCGAGCGCTTAAGCATTTTTTGCACTATGCAGAAACCGGAGATTTAAATATCCCACTTGAAACTGGGAAGCAGATCGACTCTCCTTTTGAGTTGGAAGTAAAGCGAGCCCTTGAGGAGCTTGGCTACAAAGTTGAGCCGCAAGTAGGTACGGCGGGTTATTTTATCGACCTTGCTGTAAAAGATCCAAAAAAGCCAGGTCGATATGTCATTGCTATTGAATGTGATGGGGCGAGTTATCATAGTGCTCGTTCTGCCCGTGACCGTGATCGCTTGCGCCAAAGCGTATTGGAAAGTCTTGGTTGGCGTTTCCATAGGATCTGGAGTACTGACTGGTTCAGAAATCCAGTCCGAGAATTGGACAGGGCTGTCAGCGCCATTGAATTGGCGTTGAGTGAGAGTGAGTCAAATGAAATTCCTTCGCCAATATTTGTCGAAGAAGTGAAACCCGTCATTTTTCGTTCTGAAGTAGAAACCTTAAAACAGGATTTAGCTATCAATTACTATGTACGTGCGATATTGCCAAATTGGACTGGTAGCGAAGCCTTGCATGAGGTCATGCCCGAGCGTCTAGCGAGCTTTGTAGCTCTTGTCGCCAATGTTGAAGCACCAGTGCATGAGGCAAACATCACAAAGCGCTTATTGGCGGCATTTGGAGTTACTCGCGCCGGGAATCGTATAGTTGAGAGTATTGATACCGCCATTCAATACGGCCATCGCAACGGCTTATTTCACTACCATGAAAAATTTATCTATCAGATCGGTGTGCCAGTTGTTGCATCGAGAAACCGTAGCCGTTTGGATTCGTCTGAACGGAAAATCGAGCATGTCTCTAATGAAGAAATTGATCTCGCTTTGATGAAAGCTATTGAATTGAGTTTTTCCATCCATCCTGATTTTGCAATATCGGCAGCACTTGAAAATCTAGGATTTGGACGTGCCACTTTAAATATTGCGGGGACGCTAAAATTACGCATTGAGCATTTAATGAATAGCAAAAAAATTAAAATGGACGGTGATAAATTAATTATTGCTTAATTTTTTTACTTTGAGAGCCTTTACTTCCATCACTTAAATGATGGAAGTGACCAAACCACCGTGTCAGGTTCGATCTGGCGTCCAGCGGCTTTCTTTGTGAACTGGTATCGGTATGTATCTATGCGGTTTTCTTGCAATCTGCTCTGCTCAGATTTGCAAGCGATATTGCACGCGGTCAGTGTACGGGGTAATATAAAAAAATGATTGTTTCCGCTTGAAGAACATACTAATCCTATTTACGGTTTTACTACCCGCCATCTGTGAGGCGCAATTACCCTTGCGACCTTGGGATAATGTTTCGCCAGAATGGCCATATTCGCTTTGTCGGCGGGAGGTGCCAGACAATCAGGTGGCGAAGGATTTCATGCAACTGCGACGCAGCCTCAGTGACGCGACTGAGTCTGGCCGTGGGGTGCGTGTAGGTAACGCGATGAGTTTGCAATTGGAGGCATACAATACTCGCCGCATAGCATCCTTTACCTCTGTCGAGGCTGAGACGTATATACTGCTTTTGTCCTACCTTTCAAATCTGACTGACCCGCCACCTATAGGTGCCAGTGTGCCCTATACGCTAGTGCTTGAAGGTCGCGATCGTGCCCGTGGGCTTGCTGCGCGATTTGCAAGTGAGCAACAGGTGCGTTGCGCCTGGCTTGATTCTGAATTGCATTTGGCAAATAACCGAGGGCTGGTCGCCTACGATCCGCAAATCAAACAGGGTAAAAAAGAGAGTGAAGCAGCTTTGGCCGCTTTTCTGGAAGACGTACTGGCCGGTAAGGAAAAGGTGAGCACAGATTTCTCGTATTTGCGTTACAAGCTTGGTCAGTTATACGTAGATCAAGGTTTCGTTGCACTGAATGCTGACCATGATTTAAAAGTAGCAGGCGATAAATTCGAAGCGGGCGGCAGATATCTCGTGTTGTCAGCTGCGCAGACGCGCAATGTGAACATTACGAATAACTGGCACCGCTACAATTACGGCATTTCCAGACTGCAAACGCAACAGCAGCTACCTATACTGCGCCGCTTGCGCAATTATGCCAACGAGTTGTTTGCTGAAAAGTTGAAATTGTCTGAAACAGAGATGTGTGCGTACACCTTTGTGTTGAACACTTTTGCGGAAGCGGCCTTGAGGGCCAACCAGGACGGTGAGGCTGTACCTGCCTTGCAGAAGTACAATGAATTGCTACACCGTCTACGCCTGCTCGACAGGCGCAATGAAAATTATGAAACCAGTGAGGTCACAGGGTTTTACTCACTGGCCGAGGTTTATGCCCGGCTGGGCAAAACCCGTGACGCGAGGCAGCAATATCGACTTGCCATAGAAGCAGCGTCCCAGGTCAGCGAAGGCAGCAAGAATCTGCTGGAAGCAGACGGGTTCTTGCTCGAAGTCAGGGAAAAAGCCGCTTCTAATATCAGATGAAAACCTCCCAACCGTCATGCCAGACCTGATCTGGCATCCAGCGGCTTTCTGTGGGAACTGGCACCTGCATTCAGGAACAGGATGCTGAAAATACTCTTCTGCAAAGATCAACAACATGTTTGATAGGAAAAAATCAAGATGACTAGACGCCCAGTTTTATCCAGTGTAACTTGATCCATGCAAATTTCTATTTCAAACTCAAAGCAGATTAAAAATGGGACATAGAACCATACTTGTGATTGGTGATAATTTTTTGGACCAGCTTGGCAAGTTTCAGCGCATGGAATATGCAGACCCGCTCTCACAGCATGTACTTTCACTTGAAATACTGAGCAAAGTAAAAACTCACTATGAGGAAACTTTCAACAAAGACGAAGAAAACTTTTTGAATTGGGTGAAGAGAATGTACGCCGTTGATGTTCTTCTCAAAGGGCGCGAGCCTGATTTAAGTGGTGAACAAAAAAATGGCTGGATAGTATTAGATGCAGACGGCCAAATCTCTTCAGTGATAGACCGCACCATACCAGAAGGTTTCTTTGACTGGTTTGAAGGAACGCTTAGTTACTGGACATTGTATCCTGGTGCAGAAGGGGTCGATGTGAACTTGGCCGGAGAAATTTCAGCTGCCACCGGTTTCTCAGGCTCAGCAAAAAAATCGGCGATTGATCTTGCCAGTATGTGGGAAATCGTAGACAGGTGCTGTGCCGAAAGATGGGACTATGTCAGGGCAGCCTGCGGTTCTCAAACCTGGGAAGCTTTTGATACCATCCAGGACAAATATAAAACAGATAAATACAATGCCGAGCTTTATCAAAAAACATATACAGAATGGGCTGAGCAGCCCGCCGTAAAGGCTATATATGCCATGCCTTGCCCTGAAGAGTCGCTCTGGAAGGAGCTCTCACGGCAGGAGTTGCATATGAAAAACCTCCTATGGAAGCATCTAGAGCCTTATGCTATCGACAGACTGCGCTTACCAAGAAATGCGTATATAAATAGCTATGATCTTGGCCATTTGCTGAATTATTCCGGAGTCATCAAAGGCGGCGTATTACTAAAAGACCCGGATGAGAGAGCATTATTTGCTAGTCTTGCAGATGACACGTTGTTGACGATCGCTTATGTTCATTCTTGATTTTTTTTGCTGGAACCGTATGAAACCCAAGTAGTTACACTTAATAAAGCGTTGCAAGCTATTTATACTGATTTACTTCATGTATTTTTGAAATACATTGATCAATTAAATTTGATTTTAAATTCAAAGCAGATAAATAATGGGTCATGAAACCATACTTGTGATTGGCGATAAATTTCTGGACCAGCTTGGCAATTTCCAGTTAATGGAATATGCGCACCCTCTTTCTCCGCAAATTGTCTCAGTCAATATACTAAGCAAGGCAAAGGAAAAATTTAAAAAATGCTTAGATGCGGATGAATCCAGTTTTCCTGATTGGATAAAAAAATATTACGGAGTTGCTGTTCTGTTTGAAGGTCAACAACCTGATTTTGAGAAGGTGCACAGATTTGGTTGGGTACGTCTCGATGCAGATGGACAGGTTTATGAAATTTTTGAACGAACGATATCTGAAGGTTTTTTCGACTGGTTTGAAGGCACGCTTAGTTACTGGAAATTGAAGCCTGGCGCAGAAGGGATAGATGTGAGCCTGGCCGAAGAATTTTCAGTCACCACCGGTTTTGCAGGTTCCGCCAAAAAATCAGCTATAGAACTAGCAAGGATGTGGCAAATCATAGAAAGCTGCGCTGGCGAAAGATGGGACCATGCCATGGCGGCTTGCGGCTTCCAGACCTGGGAAGCTTTTGATATTGTATGGGATAAGTACAAAGCAGAAAAATATAGTGATGAGCTTCATCGGGCAGCAAAAGCAGAATGGGCAGAGCAGCCAGCCGTGAAGGCCATCTTAGCCATGCCTTGCCCTGACGAGGTGCTATCTCAAGAGCTTTTTGAGACGGAGCGTGAGATGAGAAGTCGTCTATGGATGTACCTAGGCCATTGCGGCATCGACATTTTGCGCCTGTCAAGAGATAAATATATAAACAGTTATGACCTCGGTCACTTGCTGGGTTATTCCGTAATCATCAAAGACGGCGTATTACTAAAAGACCCGGATGAGAGAGCATTATTTGCGGGTCTTGCAGATGACACCTTGTTGACGATCGCTTATGTTCATTCTTGATTTTTAGTTCTATCTTCCATAGCAAAAGTTCCTGAATATTGCCATCGATAATCTGGGAAGTTAACAATTATATTTTAAGCGATAGAAAAAATGGGCGGTAGGTACGTTATGGTGATCGGCGATGACTTTGAAGATCAACTTCGGAAATTTCAATATTTTGAAAATGCCTATCACCTCTCCAGACATATTATATCTGCCAATGTCCTGAATAAAGCCAAGAAAAAATATTCAGCTTTACCTGATAATGAAAAGACTGATTTCATATCTTGGGCGAAGAGAAAATTTGGTATTTCCATCTTGGCAGACGGAGAATATCCCGATCTTAAGGAAAAGCACTATTATGGTTGGATCAAGTTGAATGAATCTGGGCAGGTCTATGAAATGGTGCAGCGTATGATACCAAATAGTTTTTTGGAGTACTTTCAATGTACCGTTGATTATTGGAAATTGAAATCGGGTGCTGCAGGACTTGTAAATGATGGATATACAGAAAGTCCGGCCCTTAACGGCTATGCTGGGTCGGCGCGTAAAGACGCGATTGACCTGGATGGAATGCGCGAGATTATACGTATGCGGGCCGGAGAGCGATGGGACCATGCCGTAGCAGCATGCGAGTCGCAGACCTGGAAACCTTTTAAATATTTTTCAAAAAAACATGAGTCTGATGCCTATAGTAGGGAACACTATTCTTGCGCATTAAGTGAATGGCGCGATCAGCCAGCAGTGGTGGCTATTCTGCGCGAGCGCCATCTCGAGCCTGCTATTACCCCTGAAATTTCTCTTTTTGAGTCAGCTGCTATCTCCGTGTTCTGGGGCTATCCGGAAGACTACGCAATTGACCCTCTCCGCATGCCGCGAGAACAGTATGTGGCGCGATTTGGTCTGCGCTATGTATTGCGTGGACCGGTGATTAAAGACGGGAAATTGCTAAAGAAAATCAAGGAGCCAGGGTTTTTCGATCGCCTCCCTGATGATACTATTTTGACTTATGCCTTTGTGGAATAGTAGATGTCTGTAAATCGGCACAACGCAGATTTGTGTTGTTACTGTCCTGGCTTTTCCCTTAATGGTACTGCTTTGCGCCGCACGCTACGGAATGATAAAAGAAACACCAGTGAATTTGGTCTTTTGAAAGCCTGCAAAAAACTGCATCTTATCTCAGCTGAAAACCTCCAAACCGTCATGCCAGACTCGATCTGGCATCCAGCGGCTTTCGTCGTGGACTGGCGTCGGTATTCAGGGGCAGAATGCTGCCGACGTCTTCTACAAAAATCAACAGTATTTGCAAACAGGGCCAAACGACACTGGATGCCGTATCAAGTCCGCCATGATGGTTTGAGGATGATAGTAAAGCAGGGCCAAGCGTATTCATCGCTGGAATACAGGGTGCGTTGTAATGCTCCTTTAGTTCTGGGCCATATCACGGCGCAAGCATGTTCATTGATTCCCCAGCACGATATTGCTGCACACAAAATCCACAAAAACACGCAGCTTGGGTGACTGGTAGCGGCTGGAGGGCCATAGCAGCGAGAAGACGCCCTGTACCTGGGTGTAGTCGTTCAAGACGATTTGCAGATCGGCTTTTTTGATTTGTTCGCGCACGACAAAGTCGGGTAAATAGGCCAGGCCCAGGCCCAGGCTGGCAGACATGATGAGGGCTTCTATATTATTGCAGATAAGGTCGGCTGGTACTTGCCAGGGGCGCTTGTCGCTTTCAGTGATTTGCCACTCCTGCAGCTTGCCGGTAGTAGGGAATTTGTAATGCAGGCATTGATGTTGCTGCAAGTCGCCGGGGCTGAGGGGCAAGCCATGCCGGGCAAAATAAGCTGGTGAGCCGACGATATGAAAGCGAAATGATCCCAGGGTCCTGGCCGTCAGGCGTGAGTCTGTCAAGTCGCCGCTACGGATGGCAACATCCATGCCTTCATCAATGATATCTATCAGTTTGTCATTGAAGTCCAAGTCGAGCTTGACTTCGGGATAGCGTGCTGCAAACGCAGGCAAGATAGGCTGCAGCATTCTGTAAGCAACGACGGGCAGGCTGACACGCAGCTTGCCGCGTGGTGTGGAAGACATGCTGATCACTTCGGCCTGCGCATCTTCTATCTCTGACAGTATGCGCAGGCAGCGATCATAAAATAATTCACCTTCTGCAGTCAGGCTGATGTGGCGGGTGCTGCGGTGTAGCAGGCGCACCCCCAGCTTGTCTTCCAGCCGCATCACGCTCTTGCCTATGGCAGAAGCGGAGACGCCGAGCACTCTTCCCGCAGCGACATAACTGCGCAATTCTGCGGCCTGGGTAAAGGCACTCAGTTCTATCAGGCTGTCTGTTTGTTTCATGATGATTGCGGAATAATATTCTTCTATGTGAGGATTTTAAGCTTATTTTTCATTCATTGTGGATTGAATATCATGCAAACCTGGCTGGTAGCCTGTGCTGCCAGGGTTTTTTGAGAACTTCTATCTTATGGATACATCATCTGTCTTTGCTGCAAACATGCCGCGTCAGCGTGCTGAAAAAATCTTGATACTGCTTGCAGTTTGCCTGGCGGCACTCAGTATGCCTGTGAGTTTTACCGGGCCTGCGGTCGCCCTGCCTGCGATACAAAGGGAGCTGGGTGGCTCGCCCTTTGCCTTGAGCTGGGTGACCAATGCCTTCATGCTGAGTTTTGGCAGTTCGCTGCTGGCAGCCGGTGGCATGGCAGATCGCTATGGTCGCAAACGGGTTTTTATGCTGGGCATCATGGTCTTTTTATTGAGTTCCCTGGCCCTGGCCAGTGTGCATAGCCTGCTCTGGTTTGACATCTTGCGTGCAGGCCAGGGCTTGGGGGCGGCCGCCGCTTTCGCCAGTGGCCTGGCCGCACTGGCCCAGGAATTTGAGGCACAGCAGCGCACTCGTGTATTCAGCCTGATCGGTACGACGTTTGGTGTAGGCTTGGCATTTGGGCCTTTGCTATGTGGCGTGTTGATCAATCTGTTTGGCTGGCGTGCAGTTTTTGTGGCAAGCAGCCTGATGGGGGTTCTGGCCCTGGTCTTTGCCTGGCTACATATGCATGAATCCCAAGACCCTCAGGCGGCGACACTTGATGCTGCAGGTGCACTGAGTTTTACTGCTGCCTTGAGTGCCTTCACCTTTGCCTTGTTGCTCGCCCCTGCCAGGGGCTGGCGTGACCTGCTGGTGCTGGGCTTGTTGTTGGCAGCAATATTATTGCTGCTGACCTTTGTGGGCATAGAAAAACGCCATCCGCGGCCCATGCTGGATTTATCCTTGTTTCGTTATCCGCGTTTTGTAGGGGCACAATTTTTAGCTGCAGCACCAGCTTACTCCTTTGTTGTTTTGCTGATCTTGCTGCCAGCTCGCTTCATAGGCATAGAAGACATGGGCGAAATCGGCACAGGCTGGCTGATGCTGGCTTTGTCTTGTCCCATGTTGTGCGTCCCCATGATGGCAGCATGGCTGACACGCTGGTTTTCGGTAGGAGGGATCTGTGGTTCTGGCTTGTTGATTGCGGCGCTGGGTTTATTTTTTCTGAGCACAGTGCCTCCCGGGCAAGTCGCTGCACAATTCATTTTCCCCTTGATGCTCATCGGCTTCGGGACAGCCTTGCCCTGGGGCCTGATGGATGGCTTGGCAGTCAGCGTCGTACCAAAAGAGCGCGCAGGCATGGCCGCCGGCATCTTCAGCACTACCCGCGTCGCCGGTGAGGGGATAGCCCTGGCGATAGTCAGTGCAGTCCTGGCGAGCCTGATACAGCAGGCTTTGCCAGCAAGCCCGACGGTGCATGTCGCAGAACTTGCACAAAGGCTGGCGGCGGGTGACCTGGCCAGCGCACAGAAATTTTTGCCAGGCGCCACAAGGCTGGCCTTGTCAACGGCATATGGCGATGCCTTCAGGATATTATTACGCTTGCTGGCATCCATTACTTTGCTGACTGGCTTGTTAACCTGGATACTATTGGGCGCACGTTCTGACAAGAAAGCTGGCCAGATCAAGGGTGGCCCAGGATAAAAACAGGTGTCACCAGGATAGGGAGCACCATCGCATGTATCGCATGTATCGTATGCCATCATCATTATACGGCGAGGCTTTGCTACTCATGTCTGGCCAGGAGGCACAGCTCTTGGGTAAAGACCTGCCACCATTTATAAGCAGGGCTTAAAAATACTGGATACCGGATCAGGTCCGGCTTGACGGCTTGCTACCAGGTCAGGCGCGTTACCGGTATCCACCTTCATCGTCACAGGAAATGTAGCGTAAAGCAGCGTGCTGGCGGTGCCAGACAATCAGGTGGCGAAGGATTTCATGCAACTGCGCCGCACCCTCAGTGAAGCGACAGAATCTGGTCACGGGTTGCGTGCAGGTACGGCGATGCGTTTGCAGTTGGAGGCGCTCAATACCCGCGGCATAGCATCTTTGATTTCTGTCGAGGCTGAGACATATATGCAGCTTTTGGTCTTCCTCTCAAACCTGGCTGATCCACCACCTATAGGTGCCAGTGTGCCCTATACGCTGCTACTTGCAGGTCGCGATCGAGCGCGTGGGCTTGCAGTGCGATTTGCAAGTGACCGGCAGCTGCGTTGTGCCTGGCTTGATACTGTCTACCAGTGTAGGTCTTGCAACGCCCAAACGAGGCAGACGTAAAATCAGCATATTATGCTTCAGGGTTTCGGCGGCTCCCACAACTCCACCCGGTTACCTTCAGGGTCCATGACCCAGCCGAATTTGCCGTATTCTGATTCATCGACCTTGGCATCAACATCGCAGCCTTCTGCGCGCAGGGCGGTGAGCAGGGTGTGCAAATCATCGACACGATAATTGATCATGAATGGCTGGCTGCTGGGGGAAAAGTAGGTTGAATCTGCAGGGAATAAGGACCAGGCGGTTTTTTCGGTGCTGCCGCCATTGGCCTCAAACACTGCACCACCCCAGGGGCTTAACTCAAAACCCAGATGATCGCGGTACCAGGCGCTTAATGCTTGCGGGTCTTTTGCCTTGAAAAACACACCGCCTATGCCGACCACACGTTTCATATTGCCTCCTTGAGGATATTTATTTAAATAGAGTTGATTGAATCAGACAATCTCTTGTCGCAGATACTACATGAGCACTTAATCATGTGTAAACGGGCTTGCCATGAGCTTGCTCATGAGAGCTGCAAACCATCACGCCGCTCTCAACTGCAGCCCCACATTCTCTTCCATCAAGGTCTCCAGAATAATCTCCCGCAAACGCTGCACGGCCATGTCCGGTTCAGTTTCCAGGCGATGCAAGCTCAGGCCCAGCATGGGCAAGGCAGGCAGGGTAGGACTGTGGATGATGCGCAGGTGCTGGGGCAAGCCTACGGCGGTGCGTACAGTCACGCCCAGGCCGGCGGCGACGGCGGCCCAGATGCCGGACAGGCTGGGGCAGTTGAAGGAGAGCCGCCAGGGGATGTTGGCACGGTCCAGCGCGCTGGTAGCATAACTGCGCATGAGGCAGGGGGACTCGAAGGCGATCAGGGGCAGCGGGTCGTCTGTGGTATAGCTGGCTTGCAGTTGCGTGTCTGCCGCGCCTATCCAGTGCAAGGCAAAGTTGCGCAGGTGTTCGCTGTGCGGGGTGCTGATATTGCCATCCCAGGTCAGTGCCAGGTCCAGCTGGCCGCTGGTGATGAGCTCAAGCAGGGTGGCATTGCGGGCGATTCTGGCTTCTATCCTGACCCTGGGGTGGGCACGGGCAAAGCGGCCCAGCACGTCGGTGAGTATGCGCTCGCCAAAGTCCTCTGGTATGCCCAGCCTGATCCAGCCTTCGAGATCAACGCCGCGCACGGCAGCAGCGGCTTCGTCATTGAGTTCGAGCAGGCGGCGGCCATAGGCCAGCAGGGTTTCGCCCGCAGCCGTGGGCACCATGCCGCGCCCGGATTTGCGCAGGATGGGGCTGCCGACTTGTTCTTCCAGCTTCTTGAGCTGGGCGCTGACGGCAGAGGTGGAGCGGCCTAGCCTGTCGGCCGCCTTGGCAAAGCTGCCCAGCTCTATGCCGGTGACAAAGCTGCGTATGACGTCGAGGTCAAAGGTGATCTTGCTCACGGCTGCTTCCTTAGGTTTTTGTCAATTGTCCCGTTTTTTGGGATGATTGGTTTGAAATTATCTGATTTTATGGATGAAGATAATCGGCTATCTTGTGCATGTCAACCTCTCTTTTGGAGTTACCGCATGTCAGCCACCCCCAAACTCAGCCATAGTCCCAGCACCATCGCGCGCGAACTGATGGGCGACATCGCCCCCAAATTTGCCGAGCTGACCGACCAGGTCTTGTTCGATGACATCTGGCAAAGGCCGGGCTTGCCAGCGCGTGACCGTAGCCTGATTACCGTCGCCACGCTGATCGCCCTGAACCGCAGTGAGCAATTACCCTTCCATATGCAGCGGGCGCTGGACAATGGCATCTCGCAGGCGGAACTGGTCGAAGTCATCACCCACCTGGCGTTTTATGCGGGCTGGCCAACGGCGGCATCGGCTGTGAACGCATTACGTCAATTACTTGCAACCCCAACCACAACGAAGGAGTAAATCATGCCCATGAGCCGTGTGTCCCTGTTAAAAGGAAAATCACCTGAATACCTGCAAGCTGTGTCAGATGCCTTGCACCAGGCCCTGGTCGATGCCTATGAAGTGCCACTCAAAGACCGCTTCCAGATCATCCAGCAGCATGAGGCGAATGAGCTGGTGTTTGACCGCGATTACATCAGCCACCAGGGCAAGCCCAGGTCGGATGATTTTGTGATGATACAGATCACCGCAGGCCGCCAGCGCAGCGCTGCCACCAAGGCGGCGTTTTACCAGCGCCTGGTGGCGCTGCTGGCAGTATCACCAGGGCTGCGGGCAGAGGATGTCATGGTCAACATCAATACCACCGCAGCCGAGGATTGGTCGTTTAGTGGTGGCGTGATGTATGACGGGGTGGCGCGATATGAGTGAGGCAATTGCAATGACGTAGGCGGGGCCTCGCCAACCTAGGTTTCGTAGGTTGGGTCGGGCCGGGCCTCGCTAGGCTACGTTTCGTAGGTTGGGCTACGTTTTACCAGCCCAACACTGGGCCTTTGCAAACGTATACGTCATTTAAACGCAGATTGTTGGGCTGGTAAAGCGTAGCCCAACCTACAACATTAACGAGGCCCGGCCCAACCTACGACAATTGCAATCTATAAAAGAAATTTTCCCATCAACCTGAGTCAAAAGGACGCCCCAAAATGATCGCCATGCAATACAACTTCACCCTCCCTGCCGACTACAACATGGACATCGTGCGCCAGCGCATTGCCAGCAAGGGTCATATGCTGGACAACTTTCCTGGCCTGGCTTTCAAGGCTTATCTGCATGCCAGCAAAGATAGCGAACCAACGGCATCAAGCCAGAATGTCTACGCCCCTTTTTATCTGTGGAATGACAATGAAGGCTTGAATAATTTTCTCTGCGGCGATGGCTTCAAGGCCGTCTCACACGCCTTTGGCTGGCCCGCTGTCAAGCAATGGTCGGTATGGCATAGCCATGTCGGTGAGCAGGTGCGCAGTGCAAAATTCGCTACCCGCCAGGTCAGTGCTATTGCGCCTTACACTGCACTGGGTGGCTTGCGTGAAGAGGAAACTGGCGCCGCAAAAAGACTCAGCCAGCAAGACGGCGTGCTGGCAACACTGGTGGCCTTTGATCCCAATGAATGGACGTTGGTACGCTTTACTTTATGGCGCGATGCGGCAGTAGCTAAAACTGCCGCACAAGCAGCGGGTTTGCCTGCAACTGTGCAGGCGTATGAAGTGGGGCATGTATCGGCACCGGGGCATTAATATTGATCTAGGCACGGGCATCCATGCCGCCAGCAAACTCAAGCATTTCTTGCGCCGCCAGCCTGGCCTTGTCTATATCAGCCTGTAACTGCGGTAACTGGTCTACCATGGTGGATAAGGTATTGGCCACTTCTTCATAGGCGATGCGGGCTTGCAGGTAATTGCTGCTCACCTGGTGCATATAGCCGAGATTGAACAGGGCGCTGGCCAGCTTGGGCATCTGGTGTGCCGGATTCTGCTGTGCCAGTTGGCGGCGTATTTGCACTGCCTGTTCAAAAGTCGTGATGGCTTCGGGTATGCGCTGGTGCATGCCATACAGTATACCCAGGTCTTCCAGTGATGCGCTCAGCGGTCCTAGCTGGCTGGGCCCATGCTGGTACTCCTCACTTTGCAGCATGCGGCGATACACGGCTACGGCGTCCTGGCAATAGCCTATGGCCAGCTGCGGATCTGTATCATGGATGTGTAGCCAGCCCAGGTTGCTGAGGGCGCTGGAGAGGTAGAGTAAATAATTGGCACCGCTACTGTCATCAAGTTGACGATAGATATGCAGGGCTTCTGCAAAGGCATTCTGTGTTTCTTGCTTGCGCTCGTCTGAATTGATGATGGTCGCAAAAATCACCAGGGCATCTGCCAGCGGGCGGGCATAGCTGCTGGCGTCATGATGGACCAGTTGCCGGTAGATATCCAGGGCGGGGGTGATGTAGTGATGGGCCTGTTCCAGCTGGTAGGCATTCGAATGGATTTTTGCCAGTTCCAGCAAGACTGAGGCTGCCAGCGGGCGGTAAGTCGCTGTATCATCAGCGGCAAGTTTGATGAAAATATCCAGCGCTTCTTCAAACGCGACATGCGCCTCCTGCGGCTGATTTTGCATATGATGCCAGCTACCCAGGCTGCGCAATGCCATACCCAGTTTGGGCAGGTACTGGGCCGCGTCTTGTTGCACCAGTTTCCTGGCTTCGGCGACCAGGGCGTTAATCGCTTCTGCGCTTGGAAGATTTGTCTGGTTGGTGTTATGCATACGTTAGATGGCCCAAGGTAAGTGGATCTGATTACCTGAGTATACTGTATCTTGTGCATTTGACCTCGTTTTGAAAATGAGACATGCTTCGTCATCAGCAAACTCGTCATTACTAAACCAGGGGCATACATGCATTTAAAACAGCTCATCGGTGACATGTCGACATCGGACAATCATCGCTTACGCAGGGCCCGCATTCATCAGGGCTGGTGGCGGGCCTTTGTATTAAAGCTGGAGCAGGGCGAGCATCCCATCAATCCGGACAAGACGATATGCAGCAGCCTGCCAGCAGCCGCTGCGGACAGCAGCAATTTTATTTCTGCTGAGATAGGTGCTTTGGCCATGTGTGTGGCACAAGAACACAAGGCTAGCAAAGAGCGCGCAGGCATTATTGATATCAAACGCCTGACAGGCAATTTGTTGACTAGTCAGGCTGTGTGTTTTAATTTCTTTGGCATGCTGGCACTTGACCATGATCTGGGCCTAAGAGTAGTACAGGCGTTTTATCCTGATGTCACTGCCTTTACAGGCGTGAACTTTGAGTATGCCCCCGCTCCCAAGGCAGATTTTACTAACGATAACTCCGCATTTGATGTGGCTTTGGAAGTGATGATAGGTGAAGAAGAGGGCTTGATTGGCTTTGAATGCAAATATACCGAAGACTTTTCGCCTACTCCTTATGAACAAGCGCAATATAGAAAAATCTATAGCGCCAGCGCTAATTTTAACGCCACTTATGAAGAGCTGACGGCAAGTCGATTCAATCAATTGTTCCGCAATCAATTGATCGCAGAATCCTTGCTGCAATCCGGTCGCAAGAAGTTTGTGAAGACTGGCCTGTTTTGTGCACCAGACGATGTTGCCGCTAAAAATACTGCAAGCGCATTCTCACAGTTTGTTAAAAGCGATTTTAAGGTGATTGATTTCTTTGACTATATCGTCGCCATACAAAAACTGCTGATCACGCCACGACAACGTGAGCAAACCATGTTGTTGTGGGCCAGGTATCTTGCCCATGAGTTGAGTGCCGCGGCAGCTGCGGAGTTTTATTCCTAGTGCCTGCTCACCAAGGCAGCGATGTGCTCCGGTTGCGATCTTAAAACTACTCGTCGCGGATGTGCAGGGGGCTTCCAGGGCCTTAATCAGACTGCAATTGACCTTTTCTGCATCAGTCTTTGATATCTCGCCTGGCATTCGGCAAACTTCATTCGCGGCTTCAGTCACGAATAGTCTGGGCACGCCAGGGCAATTGAGTCTTATTTTTCCACCTGCTTGCTGACGGCGAGTTTTAATTCCTCTACGCGGGCATTGAGTTGCGGTGAGAGAGGCGCAGAGCGGCTAGTCAGGCTGGCGATTTCTTCATATGCTGCTCTGGTCTGTTCGCTCTTCTGGTTCGCAAGATGCAGGCTGCTTGCTAATACCATGCATCATTGAGCGAATATCAATTGCTCCTGCCTGTCCCAAAACGTCAATTCCAAGCCTTGCTTAAGTGCCAGAAACTGTTCTTTGCTGATGTTCAGGCTAACTTCAAAACTGCTGATCTCTTTGCGCTGGTACAAGGGGGCAGCGAGTATGATGGTGAGCAGGTTTCTATTCAAGGTCACGCTGGCGACGATGTTTTCACCGGCCTGGCTCTGGTCCTGGTATTCGATATACACGCCGGTGTCGTCTTCATGTCCCTGGATTTCATGGCGCTGGAATAGCAGGTAATCCTCACCATTGGTGACGCCAGTGGTAATGGTCTCATATTCGCTGTCCATGGCAGCTTCGTTGGCTGAAAACTGGATGATCAAAGTGCGCTCCTGTGAGATAGTTTTAAAGACTGCTGAAGCCATGATGCAGGTAATATATTGCTAATATGCAGGTAAAAGCGCGACCAGGCCTTCACCCACCCTGGCGGTAAACAAACTGCCCATAAATCTTCATGCTGGCAGCCAGTTCTGCATGGATTTCTTCATCGGGGTAGCGCTGTTTGTCCGGGTTGTCACTCTCCAGTATCCACGCACCGCCGGGCTGGCGGCGCAGGCGCTTGATCCTCAAGCCATCGGGATGTTCTATGGCAAATATCCTGTCATTGACGGGGCGGGTCTTGCTGGTATCAAAAATCACGATATCACCATCGACGATAAAATTGGCCATGGAATTGCCATCGGCATGGATGGCGAAAGCAGCTTCTGGCTTGAGGCCATATTTCTTGAAAAAACTGGCTTCCTTGACCAGATAGCCCTTGCTGGCGGGCTCATAATTCATGATGCCTGCACCACAAGCCGCCCGCACATTCCAATGACTGATGCGGGCTGTTTCTATCCCGGCTTGCTCTGCGCTTTGCAAGAGGTAGCCAGCAGGCGGGCTGGGCTGGATCGCAAACAGGACATCGCTGGAAACCTCCAGGGCTGTTGCCAGCAAGGGCACATTTCGCTTGGGCAGACCCCGGCTCTTCCAGTTGGAAAAGCGCTGCTTGGTCACACCCAGCTCAGCCATCAGCCAGGCGGCGTCTTTGTCCCTGGCGCTCAGCAAGGCTTCAATACGAGTCCAGGGTATGCTCGATTCATCCATCATAAAAACAGGCTTTAAGAAAAATTTGTAAGGTGTACACAAGTTGTGTACTATACATTCTTACGGGGGAGAAGTACATTTTTTTTGCAAACCTGGCGTTTTATTCTCCCTCTTTTTAGCTTGTATTTTGCATCGCATGCATTGCGTATTCATTGCACGGTTGTAGCAAACTCGTCGCACATTCGTAACACATTTGTAGCACAGTCGTAGCACTTCGGCACATCGCTGCTTTTCAGTATTTTCAAACACAAGTCACGCACAGCCTCTTGCACTAGCCATGGGCTGTGTTTCATCACGCATTTTTTAAGGGTTTTTTTGAATATGATTATTCAAGTGTATATGCATGGCCATGCAAGATCAGTGCGGGCCACCGGCAATATCAATGGCTGCCAGGCAGCAAGCGCAGTGGGAGTGCCGGTATGAATTACTACCCTTTTCACCTGGGCGATTATGCATCCCACACCCGCCATCTTGGCTTGCTGGAAGACCTGGCCTACCGCCGCATGCTGGATTTGTACTACACCACCGAAGCTGCCTTGCCAGTCGATGCAGAAAAAGTGGCGCGCCTGATAGGCATGCGTCAACACTTGCAAGAAGTCAGCGATGTCTTGTCTGATTTCTTTGTGATCTCAGATGCAGGTCATACCCACAGCCGTTGCGAAGAAGAACTGGCGCTGTATTGGGCCAAGGCTGACCGTGCCAAGTCAGCCAACAAGGCGCGCTGGGGTGGCGGCAGGAAGCAAGTGTCAACAGATGCAGATGAGGAATTTGTGAAATCAGAATCAAGATCACAGGCAAATTCATATCCGGCTTCAGATACAGACTCATCTGCAAAAGCACAAACAAATTCACAGCGTACTCAGATCGCAACCAATAACCAGGAACCAGTAAGCAAGAACCATAAACCAGTAAACAATCAACCAGTAAAAAAAATAAAACCAAAATCACGCACCAAAGCTGCGGCTACGCCGCAGCAGTGCGATGAATATTTTGAATACGCATGGGAAGACTATCCCAAGACCTCTGCATGCAATAAAAACGCCGCTTACCAGGCATGGAATGCCCGTCTTGCAGAAGGAGCCAGCGTCAGTCGTATGCTTGGCGGTGCCGGTTGTTATGGCTCTTTTGTTCAGGATAAACAGGTCGAGCTGGATGCCGTGATGAATGTCAGTGTGTTCTTTGGCCGTGAAAAACATTATCTGCAAGACTGGGAAAAGCGTCCGTTATGGAAGCATGAAGATACTTATTTTGATGAGGGAGAATATTGATTTGCATGCAGACTTTGAAGATTAGCCTGGCGGTATAGTGAAACAGCAGGTGGAAGAAATTATATTTTCTGCTGCAGACATTATCAGTTCCCCAGGCCCGTAAAAGAGACTATAAAATTCTGGTGGACAATTACCGTGATTATCCTGCCCAGACGCCCAGTATCTGGAATTTATTTCGGAGCAAATAATGATCCCCGTCACTTTATATGAAATCCCTTATTTCACTTGCGACGTAGCACCTGTAGTGCAAGTGCTCAGTGCCAGCGATCTGGCGCAGTCGGTCGCGAGGCTCAAGGATGGCAAGCATCTGGTGCGTTGCCTTACCAGGCGTCAAGCCTTTGTCAGTAACCAGGCTGTTGTCATACCAGGCAAAGCTTGTGTGTTCGATGCGATGACCATCAACTGGGAAAACCGGGCCTGGAATTTTGTTGATAGTGAAGTCAGAAAATATGCGGCGCGTATCAATAGCAAGGGGCAGTGTCCGGAAGTGGATTATCGCGAAGAATTCTACCCCGGTCAGCATTGGACAGAAATCTATCCAGAGACCACTCTGGAAGCTTCCATGGAGATCAAGAACCTCGCTGAACTCAGCGGCATCGCCCTCTTGCGCAAGGCAGGTTTGCCATGGGGCAAGTATAAGCGTAACCCGGATGATCAAGCCAAGTTGCATGTAGCAGCCGTGCACGAGGTAAAGGCAGAGCAGTGCCTGGATGAGGGGGATCGCATCTGGCCTCTTGTCTGGCCCTTTAACAAACCCACGCAGTGCTACCATGCAGCCATGGTACGTGGCTATGGCTATGTTGAATGGATGGTGTTTGCCAAATACCAGGATGGCAGCATCCGCTTTAAGGGGACTAGCTATATCATCGCCTGATACTTTAGCTGCATGATTATTGCCCCTGTTCTGCGCCCTATCCCGTAAGAGCGGCTTGGGCCGCGAACAAGTTGATCAGCGACAAATGCCTGGCTTAGAGCTAAGGTGATCGCGCATTCGCGGCCCAAGCCGCTCCTACATTTATTAGCCTTCCAACAAGCCTGGTCTGAGCCAAAAAAACATCAAACCCTGTTGACATGCAATATGATTTGTTGTGTAATCACAATAAATTTACAGAATTAGATACAAAAAAATGGAAATTCACAATCGCATTGCCCTGTTCCGTGCCGAGCGCGGGATTTCACGACGGCAGCTGGCGGATGAAGTCGGCGTCAATAACCAGACCATCGGTTATCTGGAGCGGGGGGACTACAAACCCAGCCTGGAACTGGCCATGAAAATCGCCCGTTACTTTGGTGTCAGCATAGAGATACTGTTTTCTTTTGAAGCCTTTGAAGCGATTTCTGTCGCGCTGAAACGGGCAGAAGACTTTGAATAGTCGCTGCCGGTTTTACAAAGTTTGCTGCTTGCCCGTTTGTATTTACAACTGATCATAGAAAGAAATCTGATGTCTCTCTACAAAAATAATCACTTGCTGGCACGTCTGGACAAGATGGCACAATGGACGCATATTCCTGATCTTGCCAGTGGCAATATCCGCCGTCGTCGCCTGCGCTTTTTACCTGCAGTCATCTTGTTCATAGGCAGTGCCAGCCTGGCCCTGATCCTGCTGATGCCACAGTTCTATTGGCTGGGATATGCCGCTCTGATGCTGGGTTTTGGCGTCAGCAATTTCCTGCCTATGTTTGGTCCCGTCAAACAGCCAGGTAACCCGGATGAAGAAGCCGATGAGCGTGAGCGCAGCTTGCGGCGCGACGCCTACCTGGTGGCGTTTTCCTGCATAGGCCTGGCGGCATTTATGGGCATTTGGGCCGTGCTGGGGCTGACAGTCATGCATGACTGGCCCAAAGAAATCCTCATGCGGGCCATGATGGCGCTGAGCTTTTATTTGATGCTACTGTTTTCTGCCGTGCCTACGCTATATGCAAGCTGGGTCTTGCCTGCACCGCTCGATGATGCTGATGAGTGATCGCCATGCGGCCCATGTTAGACTAGCCAGCTCTTGTTAACTGGATTGAATCGAAATGGCAGATACCCTCCATCCTGCGCCCGTCAACGGCATGCCTGCAGAGCAGGAGCCGTCACAAGCACAACTGCAACTCAAGACCAGCATTACACCCGCGTTCATGCAAGCGCTGGAGGTGGAATTGCAGCAGATACTGCATGGCCGTTTCATGGCATTACGCCAGCGCATGATGCCAGCAAACACCGTTGCCAGGCTGAGGACTGTCGTCAAATATCTGAGCCTGCTGGGCTTGAGCCTGTGCCTGCTGATGTTTGTCATGGGTGGCATGCTGTTTCATGGTGTCAGGGTGGATGCGGCATTCACTGTGTTTTTCCTGGGGATGCTGGTCCTGCACTGGGACAAAAACAAGCGGCCCACCTGGAGTGAAAAACTGTTCATGCCTTATTGGAACTGGTTGGCAAAAAACAGCACAAACCGCATGCTGAAAATCGCCAAAGCAAGCGCCCCCTTCAGTGCTGAATATCATTTCCAGGGCAACACAGCCAGCTATCACCGCGTCAGCAGCACCGGCAGCATGCAGGCCTGGAAGCGCGAAATACGCCATGTCTACCTGCCAGGCCAACGCATCAGCCTGCTCTTCAAAAAGCCAAGCTCTATCTACCCCTACGCCATCATCTTGCATGAACAGCCGCAAGAACTAGCGGCATATCTGGAGGGCTTGGGGTTAGGGCGGATAGGGTAGGTAGTGCACCTCTCGCGAAGTTTGGCAAGGAAACGATGTGGCTAAGCAGTAGGGTGCGTTGTAACGCACCGATTTCCGCATTCGCCATCCTCGTTTATTATCACAGCCGGTGCGTTATAACGCACCCTACCTGGTGCATATCGTAGTGAAAGTAGCTCGCGTAGGTACGATTAGCGCAGCGTAATCGTACGCATGTTAGTTGCCAATTGCTATGCTGCTTGAAAATCCCGGTTGCTTTATGATATTGAATTGAGTATCCATAGAATTCACTTTGAGATAGATGCAAGGCGATCATGGAATTTTCTTGAGGCATATCCTTATTTCCTGCGCAGCATGCGTACGATTACGCTGCGCTAATCGTACCTACGGGGTCTAATCTCAACAAGCTCACCCTGCGGGCTGTTTTCGTCGCTACAGTGTTGTTGGGATTTTCTACTACAAGTCGTCCGCCGACGTAAGGAGCATCTCTTGCAAGGGATGTATTCTAAAGCGATAGCCTTGCTGGGGCAATTTTGCTTAAGTCCTGATTAAGGTTCTTCGCAAAAATGTATCCCAGGTTCTTGCTTTAATATCTGTTTCAAATCGCGATTTAATTTTTCATAGACTGTTTTCGTATCGAGTTTACCCAGCAATCTCAAAAAATTTGACTTAAAAAAGAAAAAGAGTACTTCCACTTATCAGGTTTGCAGCGACCGTACTTGCTGACCAGGCTGCCAATGGACGATGGCGCTTGCTCTATGCTCACAACTCTTCTTCGTCGTCCTCGACCAGCTCATTATCATTATCTTCATCGGCACTCAAGCCGTCAAATTCAACAGTGCACAAGCCACCATTTGCTTCTTCTGTTGCCGTTAGCAACTGCTGCTGAACTTCTGGCAGCCACTTGTATGAGCCGCTGATAATCACAGGCATCTCTGGATCAGTTTGGGAGGAGAGGAAGTAGCTGCCCCCTTCGCTACATTCTGCTATAGCTGACATGTCGCTGTCGATTTGCTGATGTGCGAACACTGCCTTAATCGCTTGCTTAATCGCGTCTGTACGGTCAGGATGGTAATGACTCACCTTCAGTGAGAGATGCAGGTTGACTGACATTGGCACGCCTTTTTGAGTTGAAGTAAGGATTATCATATTCCCACTTTCGCACTTATTTTGCAAACCAGCTGCTGCGTCTCAACCAGAATGATGTACCCAATTTCCTTGCGATACCCTGATACCCCGATAGCCTGTGTTCCGTGTGATTGCCCGGCATGCAGATGGGTATGAGAAAATAGGACTGACAGACTCACCACATCAAGCTCAAGATCAAGCCCAACATCGCGCTGAACAACAAGCTAAACAACAAGCTCAATAGAAAATATCATGTGCATCAATTTTGTCCCGACCCGCAAAGAAAAGCTGGACTATTTCAATGCCCGCAGTGCCCAGTTGCCTGAATGGGAGGAGGAAACCTGGCAAGACTATAATGCGCCCATCCTCCTGCATGACGCCGATGGCAATCGCCAGGCCTTGCTGGGTGCCTATAGCATGATACCCAAGACCAAGATGCAAGCCGGTGTCAAACGCTTTTCTACCATGAACGCCAGGGCAGAAACCCTGGGTGCGCTGCGCAGCTATGCGCCATCCTGGCATGGCGGCAAACTTTGCCTGGTGCCCATGCAGCATTTCTTTGAACCCAATTATGAAAACGGTGTGGCTGAGCGCTGGCGTATAGGTCTCTTCGATGAGCCAGACTTTGCCGTTGCTGGTCTCTATAAGGAGTGGCCAGAAGAGGATGGCAGCGTCAGCTATTCTTTCACCCAGATCACCATCAATGCTGACGACCACCCGCTGATGAGCCGTTTCCACAAACCCGGCGAAGAAAAACGCTCCCTCGTCGTGGTACCACCAGAAGACTTCGACGACTGGCTATCCTGCCGCGACCCAGAATTCGCCCGCGCTTTCTTGCGACCTTTTCCGGCAGAACGCATGTTTGCCGAGGCTGCTCCCAAGCCTAAAGTGGAGAAGGTAGTGAAGATCATCAAGCCTGTGAAGCCGCAGATGATTGTGCCGACTAATCTGGATTTGTTTGATTGAAAGTAGCAATGTATGAATATTGATGAAGTCAACCAGTGTAGCTCTCGCTGTGTCAGATGCCAGTGTTTGTATGCATTTTTCTAAGTCAAAGACGATGCGGCCAGGGCATCTTTGTATGCAAAGGTCGTAAAAGCTGATTTTCTGGGCTTTGGCCGGGCAATACAGACAAATGACCTCGTGTTCTCACGGTGAGGCCAAGGCCACCCTGGCGTATGTCGCTCTGCCAGGTCGCCACTGCCACTGGTGCAAATCAGTATTGGGTGAAGGCGCAATTGTGGATTGCCAACGCTGCACCTCGCTTAACCTGGTATGGGCAGTGGACAGTTTTGATGTAGAAGCTGCAGCGGATATGAACCAGAAAACGCAGAATTGATGTCAGTATTTTCTATTCCTTTTGATGGCAAAAGACACCAGGCTGGTAGCCCGAGTTTTTTACCAAGGTTGTTCTTTAGCCGTGAACAGCAGACACAACTATATCCAACTCGCTTCTGAAGCTCGTACTAGCACCCTCACTTTCCTGACCTATATATCTCCTGACCTATATATCATCTCCGTCGGATAAGAAACAAAGCCCAGGTCCTGGTATAGCGCCTGGCCTTCTTCTGAGGCACTCAGATTGAATGTTTTCAGGCCTTGCTCTTTGCCCAGTTGCAGCACGCCTGCGACCAGTGCCCTGGCAATGCCCAGCCTGCGCCAGTCGGGTGCGGTGTAGACATTGACTATCCTGCCGCGACGGGCTTGTGTATCACCCCGGATTGGTCCCCAATCCAGTATGCTGAGACCAGCACCGGCGACGACTATGTCTCCGGTCTGGGCCAGCAAGCCTGTGTAATTGCCTGCAGCCAGTGTGCCTGTCAGCCAGTTTGCATAGGCATCCAGGTCTTCTTGCCGTTCATCTTCGTGGTGGAAACGGTGGCGGGTAATGATGGCGATATCTGCCCGCGTCGCCGGGCGTATGGTCCAGTTAGTCGTCATGTGTTCAATCCCCCCGCCAACCTGACAAACGCCTCCACTAGTGGCGACACTTCTCCCTTGCGCTGCGCCAGCAGCAATGAGGTGCTGGCGCCTGCATCGGCAATGGGGCGGTAGCATATGCCATCAAAATGGATGGAATAAAAAGAGCCTATCAGGATAGAGACGCCGCAGCCTGCTGCCACCAGGCCGATGATGGTGGAGGCGTCGTTGGCTTCCTGGGCGATTTTTGGGGTGTAGCCTGCGGCGCGGCATAAGCGCAGGATGTGCGGATAAATGCCTGTGCCTGCGCTGGGCGTGTACATGATGAAGGATTCCTGGGCCAGGTCTTTCATGCTGACTTTTTTCTTCTTTGCCAGCGGATGTGTGCTGGGCAGCACTGCTACCAGTGTATCTTCACGCAGCTTGCGAAAACGCAAAGGTGAAGAAACGCCACGGGCCAGTTCGCCATCTTCTGGCGGGCGTATGAAACCAACATCCAGGTTGCGCTGGTCCAGTGCTTCTAGCTGTTTGTTGGTGGTCATCTCACGCAAGCTCAACGTCACATCGGGATATAGCTGGCGGTAGCCGTTGATGACGGCAGAAAACAGGGGCGTGAACGGGGTCGAGAAAGTAAAGCCTATGCGCAACTCGCCCGTCTCGCCACGCTGGGCGCGACGGGCGTTTTCGCAGGCTTGCTCAGCCAGGGCCAGTATGTGTCGCGCATCCTGCAAAAACAGCTTGCCCGCTTCCGTCAGGCGCACCCAGCGCTTGCTGCGCTCCAGCAATTGCGCACCGATATCGGCTTCCAGCATTTGTATCGCATGGCTCAGGGGCGGCTGGCCTATGTGCAGCCGCTCCGCCGCACGGGTGAAGTGCAGTTCTTCGGCGACGGCGATGAAGTATTTGAGGTGGCGGAGTTCCATTTTGTTTTGGTGTTTGCAAATGAATTTTTGAAGGGGGGCGGGCCTACGAAATTACAACCACACTCACCATTCCATCATCTAAAAAATGTATTACTAACACCTTAAATATATATTGGACGCTATAAAAGTGCAAATATAAGATGAGGGCTCCTTGATCGTTCAACCTTGCCATCATGACCGTCGCCAGCAGCACATTCCCGCAGCCAGTCACCCGTATCGCTGCAGGCACGCCAGAATTCAAACGCATTACCCGCGCCATGATCTTTGGTGGTTTCTCTACTTTTTCTTTGTTGTACAGCATACAACCGCTATTGCCCTTGCTGGCTCTGCAATTCCAGCTGACGCCGGCGCAAAGCAGCTGGGCTTTGTCGATATCTACCTTGTCACTGGCAGTGTCCTTACTCATCAGCAGTGCCATCAGTGAGCGCATAGGCCGCAAGCCCATGATGGTGGCAGCGCTGGCGCTGGCGGCTGTGGCTACGGGTTTGTGCGCACTAACCGAGGATTTTGCCCAATTGCTGGTCTTGCGCGCCTTGCTGGGCTTTGCGCTGGGGGGCATGCCTGCGGTGGCTGTGGCTTACATGGGTGAAGAATTAGAGGCGTCTTCGATGGGGCTGGCGGTGGGCCTGTATATCGCTGGCAGTGCCTTTGGCGGCATGCTGGGGCGCTTGCAGTCTGCCTTGCTGAGTGAATATTTCCACTGGCGCACAGCAATGGTGGCGATGGGTCTGGCAGGCATTTATGCCGCCTGGGAATTCTGGCGCAGCCTGCCAGCAGAGCGTCATTTCAAACCGGCAGCGCAAGTCGGGGAAAGCCTGCGCAAGGGTGTGCGCCTGCATTTGGCAGACAGTGGCCTGCGCATGCTGTTTTGTCTGGGTTTTATACTGACGGGATGTTTTGTCAGCATGTATAACTATATGGGCTATCGGCTACAGGCTGCTCCCTTTGGTTTTAGCCAGAGTACAGCCGGGACGATTGCCCTGATGTATGTGCTGGGCATGGGCAGTTCAGTCTGGGTAGGGCGGCTGGTGGACCGCATAGGCCGCCGTGGTGTGCTCTGGATAGTCTTGCTGGTGATGATGGCGGGTTTGCTGTTGAGTCTGTCGAATTCATTGTTCATCATGATCCCTGGCCTGGCCTTGTACACCTTTGGTTTTTTTGCTGCCCATTCGGTTGCCAGCAGTTGGGTGGCGCGCCGCGCTCAGGGCTATAAGGCGGTGGCATCGGCGTTATATCTGTGTTTTTATTATATAGGTTCCAGCCTGGTAGGCTCTTACACTGGTGTCATCTGGGCCAGCCATGGCTGGGCGGGCGTGGTGATGCTGCTGGGCGGCATACTGGGCGTGGGGCTGATGATTACCCTGCGCTTGCGGACTTTGCTGCCTGTCGTGGCAGCCTGATTTCAGCATGGTGCGCCGTGCGCACCATGGCTTGCCCCCTATACCCCTATATACCTCTGTATATTGCACTACTCAAGCTTGGATTAGAATAGCCGCATTCAGAAAGCGCTTGCAAAGGCTGGGCTGCGGATTCGTACATCAAGGAGTATCAGGCATGGTAAAGCGAACTGTCATCATCGCCGGGGCTACCGGCATGGTGGGAAAAGAAATTCTTGCTGGCCTGCTGGCCGACGATACCGTGGTCGAAGTGCATAGTCTTGGCCGCAGGCCACCCACGATGCAGCATCCCAAACTGAAAGCGCATGTCGTTAATTTCGCCAGCTTGCCGGTGTTGCCACAGGCGGACGAAGTGTATCTGGCGCTGGGTACCACCATCAAGGTCGCCGGGAGCCAGCAGGCTTTTCGTGCCATAGATTATGATGCCAATCTGGCCGTGGCCAGGGCAGCCCAGGCCGCAGGTGTCAAGAAACTGGGTCTGGTCAGTGCCATGGGGGCAGACGCCAGCTCCAGGGTTTTTTATAACCGCATCAAAGGGGAGCTGGAAGACGCGCTGGGGAAAATGCCATTTGCAGGCATGGTCATCGCCCGTCCTTCGCTGTTGGTCGGCGATAGAGAGGTGTTGGGACAGCCAGTGCGGCGCGGTGAAAAGCTGGGGTTTGCGATCAGCAAGGTGCTTGGTTTCCTCATACCTGCAAACTACCAGCCTATTGCGGCGGCGGCTGTTGCCAAGGCCTTGTTATCTGCTGTGCCGCGGGCGCAGGGCAACACTATCTTGCTTTCTGGTGACATGCATTGAGTTTCGCAAACAAGTTTTTTTTGCTTGATCTGATGGGGCCTTACAGAATTGCCAGAAGGCTGCGCTGTTGTCTTTGCTGAATGAATCATTGAGACCAAAGATCGCACCACAGAGGCACAGAGTCAGCACTGAGAGTTATTCTTGTAGTAGGGGGCGCCGTGCGCACTACGGCTTGCCCCTATATTGCCGGATTGGTGCGCATGGCGCACCCTACTGGGCCGGGACCAAGACCTGCAATCTCAGTACAGAGACACTGATACACAGAGTCAGGCGCGGCACTCTCTTTTTTCATGCATTGTGCTACATTGTTACATTCAATGAAAATGAATTGGGCACCTATGCATATCCCGGGTATGGTCGCACTATTGTCTGGCATCGCTATCCTGGTCTTATTGCAGCTATACTCGGCCATCATGATTTTTGCCAGCAATCATGTGCAGGCTCTGTTGTGCCTGGTCGTGCCCGGGTATCTTTTATTGTGGGCGATGCGTTACATCGATGATGGGAAATTCTTGCTGGTTTATTTCTCTGGTGTCGCATTGGTAGTGCTGGGTGCTGTGATACTGAGCTAATCCGCGGGAGATTCCATGCAAGTAAGCAAGTCCTATCGCTCATTGCAGATGCCTGCCAACAAAGTCTGGGCGCAGACTCTACTGATTATGCTGCTGGCCTTGCTGGCCACCAGTGCACAGGCACGCCAGTCTGACTGGGAAAAAATCGTCATTGCCAGCGCCAGCTATGCGCAGACCACGCAGCAATCCCTGGAAGATAATTATAAGATTTTGAGTTATGAGCGCTGGGATGTAGACCAGAAAACAGGTGAACTGATATTCTCAGACAAGGGCCAGCCCAAGCTGCTGGCCAGGTTTCAATTCGTGGGTTCGTTTTCCGAGCGTAACAAGACCTGGCTATGGAGTTGGGGCAATGGCAGCATCACCCCGGCCCTGTACAAACGCATGGAAGTGATGAAAAGCCTGGGCGAAAAACATCAGTTTCAAAAACTGATAGACCGCAGCTGGACAGGTGAGTTGACGGATGCATGGGAAATGGCAGCAGTTGCCAACTACCTCTTGAAAGCCAAGGGCATTTACCGCGCCCCCTTTGACGGTGGCTATGTGTTCATGGTGATTACGGATGTCAAGCCTGCTGCGACACCATGAGTGCCGGCGTCTTGCACACACAAATCCCTGCATGACATGCCCGGTCTGCCGCAAAGCACAAGGCACAATGGGTTTACCTGGATCAGCAATTCATTGATAAAATACAAATACCCAAGGTGCTGCTGGTCTGGCGTCTGAGGCAGTCTCACCGCTGCACGGCTCGCATGTACCATGGCACTCAGGTGCTGGTGTTTGCGGGCTTAGCTTATCCTACCTCTCACCATGAAAGCCATCCATGAGCAACTTATCCCTACCCATTGCCAATCGTAGCCTGACACCTTATCTCATCGTCCAGGGGGCCATTGCGGCGCTGGAGTTTTATACCACGGCATTCGGCGCGCGCGAGCTGGTGCGTCTGGATGACGGCAAGGGCAAGATCATGCATGCCGAGCTGGACATAGGCGATGCGCGCATCATGCTGGCGGATGAATTTCCAGATATGGGTTATCGCGGTCCCAGGAGTTTAGGGGGCTCCAGTGTCTCCCTGCATTTATATGTAGACGATGTGGACACTGTGTTTGCTCGCGCAGTTGAGCTGGGCGCGACAGCCACCATGGCAGTGGCTGACCAGTTTGACGGTGACCGGCGCGGCACCCTGACCGACCCCTTTGGCCATGTCTGGCTGCTGGCGAGCCGTAAAGAAGATGTATCGTATGAAGAGTTGCGTGCCAGGTTTGCCAACATGATGGGGCAAGCCTGATGCAGAGAATGGGTATGAGCGATTGCCTGTGAAGACACCAGGGTCATGCACTTCAACGTCGCTGTCTGCCTGCGGTTTTGCCGTGCTGGCACTGGTTTTTTCTGCGTTTTATATTCAACTGTCCTTGCTGGGTTTTATCCTGCTGTTGCTGCTGGTGTTTGCTTTAGGGGCATACGCCAGTTTCAGGGCGCTGATGCTATTGCTGGGTTCTTCTGGCAAGCAGCGGCTTGCCAGTGCCGGGCGGCTGGTGCTGGTATTGCTATCCTGGCTGGGCTTGTGGTATTTGCCTGCGTCTGATCTGGCGGCCTATGTTGATGCCAGTCTGTTCTATCGCCAGTATGAAAGCCAGGTCGAAAAAGTCCATCATCAATCCCGCGCCAACTGTGGACAAACCCTGGCTTGTTATACAGATGGCGGCCAGCCTGCCTATGTGTTTTTTGCGTACAGGCTGCATTTGCCGTTTTCTGGCCAGCAGGGTGTGTTATATGTGCCTGATCCTGTCGAGTTACCACAGCAGCAGCGGCTGGATAAAATTTCTGGGGCGATGACTTGCCGGGCACTGCCTTTGAGTACGCATTTCTTTGCTTGCGCCATGTCTGCCTATGGCGGTTAGTCCAAGTATTGTCTTGATGCAGCGCTTGAAAATTCCTGCCTTGCGCGCATTAAACATTTTACTGACAGGGCTTTTTGTCGTGTTCGGCCTGCCAGCTTTGGCACTTTCAATTTACATCACAGTAACGCCGATTAATCTCTATGTCAGCATGCATGATGGCTGGTCTGCACAAATGCAGACGAGCAGAGCGTATGTGCGTGCCTTTCAAGAAATGCATGGCCGCATGTATTTGGTCAGGTATGTATGCAAATGAGCTATCCGTTTTTACATCCTGTCGTTCTTCTGTGGATTGCTGCTCAGGTACTGGCTAGTATGAGCCTTCTTTCTATTGAATCTGGTTCGTGAGATTTAATACCGTGCAAGTGTTCCTGGTAAATCCCTGTTAACAGGATTTCCAGTAGCCAGCTTACAAATTACTCCAGGGCTCAACAATGTCTGCGATTTCTTTTCAAAAAACGACCCTGTCCATGGTCATAGCCATGTTCGTGGCAGGCGCAATACCGGGAATGTCTGTTGTGCACGCCGCCGCCGTGCCAACGATAGAAAAGGGGGCGACCAAGGTAGAGGGCGCACTTGTGAATACGAAAAATAATAAGACGACAGCGTCCAGGCAATTGTTGACATCGATGTTCCGCAAGGGGAATATCTACGTCAAGGTTTCTGTCAATGGCGCAAAAAAGACCTGGATGATGCTTGATACGGGAACCGCCTCGGCGTCTATCATAGACCTGGACTATGCACAAAGCCTGGGCATTCAATTGACACCGGAAGCAGAGGGAACTGGTGGGTTTGGCTCTGAGAAAGTGCCAACTTTTAATACTAGCCCAGTTCATCTGAGTGCCGATACCAGCAAAGGCCAGATCACTGATTTTGAATCCTTCAAAATTGACGGCATGACAGGGCCAGACGGAAAAGCACTTTCTGGCTTGCTAGGTTACAGTTTTTTGGCTGGAAAGACTCTGGTCATCGACTATAAAAAAGAAGAAATCTATTTCGTAAAAAATGCCGCAAAACCAGACCGGCAAGATGTGAAAATGGAATTGAATCTCAATATTCCTTCGGTCAACATAAAAATGTCTGGTCACGATGTACGCGCTTTGATCGACACGGGTGGCGCTTATAACTTATTAATTACGCCAGCAACGACGAAAGAAATCGGGATTGAACAATATCTTGAAGAGGCGAAGCCGGCAGGCTCATCAGGCCATGGCGGTGAGCAAGCCGTCAGAATAGGAAAGGCTCCTGATATCAGTATCGGTGACCTGGTGATACACGACTTGACCGCGGCCTATACAAGCTTTGGTACGACGGGAATAAATGCAGGGGCCTCACTGGGTAAAGATTTTCTGAAGAACTACAAGTTAACGATCAATTATGGCGCAATGACCATACGATTTGAGCCTTAGGCTGCTACGTCATGGACTCAGACCGGCAAGCCACTCACCAGAAAAACATGCGCCTCGGTTTTGAAATCTATCTTTTCGCGTAAATAAGCCAGGCTAAGCAAGTGCAACTGGTCTTTCAATGGGTTGGCTTCAATATAATTGTCGGCTAAAAACCGCTGGTAATCGGCCTTGTTCTTCAGGCACAGGCCGATCGCCTGCACATAATAGTCATGCGCGATATCGGCACTGGCGGCGATCAGCATGTCTTCTATCTGCGCCAGCAGATGCCCCCGCATATTGTAGAGAAACTGGGCAAAGCCACCCTGGCGTATATCGTAGTCAAAACGCGCCGCCAGCAAGTGAGGTAGTTGCCGTGCGTGGCTGCTGGCAAGCGCTTGCCAGTCGCCAGAGTCGGTGGTGGTGAGCCACAGCTGGAGCTGGGCATCGATGGCATCTTGCAATTGCTTGGCTGGCATGGCTGGTGTTGTGATGAGATGACCTGGTTCTTAGTATGCCACTCTATTGCCTTGTTTGCAGACGGGGCTTTGTCTGATTGTCTGTTTCTGTGATTTAATGCTGTTTCTTATTCAACAACAAGGACCAACATGTTACTTCGCCGTCATTTGCTCAAAACCGTCCTGGCACTCAGTTTTGCCGCGCTTAGCCCCGTGGCTGCCTGGGCTACCGGCTTTAGTTCAGAGCGCATCAGCGTGAAAACCGAGGGCGAAGGCAGGGATGTCATCCTGGTGCCTGGCCTGAGTTCTTCGCCACGTGTCTGGGCTGAGATGGTCAAGGCTGTGCCAGGCTATCGCTATCATCTGGTGCAAGTATCCGGCTTTGCTGGGCAAGCGGTGGGGGGCAATACTGAAGGTCCGGTGGCTGCACCAGTGGCGGAAGAAATTGCCCGTTATATTGCTGTCCAGGGTATACATAAGCCTCTTGTCATTGGTCACTCCATGGGCGGCAGCATAGGCATGATGCTGGCTGCGCGCCATCCGCAAGCGATCAGCAAGTTGATGGTGGTGGATATGTTCCCCTTCCTTGGTGCCATGTTTGGTGTACCGGGCGCGACGGCACAAAGCGTCAAGCCCATGGCCGACGATATGCTGGCCAAGATGCGCAGCATGACGCCCGAAGCGCGTGCGCAAAGAATGGAGGGGACGATCGCGGGCATGATCAATAACACTGCCATGCGCCCGTCCGCAGTAGCGGATGGACTCAAGAGTGACCAGGATGTGTCTGCCCGCGCCTATCATGAGCTCATCACCACCGACCTGACCCCAGAGCTGAAAAACATTGCCGTACCAACCGTAGTCTTATATGTGGTGCCTAAGGGTATGCCAGTAAGTGTTGAACAGATGGATACCTTCTATAAAGTTGCCTATTCCAGCGTCACGGATATCAGCCTGAAACGCATTCCTGACAGTGCCCATTTCATCATGTGGGACCAGCCTGAGCAATTCCAGGCGGAGGTGAAAGTGTTTTTGAAGTAGGGGGCGAGATCGTGGGTATATGTACCTTGCAAATTTACTCCGCGTTGTAGCTTGGGGCAGGCCCCGCTGGGCCGTGTTCGTAGGTTGGGCTACGCTTCATCAGCCCAACACTCGGCGTCTGAATCACGTGTACGTTTGTTGAGGCTCAGCCAGTAGGGTGCGTTGCAACGCACCATATCGCCAGAGGGGGATATGGTGCTTTAGATAATCGGGAAAAGCGGTGCGTTGTAACGCACCCTACACATGATCGCCATCCTGCTGTTTCCACGGATCGATATGTGTCATGAGGTTGAGTACTCGGTGTCTTTGCAGCACGCGCTGGCGGGCGACGACGGCGATGTCGTGGCCGGCTTCTACGGTGATGTGGGCGTCGACTTCGATATGCGCATCGACCATGAGCATGTCACCCATTTTGCGGGTATGCACATCATGCACATTGCGCACGCCGGGGGTGGTGAGCAGGGTCTCGCGTATGGCTTGCACTTCTACCTCATCGGCGGCGCGGTCCATTAAATCATGCAGGGCTTCCCAGCCAAATTCCCAACCCATTTTACTGATCATCAAGCCAACGATGAGGGCAGCGATGGGGTCGAGTATGGGGTAGCCCGCCAGGTTGCCTATGATGCCCAGGCCCACTACAAAGGACGAGGCCGCATCTGACCTGGCATGCCAGGCATTGGCCACCAGCATGCCGGATTTGACTTTTTGCGCAATCGCCAGCATGTAGCGAAACAGCAGTTCCTTGGACACCAGGGCGACTATTGCTACCCACAGGGCAGTGACATGCACTTGCGCTATGGTTGCCGGCGTACTGATTTTTTGCACCGCTGACCATAGCATACTCACACCGACGGCCAGCAATATCAGGCCCAGTGCCAATGAGGCAGCGGTTTCAAAACGGTGGTGACCATATGGGTGCTCCTGGTCAGCATCTTTTTTACTGTGGTGGCTGGCAAACAAGACGACAAAATCAGCCACCAGATCAGACAGCGAATGGATGCCGTCCGCAATCAAGCCCTGTGACCTGGCCAGGACACCTATGCTGATCTGGCCTGTGCAAAGGAGCAGGTTGACCACCACGCTGGTCCAGGTACTGCGCGATGCTGCGGCAGCTTTTTCTGCCGGGTTATGTTCCTGGTCTTCGTGGTCGTCGCTGAATTCTGCTGGCTTCATTGTTGTTGGGCTCTCGTCCTGAAATGGAGCCACTATTGTGGCGGCAATTGCCGGGCTTGTCATCATTTGCCAGTACCCAAGGTATAGGTAAGCGGTACCTGCTTAAAAAGGAGATGTTTTTTTAAAGCTTTTTTACAATGCTGTCATCCATCGCCATCTTCATTGCGTTAATACAGCAAGGGGTAAGCGCAGGCAGGTTCTTAATAAAGATGAGCTGGCTGGCCTGCTTGCCATCCAAGGTTTTTGATTGTTTTAGATTATTCAGAGAGTGAATTATGGCATACGTCTACGGCGATTCTACAGTGTTCGATGAGAGAACCAATGGTTACGATTCCGGCTCTCCCACTATTAATTTCCAGGTCAGCAAGGGCCTGGTGTCTTTTGGTAAATTGTCCGCCACCGATTTAACCGACTGGTATCAACTCAATCTCGATGGCCCTGGCAACTACACGCTGGTGGTCTCGACCGATCCAGCCAACAACTACAGCCCCACCAATGACTGGCGTGAAACCTTTAGCGGCATCAAGGTAGAGATCACCGATATCAATGGCAGGCCACTGGATGGGATTGATTTTAGCTATGCCAATAACAGCAGCGATGGCAGCATCAGTTTTGCCTATGCTGGCGGCTATACCCATGGTGATTTCTACGTCAAGGTCAGCAATCTGGCTTACGCTGCTACTGACTATATACTCGGCCTCAGCGTGATTTCGGTAGCGGGTAAAAATGTCTATGGCACCGCCGGCAATGATTACCTGGTGGGTACAGCAGGTAACGATAATATCGTTGCAGGTGCGGGTAATGACACCATACAAAATGGCCCTGGCAATGACATCATCAATGGCGGCAGTGGCACGGATTTTCTCATCATGTCGGGCAAGCTGGGTGAGTATGCAATCACCGGAACGACCGGCAATTTCGTCATCAAGGATGTGGTCGGCACAGATGGCAGTGACACCGTGACCCAGGTAGAGCGCCTGTTGTTCACCGACGCGGCGCTGGCCTTTGATCTCGATGGCGTAGCTGGCCAGGCTTACCGTCTGTATCAGGCTGCATTTGGTCGCAAGCCCGACCTCGCTGGCCTGGGTTACTGGATAGATAAAATGGACCATGGTGCCAGCCTGACCCAGGTGTCGGCAGCTTTTTTCCAGTCGGCAGAATTCCAGCAATTGTATGGTGCCTATCCCAGCACCACTACCTTGCTGACAAATTTCTACCAAAACGTTTTGCACCGCGCGCCCGACCAGGCAGGTTTTGATTATTGGGCCAATCAGTTGAATAAGGGCTTGATCACACCAGCAGGTGCGCTCGCCAGTTTTTGCGAGAGTGCAGAAAACCAGGCCCAGGTCATAGGGCAGATACAAAACGGTATTGTGTATACCGAGTGGCTGGGCTGATTTGTGACATGGGCTCAGGGCGACATGCGTGTCGCCCTGAGCGGTGTCCTCTCTATCACCATGTCGACTGACTATCGTGTGACGCCGCGTCTCAAAGCGCAGATACTGGCGAGGCGATTTTACTGCCACAAAATCCAGGCATCCCTGCGGCATTTCTTGACACCTCAGTATTTCAGTACTTTAATGGATGGTCGGGAATGCTGATGTACCTGGTTCCCGCATGAAATTGCCCTGTTTTCCACAGTCTTGCTTCCTTTGCTTTTTGCCGTGTCCCCCACTCACAAAGGAGTTCTCCATGCCTATGCTTGCGTACTCGCGTCCCGCCTTGTTTGCCGTCACCTTGTTCTGTTCCGCCGCCAGCCTGGCGGCTGAGCCCATTACGATTTGCTTAGGCAATACGGCGTCGCCGCCTTTCCTGTTCCCGAACAAGGAGGGGACAGTCCAAGTGCTGATACGCATGGCGGCTGAACAGCAGGGTTTGCAAGTCAAGTTCCAGCCTATGTTGCCGACCAAGTGTGCTGAAGAGATCAAGGCTGGTACGATTCATTCTGGCGCTGCCATGGGCTTTACGGCTGCGAACCAGGAATATGCCGCCTTCCCCATGAAAAAGCCGGGCGAGGTGGATACCGGCAAGGCAGTGGGGGCGGCGCGTTCTGTGGTCTATCGCGTCAAAGGCAGCAAGGCAGACTGGAATGGCAGCAGCTTTTCTGAAGTCAAGCAAGGCGTCTTGTTTGCCAAGGGTAATTCCGTGTTCACAGAAAAACTCAAGGCCTTGAAAGTGCCTTTCAATGATGAGACTGCAACCTTTCAAAAAAATCTCTTGAAGATGGTGGCAGGCCAGGGTGAGCTGGTCATTGGCTTTGAGCATGAAGGCAAGCTGCGCATGGAAGAGCCAGAGTTCGCGGGCAAGATAGAGGCCTTGCCCACGCCATTTACCGAAGCCTATTATTTCATGGCCTTCAATAAAAAATACCATGATGCCAATGCTGCCCAGGTGGATGGCTTGTGGGCGGCGATCGCCAAGATGCGCACTAATCCAGCGTATTTGACAGCTATCAAAGGAATACAGTAAATAATTTGGCAATAAAAAACCAGCGGTTTCGCTGGTTTTTTTTGCGGCAAGATACCATAGTGACACCGTGACATGACAGCGCGATGACAGCGTTAAGAAAACCCCTGTTTGTTTCCCTGTTTGTTGCAAGCGACCCTCATACCTATTTTCGTATCTTGCACTGCAGTACCTGCTTTGCTACATTGCAGCCATGATAAAAACAAAAAAAATAGGATCAAAGTTAGGGGCCAGTCTGATCGCGCTGGTGTTTGCAGTCTTGTTTGGCGCCGGCGGCTGGGCAGGGGGTGTGCTCCCCATGGCCAAGCAGTTGCAGGGCTGGTGGCGGGCTAAGGATCTGGTGGCGGTGCAGGCGCATATCAACAAGCTGGAGTTGCGCGAACATAATGACGAATCCACCAGCTGGCAAGTCCTGGCTGAATTTGAATATCAGTACCAGGGGAAAACCTATCGCAGCGCACGCATCAACATTGGTGGTGACAGTCACGATAATATAGGCAGTTATCAACACGACATCCACGCCCAACTGCTGGCGGCGCGCAGCCAGGATCAAAACGTCACCCTCTGGCTGGACCCACAAGAGCCAGCCTATGCCGTCTATGACCGGCAAATACGCTACAAGCGCATGCTCTTCCTGATCCCTTTTGCTACCCTGTTTCCCTTGGTCAGCCTGGGCGGCTTGTGGGTGCTCTGGGCCATGTGGTTCAGGCATGACGAAGATGAGATGGATGCCGCAGCCTCAGGGTCATCGCTCAGGCCAGGCCAGGTCCAGTCGAATAAGCTGGAGTTACAGCCCGCCAGGAGTGGGGCGGTGGTGATAGGCTTATTTGCACTCGTCTGGAATTTACTGTCCTTCCCCATGTCCATCCTGTCGGTATCAGGTGGCGGTAGCAATATGCGCTTTTTGGTGCTGCTGTTTCCGCTGATCGGGGTACTGTTGCTGTGGCTGTCTTTCCGCATGGGCTATGTGCGCTGGCGCCTGGGTGAGGCCAGCCTGTTCATGGCCCAACAGCCGCACACCGGCATCGAGGATATGTTGCTGCGTCTGCGCTTCAAACTCCCCTTGGGGCAGCGCATGCAGAGGGCAGTGACACATTATCCTTTGAAGGCAGAAGTGCTATGCGTACATGAAGACCGCCGTGGTGAAGACACCAGCAGCAAGACCCTGTGGTCACAAGAATTGAAAGCCGTACAAGTCTTGCACGGTACGCAGAGTGTGGATCTGAAAATCAGCCTGCCCCCAGGGTTTCCGGCGAGCGGCTTGCAAGGTCACAAAGATGTGGAAGTCATCTGGAAATTGCAGCTCAAGGTATTGGGCGCTGACCTTGAGTTTATCCTGCCTGTGCAGGCAGGTACGGGGCTGGGGCAGCAAAAGAAACTCAGCGACTTGATGGTAAATACGGAAGAGCGCAGCATCTATGACTTACCCACGGCAACGGCGCAGCCAGGCAAACCAAGCCGTAACAGCCTGTGGGTCTATGTCATCGTCTTTGGCATGCTGGCGCTAGGTGCTTACCTGATACTGTTTGATGATTTAGCAGGCATCAGTGATAACACTCCGGCCACGCAGAACAGCAGCATGCCAGCAAGCCTGGCAGGCCCGGCAAGAATAGAGAACCTGGCGCAACTGCAGGCCAGGATCAAGGCTGGTGCCGATGTCAATGGCAGGGATGGTGAAGGCCATAGCCTGCTCATGCAAGCGGCAGAAGAAAACAATCTGGAGAAAGTACGCTACCTGTTGCAGCAAGGCGCGCAAGTCGATCTGGCGACGCCTCTCGATGCAGAGGGTAATGGCGGACGCAGTGCCTTGTTTGCAGCCATAGGCAATGATGCGGTGAACATAGTGCAAGCCCTGGCAGAGGCAGGCGCCGACTTGAAAAAGCCCAGCAACAAAGTGTGGACGCCGATGCACTATGCCAGCTACCGCGGTGCAATCAAAAGCATGCGCTATCTGCATGAACGTGGCCTGGCAATTGATGACGCCTTTGCTGGTGCCCGCGGCTCAACACCGCTGATGCTTGCCGCCCAATACAATCAGTTGCCAGCGATTGCTTTTTTGCTGCAAGCCGGTGCTGAACGCGGCAAAAAAGACCTGTATGGCGAAGATGCCTGTGGCTATGCGCGCTACTTCAAGCAGGCACAGGCGGCCAATGCGCTGGGGTGTCTGTGAAGTGCCATTCTGCTAAAGAGTACCCGTCATGCAAGGCTATGGAACAGGGACGGGGACAGGTTCAGCCAGCATACGTTTTCTTGCATCCCGAATCCGACACAAATATTTTACTCACTCTGGTATCGGTATGCTGGCTAGCGGTGAGTCTGTTTTTTTCATGGCGTGAATTGACATTGTTCAGCAATGCAAGTGGCTGGACCCACTATAGAGCCATATTCTCGCCCTTGCCTGGGGTTTTGCTCTTGGTACTGGGTTTGCGCATGATACATTTGCGCAAGCGCTTGGGTGACCTGGCTTTGCATATACAGCCACCCTTGCATGCAGGCTGCCGTGATGTGTCTGCTACTTTGCATTTCATGGATGGCCAGTGGAAAAACATGAACACGGCCGCGACCGACTATGCTATTCATCTTGAAGTGGAATGCATCCATAAAATGGGTAGTGGCGAAGACGCAAAGAGTACGACTTTGTGGTGGCGAGAATTGACTGAAAGACGCTTGGCACATGCTGCCAGCGACATGAAATTCACACTGAGTCTGCCCGCCGACTTGCCTGGCAGTGGCACACTTGAAGACAAGGATAGCGAGATATTCTGGCACTTGCGCGTCAAGGTTCTGGGGACCAAGATCATCTTTATACTGCCGGTGCTGGCTGGGCAGATGCGGATATTGAGCAGCGATGAATTGCTGGTAATGAGAACCAGGCGACACTATGCAACACCGGAGTCCGCCGCCCGTGCCGCTGCAAAATCAGAAATCTGGTTTGTAAAATATAGCGCCTGCCTGGCGCTGGCTGCAATTGTCTTGCTTGGTCTTTTTGTCTTGCCTTGAAGTTTTTTCTGATGGCACAAGATACTCTGTATGCCCGCTTCCATTTTTTGCCTAGCCGAAGAATTGGCTGAGTGCACACGCATCTCTGGTGGTGTAAAACCGCTGGTCACGACCGCTTCTTCTATCCATGGCACGACATCATCGCCGCTGCCGTGCTCATCGTCGCCAAGATCATGGCCGAGGCTGATGTGGCTCACTCCACCTGCTTCCAGCAAGGCTATGGCTGGTACGGACCAGTCCACCCTCAACCAGCCTGCTGGCATCGTTCTTTCATCGTCGAGGTTAAATTTCATGCTTTGTGCAGCCCTGGCTGGTATTTCTATGCCATGGACGCATGACACTCACTTTTGGAAATTATTGTTCAACTTATCCATTTCCATGCTGTTCTTCTTGATATGGCGCTGCTGCATGTCTTGCTGTTCTTTGAGGATTTCTTGTACCTTTTGTTGATGGCGATTAAATTGTGTCAATGTGGCTTCGTCGCGGAACATGAGTTGTTCGCCCTGCAAAGTCCATTTCTTTTTATCTGCCAGCAGGGCGAGCATGTTTTCAATTTCTTGCACGGCTTTTCTTTCCATCTGCCAGTTTTGCATGATCAGGGCACGAGAACTTTGTCCGCCGCGGTTAAAGCCATCAAGCATGTTTTTCTTTGTATCATCATCCAAAGCCAGGGAGTTGATTTTTGCCCTGCCGCTGTCAAACAAACTATCTGTATTGGCTTCGAATTTGCTGATGATGGATTTGGCTTTTTCCACTATGGCTTTACTCTCCTGCATATCCTTGTCATTCTTTATGCGTTTGAAATCCATGACATGGTCCCAGTTGGCTGCATTCAGTTCATGCAAGTAGGCATTTTTGTAGGCTGCGGCGCTATTCATGAAATCTTTCATGAACTTTTCCATCTCCCCAAACTGGCCGCTGGCCTTGGAAGTGGTTGCAGGGCCGGTTTCCACGACCTGGGACAGCACATTGCCGTCTTGGCTTTCATTGTTTTTTTGTATAGTCGTGGTCAGGCGCTGTATTTCCTCCTTGGCAGACTGCATGGCGATATTGGCTTGCACTTTCTGCTGATCCACACTGATCTTGCCAGCCATGAACATGGAAACATATAAGGCCAGCAAGACAGTGACGTAATAAATGCCACCACGCTTGCGTAGGAACAGGCTGTAAAATATACCTGCACCAACAACTGCATAGATGACAAGTTGCGCTGCCAGGTAAGCCATGCCTTCCATGCTTTTGCTACCCAGATAAAAGGCAGCGTACGCTGCGGCTGCGCAAGTGGGTAGCAATAACAATAGCCACAGCGACTTGTTGAGCCTGGACGTGTTTGCTTGTTCTTGTTTATTCATGGCTGGGTTTCAATCAATGTGGGTAATATTATTAGCAACAACGCAGACGACAACTTAGTCAGTAAAAAAGCTGCCATCTCTGGAAAAGTATTGATTTTAAAACAAAGTACCCCTGTCTGGCAGGCATCTTGTCCTGGCGATATTGCGGGACAGATGGCAGCCAACTTGTGCTACTGTACTCAGGTAAGGGCAGATAGACTTGTAAAAAAGCTTATCACTCCTTGATCCTCCCACTAAAGCTCTTTAAAATATGTCGGCTTTTGTTGGATGTCCAAGGATAGTCTCGTCATTAATGTTGGCTCAATGGCAGCGCTGTGGCATATTTGGTCAGCATTTCATGATATGACTAAACCAGATCTGGTCGTTTGTTTCTTCTTTCAATTATTTCCAAGCTATGAAAACTTCCATGTCCCGTTATCGTGCCAGTGGTACGCATTTTTTAATCAGTTTGGTCGTTGGTTTTACCTTGCTGATGCTGTGCTGGTTCATGTGGTATCCGACGCCTATGCTTTCTGCCATAGGTGGTTATGAAATTTTCTTCCTGATTGTTGGCATTGATGTGATATTGGGCCCGGCCCTGACCCTGGTCGTGTTCAATACCAAAAAGAAGTGGCTGGTATTGGATTTGCTGGTGATCGTGGTATTGCAAGTGTATGCCTTTGTCTATGGTGTCAGCACTTTGCTGGAGGCACGTCCGGCTTATGTTGCTGCGCTCGGCAAGAGCTTTCAAGTGGTGCAGGCTTCTGAAATTACCGATGGCAACCTGGAGAAGGGCAAGGCCACGCTGCCATTGTGGGGCCCCAAGCTGGTCGGCACCTTTGAGCCAACTGACCCGGCTGATCTCAGCATGGCCCGTGCTATAGAATCCGTAGGCGGCAGCAAGGGCTATATGCCGCAACTGCATATTCCCTATGCCGACATGAGCAAGGAAATACTGGAGAACGCCCAGGATTTTGATGCCCTTGAAAAAGACAATGAAGATCAAAAAGCCGACATACAAGCCTGGCTCAAGTCGCATGATTGCGATGAAAAAAAATGCAAATACCAACCCATCAGGATCAGGGTATCCACCTTCCCGGCAGTGATAGATGCGAAAACGGCAGCCTATCTGGGCATCATGCCACTCCATCTCAAAATGTAATTTGAAGACATAATTTTTACCCGGCCTGGATTGCCACCCATGTGCAGCCCAGGCCATTTTATTGAAATGTACCCCGAATGGCATCAGCAAAGGAAGGCCGGCTGGCCTTGATCATTTTTGCAGTAGCGATTTTTTTCAGCTACGCACATGCTTATCATATCCATCCCTACAGAACTTTTTACCATGACCTGATCAGTTGCATAGGCTTGCTTGGGGCCATGGCGTATTTTGTGATCCGGCCTACGCCTGTGTATCTGCGTTATCCCGCCTTGCTGGCTTTGCCCCTGGGTATCGTGCTCCTGATAGGCCTGCAGCTCATGCTGGGCATGATACAACCAGTTGCCGAGATTGCCTTTCCGGTGTTCTACCTCTTGCTGTTTGCCCTGGCCATTGTGTTTGGTAGCAGCATTGCGCTTGACGCCAGCAGGGTCGACATGGCCGTTGCCGCCATCGCCCTGGCGCATATAGTGGCTGCTGTCGTGTCGCTGGTGTTCCAGCATATACAGATACTGGGCCTGGACGCGACGCCGCTGGTGATGTACATGGCCAAAGATTTACGGGCATCCCTGCGTCCCTTTGCCAATGTGGCGCAACCGAATCAACTGGCCTTGCTGTATTTCTTTGCGCTGGCCGGTCTCTGGTATTTTTATCGCACGGCAAAACTCCCGGCCTATATCGCCATCGTGCTGGCAGCCCTGATCTTGTGGGGTACGGTGCTGACGCAATCACGCATAGGCTGGATTCTGGTACCACTGTTTTTTGCCTATACTGCTGGCAAGCTGGGCGCGGCCAGGCGCACTGGCATCGTGGTGATGGCGGGGCTGGTGCTGCTGTATGCACTGCTGGTTTTCTGCTTGCCACAGATCAGCCAGGCCATAGGCTTTTCAGCGTCTTCCGTGGCTGAGCACGTTGGTGGTCGTTCCGAGCGTACTGGTCTGTGGCAAGTTGCCTGGCAATTGGCGGCGGATCATCCCTGGCTGGGGGTAGGCTGGTTTGGTTACGGTGCTGGCCAGGTCAGCATAGGCGCCAATTTTACCTCCAGCACCTATGCCGAACATGCGCATAATTTACCCTTGAACCTGGCTGCCGAACTGGGCTGGCCTGCGTGCCTGCTCATCATGGGCGGTTTGTGCTGGTGGTTTTACCAGACCTGCATCAAACCCGCCAAGAGCATGGCGTTGCAATTTTGCAGCCTGTGCTTCTTTGCCGTCGGTGTGCACAGCATGGTCGAGTTCCCGCTCTGGTATGCCTTTGTCTTGTTACCAGTAGGCGTGCTCATGGGCCTGGTGCATCAAATGCGCTGGCCTGCGCAAGGCAGCGTGGCCAGGCCCGGCATGGTATTGGCCAGCCTGGCGCTAGCCAGTGCGGTCATCGCCGGTGTGATACTCGATTACCAGCGCGTAGTGGGTGGATTCAAAGCCTTGCGCTATGTCACCCAGGGCTTCAAGTCGCAAGAGCAATTTCTTCGCAAGCCAGCTTTTACCTTGTTTCCACAATTCTTTGACTACTTCAAACTGACCCATATAGAGCCGCATGAAGGCATGTCAGCCGAAGAAATCGCCTACATGGAAACCTGGAGCAAGCGCTTTGGCTTTGTCCACATCCTCAACCGCCTGGCCGAGGTTTATGTACTCAATGGCCAGCCTAAAAAAGCCGCATACACCTTGCTGACCCTGCAACGCCTGCACCCTATTTCTTATCCAGAATATTATGATTACTGGCAAGCCAAGGGCAAGCAAGACCCGCGTTACCAGACTGTCTTTGAGACCATGCCGCCTAGGGACGCACCTTGATATAGCCTGCACCCTACCGGATGCCGTCTTGTAGGGTGCTTTGCAACGTACCGCTTTTTTGCTTATCTCATCCACCATCTCGCAAGAGGGGGATATGGTGCGTTGTAAGGCACCCTACGGGCTACGGCATGTTCACTCACTTCAAAAAAAACGCTTCCTTTTTCTTTCATAAAACCTGACACGCAAGACTAGTGGTATAGCTGCAAGCAAGGGCAGCAATAGCAAAGTCAAAGCCAGGGGTTTATAAGAAATAATCCAGAAAAAAGCCGAAGCAAACAGGCTGTTTGCCGTGAGCACCCCAAAAACATTAGCAATATGCCAGTGACAGTTGAGGCTGCGATGGCAGTTCTTGCACCACACAGGCAGGCCGCACAAGGCGGTCAGGGCCTTGTGGCTTCCAGAGCAGGCGGTTTCTCCGCAGGTGGGGCAAGACAATAAGAAAATACTGGATTTCATCCTGCTTATCTCCTGTTGCTGTTTTCTTGGCGATACAGGTTCATCTACCATGTCCAGGCCAGGGTTTCAGATACTGTCCGCAGGCTTACCCCCCGCCTCACGGCAAAGCTGATCCACCAGTTTCAGCAAAGTCGGTATGCGGAAGCTGCCATGCATGGCAGCGATATTGGCCAGTGCGGTAGACTGGTCCATGCCTATGCTGGTGATGTATAGCGGCTTGATGCTATCACCCCGGCATATGCCAAAGGATGCATCTATGGCTGAGAAAGAAGACTTGGCCACACCGATGATGGCGACCTTGCCGCCCAGCGCCTGATACAGGTGCCAGCCCAGGCCGGGCTGGCTGCTGCCATCCAGGTAGACATAGCCATCGATAATGATGCAGTCTGGCTGCACCTCATGTTCTGCCAGCAACTGCAATATGCAGGGCAGCTCACGCTTGTAGAATTCGCCCGGTACATACCCGGCCACATCGCTGATATGGCTGATGCAGGTTTTCTCAGGCTTGTTATCGCTCCATTCATGGAACACCACACCGGCGGCATAGGCGTGACTGTTGTCACTATCGATGGCAGCATCAGCGGTGCCATTGTCGGCATAGGCCACGTCTATGGCCAGTAAAGTAGCTGGCTTACTCATTATTGATCGATATCCGCCACCCAGTCACCGGACTTGCCGCCGTGTTTTTCCATGACGCGGATATCAGTCATCACCATGCCGCGGTCGGCAGCTTTACACATGTCATAAATTGTCAGCAGGCCAACTTGCACGGCAGTCAGGGCCTCCATTTCCACGCCGGTTTTACCCACTGTTTCTACCTGCGCCTGGCATGTAACAGTGTTGTTACTTGCATCAATGCTAAAATCAACAGCAACACGGGTCAGGGCCAGCGGGTGGCATAGCGGGATCAGGTCGCTGGTGCGCTTGGCTGCCATGATGGCGGCGATGCGGGCTATGCCGATGACATCGCCTTTTTTTGCGTTGCCTTGCTGGATCAGGTCCAGTGTAGCGGCCTGCATGCGGATATGGCCGCGGGCGACGGCGATGCGGTGGCTATTGTTTTTATTGCCTACATCCACCATATGAGCTTGGCCAGTGGCGTCAAAATGGGTCAGTTCTGGTTTGCTTGTATCTGCGCTCATTTTTGTGTAAAAAGAAAAGAATATCGAAATACAGGTTTAGGTAAAATCGTTTTCACGCGACATTTGCTGGCAGCAAAGTGGTTTTACCTAAGTCCTGAAGAGAAGGAAGCTCTGAGTGTCCAAATTATTGTCTGAATTACAGTCTGAGTTACAGTCAGAATCACAGTCCGACTATCATAGCATTGAGAAACCGCTGCGACGCGCTTTTCGCCTGCCCATACTCCGTCTGGCTGTCTTGCTGGCAGTCACTCTGGGGAGTGCCAGCCTGTCACCCGCACTAGTCCAGGCGCAAAACCTGCCTACGCTGGGCGATACCTCGCGTGAAGATTTGTCGCCTCTGGCAGAACGCAAGCTCGGCGAGCAAATCATGAGCGTGGTCAGGCGCGACCCTGACTTCATGGACGACGCCCCCGTCAGCGAATATCTGAACCGCCTGGGCAACAAAATGCTGGAAAACCGCCAGGATGCCCGGGGCGAAACCAATTTCAATTTTGAGTTTTTTGCCGTACGCGACCCGGTGCTGAATGCCTTTGCTTTTCCGGGCGGTTTTATCGGTTTTCATTCCGGCCTGATTTTGGCGGCGCAATCTGAGTCCGAGCTGGCCTCCGTCATGGGCCATGAGATAGGCCACGTTGCCCAGCGCCATATTGCACGCATGCTGACCAGCCAGAGAAACGATGCCCTGATCCCCCTGGCGGCACTGGCCCTTGCCGTGTTGGCAGCCCGTAGCAGCCCTGATGCCGCCATGGCCCTGGTCACTGGCGGGCAAGGCCTGGCAATACAAAAGCAATTGAACTTTGGCCGCGACGCCGAGCGCGAGGCTGACCGTGTCGGTTTCCAGATCTTGCGTGAATCTGGTTTTGACCCATCCGGCATGGTGAGTTTTTTTGGCCGCCTGCAAAACGCCACGCGTAACTATAACGACAACCTGCCGCCGTATTTGCGCAGCCATCCCTTGACCAGTGAAAGGATAGCCGACATCCAGTCGCGCCTGGTAGATCAGCGCTATCGCCAGCATGCCGACAGCCTGGAATTTTTACTCACCAAGGCCAGGGTCAGGGTCTTGCAAGACAGCACCATCCAGGGCTTGATGGATGCCAGCACTTTTTTTGATACCCAGGTCAAATCCGGCAAACTCGAAGACCAGATCACCGCCAAATACGGCCAGGCCTTTGTCGCCTATAAACGCCTGGATTTTACCAGCGCCCGTAAGTTGCTCGAACAATCGCGCAAACTGCTGGAACAGACCCCCGCTTATAAAAGCCTGCTCAGTTACAGCAATATGTATGTTGATTTGTCGATCGCCATCCTGATCGGTGACAAACAGACTGACGCCGCCGTCAAAGAGGCTGACAAAGCCATGCGTGATCTGCCCCTCTCACGCGGCGTCGCCCTGCAATATGCAGAAGCCCTGCTGGCCGACAGCAAGGAAGAAAAAGCCGCCGTCTTTTTACGCGACCAGATCGTCCTGTACCGACAAGAGGCACAGTTATACAACCTGCTGGCCAAGGTCTACGCCGCCCAGGGCAAGCAAGCCGCCCAGCACGTCGCCCTGGCCGAAGCCTATGGCATAGAAGGCAACCTGGCCGCCGCCCTGCAACAACTGGACATCGCCCGCCGCGAAAAAGATGCCCAGTATTTTGAACTCTCCGTCATCGACGCCCGCGAACGTGAATGGAAAGAAAAGCATAAGGAGCAATTGGCGGAAGAGAAGAAGCGGCGTTGATTTATGGCGCAGCGAATTCTATTAAGCAGAAAAATCTTTCAAGGATTTTTATTACTGCTGGCTTGCAGCCTGCTCACGTCCTGTTTTTTTAAAAAGAAAGATACCGCACAAGGGGCAGCCTACAAGGCTGATTTACTCCAGGCCATCCGGCAAGCCAGCAAGATCGTCGTGACCGAGCATTCCTCAGAACTGGATTTCGTCGTGGCTGGGCGATCTATCCCCCAAAAGGAAAGAGTTTACAGAACGGTGACATTGAGTCAGCGCCACCGTGATAATTTCATTGCTATTGTCGAAGCTACGCCTGACGAAACGCAACAATCATTCTCTGGCTGTCTTTTTGATCCGCATCATACGGTGTATTTTTATGTGCAAGGCAAGCTGGCAAGCAAGCTCGATATTTGCTTTGCGTGTGGTCAGCAACAGTGGGACGCGACCAAGCATAGACCACCATCTTCGATCATTGAGAGTTTCTCCAGCTTCGTCAAGTCCATAGGTTTAAGCCCCGAAAGAGAATGGGAAGAATTGCTGAAGAAAAAGTCTTGATTATATTGTTCAGGTTGGTAAGCGATGGCATCCGGTTGGGGCGATGGTTTAGAATGCTTAAAAGTGATAATTCAAGGAATTTTATGCAGAGATATTACATGTTCAGAATAGTTGTTTTCGTATGTGTCAGCTTGTTTGCCGTCTCGGCACAGGCTGGTAAATTATCTGGTGAGGGCGCGGCCTATAAACGTGAGTTGATCAAGGCAATTGAAACGGCAGATAAAATAGTCGTGACTGAACATTCTGATAAATATGATTTTTTTGATCGCAAGAATTATGTATTTCTGCCGCAGGAACAGCTTACTTATCAAACCGTGATATTGACTCAGCAAGAGACAGTCAAATTTAAGCGCTTTGTTAATGCTGTACCAGCCAGAACGCGGTACCTGATTGCTGCGTGTATTTTTGAGCCGCATCATACGATCAGGTTTTATGCTCAAGATGAATTATTGAGCACTTTACAGATTTGTTTCAAGTGTGGTGCCCAGGAATGGGATGGTAGCAAGTATGAACCGCCTCAAGAAATTATTAGTGCTTACTTTAGCTTGATCAAGGCAATTGGTTTGCATCCTGAAACGAATTGGCGACAAGTGGCAACTGAGAAGTTAAAAAAAGATGGTGAACAATCTGCTGCCGATTAATTTATAATGAGCACTTGCCGGAACAGATTTGCTGGCACCAACTTTCCTCCTCGATAAAAAAGAATAAAAGCATGTGAAATAAAAAATGAAATCTTGAAACCAATTCCCTGATCTTATTCAGTCATAGAATTTGCGCATCCTCTGTAGGAGCGGCTTTAGCCGCGAAAACCCGTGCATCAACTCAAGTGAAGCGCACGGCTTATACTGCAAGAATTCGCGGCTAAAGCCGCTCCTACTAAGTAGTGCCATGCAGTGGATGACACAATAAGATGAAATGGTTTCAATGGATATGCAAGACATGACCATGCTAGCTCATGCGCATTGCGCATTGCGCGTTGATGCTTGCTGGTCATTGCTCTGCCCCAGGAATTTTCATTTTTTATTTACATGCCATCAGCTCACCCAGTCAAAGCCAGGACAGCGCCATCTAAAGCGCCTGTCATCAAATCTATTTTAATCAGCCTCTTGCGCCAGCCAGGGCATATCATTGCCTTGCTAGGTGATGATATCGATGGCGTCTTGCAGCCAGGCTTGCGTCAGGTGAATCTGGCTGAACTTGATAGCAGGCTGTTCCCTCGGGTTGCCAGCTTGGCGGCTGACTGGCATAGCCTGCAAAAGGCCATAGATCTTGCCAGTGTCTGGCCAGCCTTTTGGAGGGTATTTTGGGCGACTCTGCCTGATCCTGGCAACAGCACGACGCCAGTCATGCCGCAAGTTGCAGCAATTAAAAAACCAATCGCCACGGCGGCCCACCCCCGTGCATTTCGTGGCACCAAATACCAGCCGCCCAAGCCTGCATTGCCTGCCTTGGACTTGTGTGCCTGGCTGGCGGACCAACGCTTGCTCGATGCTTTTTTTGCTCGCCATGATTTTGCTGCCTTGCCTGCGCTGGATGCGCAAGGGCAGCTCATTGCGCTGGCAGCAGATGCGTTGCCACCGACCACTGTCTCACTGTTTTTCCGCCACTGGCAAACGACGGCGCAAGCCTTGCCGGTTTTCCCGGATGGCTTTCGCCGCTACTTCCTGTGGCAATTGCGTGCCTGTAGCGCAGAACAGCAACTGGCTTGGTTGCAGATATGGCACAGGCATTGCGGCATGCAGGCAGATGATGTCTGTCGCTCAGAAAACCTGGGTTTGCTGGCACGCCTGTGTGCACTAAATCCTAACCAATGCCATGCCGCAGAACTGGCGCAACTATTGCCTGCCATCCGCCAGAGTATCTTCCTGCGTGTGCTGATGCGTGAACTGCAGGGAAAATTGTCAGATCAGCAGATGAGTGTTGAGCAGCTCATGCGCTTGCATGGATTGTCGGCAGATGATGTGCGCTTTGAGTTTTACCTGCGCAATATTCTGCGTAACCTGGGCAGGCAAGTGAGTGTGGAATATAGTCTCATTGGTTGCCTGCTCTACGAGTCTAGTGATATTGGCGAATTGCGCGACTATGTGCTGACCGCCAAACATGACTGCCAGGATGTACCTGTAGAAGCAATAGTAAGAGCTTGCGATGCTGCGGGTATTAAATCTTGGGTATTCTTATGGGATTATTGCGCCGAATTGCCTGGTCTTGCTCAGCTATTGCGTGAAACTCGCTGGGAGAAATTTAGCCAGCAGGCTGCGGAGACCTGGCTCAATATTTTCTACAAATTTATTGATGAGGATGAGAAAGAAAAATTACAGGCAAAGTGGCAAGTCTATTTGAAGTTGTTTTCTTTTTGCCATGATGTGCTGATAAACCTCACTGCTGAGAGACAAGATAAACTCGCCCGGATATGGAGCTGGTTTGTCGGCGGATGGAGCAATGCACTGACCTTGCCAAAAGCGGTGCATGATTTTTTGCCGCTGATGCATAGATTATGTCTGCCGCCGTTTTCCATTGAAATCGATTATGGACATAGTCTTGTGAATATCATCGAGACTTGGCCGGAAGACAAAAGACATGAAATTCTTGCACTAGATGATCGCGTCTGGCGGCAATTTGAACGCGCCTGCCGCCGAGAAGATAACGTCAATTTACTGACTTATGGTATCTACAGTCTTGCCAATGCGACACCGTCTTTGTTACGTACCTCATTTTTAGCAACGCCTGCCAGGTTCTTTAAAACTGCTTGTTTGCTGGGGAGTTTGCATTTTGAGTGTCGCCAGCTCTTCATGAGAAGACAGTTGAATACTGAATGGTTTACGCTGGACTGGCAGTCAATGCCGTCGCAAACTGCTTGCCAGCGTTTGCTGGAGTTGTGTGCAGCCTCAGGTCTGGATAGCCCTTTGCCGCGTCGCCTGCGTGAATACCTGGCGGGAGACTTGAATTTATCACCACAACAAATAGCAAGGCATTGCAAACTCGCTCTGTCGCGATTACCCGCCTTACACTTGCGCGCGATAGAAGCGGCACTTTGGATAGAAATGGATGGCTCTTTCCAATTACGTGATGCTTCTGCTTCTGCCAGACATGCCCTGCGTTTACTGGCAGGCATGAATCATTTTTCAGGGCGTAACCGTCAAAGCCTGCGACGATTTTTGATCAATGCCAGGAATGGCAATACTCTGGCTTATATCCAGCATCCACTCAATCGAGCCTGGTATGCCAAACACCCAGGTGTTCAACAGGCTATATGGCAGACTGGTCTGCTACGCAAAGTACATATAGGACAAGCCGAGTTGACGCTGGCGTTTGAGCATGATCCCTTTGAAGTGTTGATGATGGGTAGCTATGCGGGAACCTGCCTTGGAATAGGTGGCTTGTGTGATTATTCTACTGTCGCCTGCCTGCTCGATGCCAATAAGCAAGTCTTGTATGCCCGTGATGCCGAGGGCAGGGTGGTGGCACGCCAGTTATTGGCGATTGATGAAGCAGATCAGTTGGTTTGCTTTTGGGTCTATCCTCAAAAGATTCCGCAAGAATTGAAGGCGGCATTCAAATCGTATAATTTGGAGCTGGCATCAAATTTGGGTTTGCCTATGTATGAGGAAAACGATGATAGCAGCTACGACGTCGCCACCATCCTGGCCCAGGGCTGGTGGGACGATGGCCCCTGGGTGGAAGAATAATTTTCAGATAATGAGCAGCAAGTTTTGCTTCATGTATGATGCTTGTTTGATATGAAAATAAGAGAGACAAAAAATGAAAAATACTTTATCCGGCATTTGCCTGGCCATCACAACGGTCATGGCAGCCTGTGCCGGTACGGCATGGGCGCAAGATGCGGCGGTGCCGTCAGCTAATGCTGCCAGCACCAGTCACGCCAGCCCGGCGACTTCCACCTGCGCCACGCCAGGCAAGAATGGTTACGACAAGAATTGCAAACGCTATCCAGATGCCGATACCTGGCCAACCACTTGTGAGCAGGCTGCCACGCAGATATTGGCCAAGCTTGATGATGCCAGCAAGCAGCGCGTCAAGGATGCAAAGTATGAAAACCTGATCCAGTTTCATATGGGTTGGGGCACGGGCATACGCAATGACACCGGCCTGTGGCGCGGCAATGTGGCTCTGACGGATTCGTGTATGGCAAAGGACAAGGATGGCAGCCGCCATCCTGATGACATTTCCATGGTCATCATTCAAGAGATATGGAAAAAGCTGCACTGAGCCTGCAGTTGTAGACATGCCAGAGAGTTCATTAACTATGCCAGTTCTCCGTATTAAATTTCTTTTCGCGAGCGCTATCCTCGCCTGCACCAGCATCACCCTGTCCGCCACTGCCGCCAGTTTTGATTGCGACAGGGCAGCCACTGCCGTGGAAAAAACCATCTGTGCAGACCCAGCTTTATCCGCCCTGGATGAGCAGCTCGGTGTGCAGTACGGGGAATTGCTGAAACTGGCCAAAGACCGCGCTGCCGTCAGCAGGATGCAGCATGAGTGGATTGCTGCTGATTCTAATCTGCCTGACAACCGCAGCACCTGTGAAGAAAAAAACGAAGGACGTGAAGCTTGTCTGGCTGAGGTTTATCGCAAGCGCCTGGATTTGCTGGCGGCCTTGAAGCCCTTATTGCAACAGCCGGATCAACCTGCAGAAGAAGGCTGGCGCTTTGACTTGCACAAAGTGTCGACCAGGTATGACTTCAGCATACGCATGCTCAATAAGTGCGATGCAGATAAAAAAGATGACAGTGTCACTTGCGAAGAAGCTGGCGTGGTGTACATCAGCAAAAAAGGGCAAGCCACGCCTTTGCAGGTGATCCCCATGAATAATATTTACCTGAGCGTATACAAGGCTGCGCCAGTTTCGCCCAATCAGCCAGCAGTGTATGGCGAGCAGGGGACCATCCTGGTCGGGGACTTCAATTTTGATGGAAAAGAAGACATCGCCATCCGCAATGGCAATTTATCTTCCTACAATGGTCCCAGTTATGATGTGTTGTTAAAGTCGAGCTGGCAAGATGGCTTTGTGCATAGCGAACCCATGACCAATTTGATATTCGCTAGCCTGGGTTTCTTTCAAATCGACAAGCAGCACCAGCGCCTGATCACTAATGAGAAAAGTGGCTGTTGCTACCATGTCTCAACAATATATCAACTCGTCCGTGACATACCCGTGCCTGTGAGCAGGAAAATCGATGATGGCCTGGTGGAAGGCAAGTACAACTATCGCTATGAAGAGCATTGGATCAACAGCAAATGGAAGCGAGTAAAATCCCAGAGGGTCAAGCGACAGCAATAGTTTTGGTAATCCTGGATGTTTGAGATGTTTGAGTGGAGGGCGGGTAAGACCAAGCCAGAACATGCGTGACATGAACAGTTAACAGATTGTGTAAAGTAATAGACATGACAGAAAAAATCAAAGAACTGCCAGAGATCTTTATCGCCGTCGATGTCGAGGCAGATGGCCCCATCCCTGGCCTGTATAGCATGATCTCTTTAGGCATGGCCGTGGCGGGGCATCCTGAGCTGAGTTTTTACTCAGAGATCAAACCTATATCAGAAGAGTTTGATCCGGCTGCTCTGGCTGTGTCAGGGCTGGACAGGGATCATTTGATCCGCAATGCGCCAGATGCCGCACAAGCCATACGCGCAGCTTATGATTGGGTCAATTCCTTGCGCAAGATAGGCAGGCCGGTATTTCTGGCAGCACCTGCAGTATGGGATGGCATGTTTGTACACTGGTATTTCATGCGCTACGTTGGCAGCAGCCCGTTTGGATCTACCGGTTCTGGCGTGGATTTACGCAGTTATTGGATGGGGCTCACTGGATGCGAATGGGTGGAAAGCCGCAAGGGCAAGATCAAGTATGCACTCAATCTTGAAGGCTTGCCGCATACCCACCATGCCGGTGAAGATGCAATGGAACTGGCGCAAGTGTTTGCAGCAGTATTGAAAAAACGTGCAGAATTGCATCCTGCTAACTTGCCACAAACTGAATAGTTTAATCCGCAATGCCTGTTTCTTATCTCAAACTGCGGCTTGGCAGTTGCACCTTGATTTGTATGTGAAATCCATGATCAGGCTTTTGTTCTGCTTCATTATCACTGGCCTGCTTGCAGGCTGCAGCCTCATGCCGCAGCCTGCACCTACGTCCATCGTTTTATTTCGTGCATCTATTGATGATATTCGCGAAGGCCCGCCTTATCCTGCATCAACGCAGCCCAATGTCATGGACATCAACAGTTATTTTTTTGTTGATTATGATTTGCATGAAATCCTGATTGGTCACCTCAAACTCCAGCGTGGTACGGCCTTGACTGTCGCCTGGCATATGCCTATGAGTGATCGCGAACCGCCTTTGCAGTTCTATATTCTTGCCCGCCAGGATAGTGAAGGCAAGCTGCGCACCATACTCTGGAAGCAAGTCCACTCTGGTTTTTGCTTGCCACAGGATATCGCTGTAAAAATAGGAATAGAAAACGAGATGCGAAAGCTTTACCAAAGCGGCGAGCCTGCCTGCAAGAATTTGACAGAACTGGGTTATGGCTTGACGAAAAAGTAGTAGCACGGACAGCTACTATAAGCATGAACAGTGTGGCCCTTGGAGCATGAAGCTGGATAAGCTAGGGCCTATCAATCCCCGGCTCTGGGCTTGGCCACAAACCCGAATTCCCGCATCAATTGCCCCTCTTCACAGCGCTGCACTTCCAGGCGCAAGCCAGGCATGCCCGGTGGGTGTAATTGCAATTCACCTGGTGTGCTGGCATCTTCCAGCCAGTGCAATAAGGCTTCATCGCTAATGGCTTGCTGGTCCAGTGTCAGCCAGGGCAGGCAGAGTGCCAGGTCGCGGTCATCGACCTGGGCCAGGGTAGTGCCGCTGCTGAGTTGTAGCCTGCCTTGTGGGTCAAGAAAGGCCAGCTCGGGCGTGAAAGCCTGTGCCCCGTGTTGCAGGGCAAAGCTGCCGTCTGCGGTAGTGTTGGCGATGTAGGGCGTGGCTGTCAGGTCGACATACACACGTTGCGGGCCATTCTGGAAATACCAGCAACCTTCTTCATTGCACAGATAATTGCGGCTGATGAAAGCCAACAGGGTGGGGTGGCGGATGATGTCGCCAGGCAGGTCCAGGGTCTGGCTGCGCTCGTCGCGCATGCGCCAGTTGCCACGCGCATCCAGCGCCAGCCAGCCATAGCAGTGCGGTACATTGGGCCACTTGGCCATGGCTGCCTTGACGATCTCATCCATCAGCTATTCGCCTCAAAGAAATTCAGTATTTTTTGCGGCAACCAGTTCAAATGACCTGGTACGCTGCCTGCCGCAAAGCCCACATGGCCGCCATGATCAGGGTATTCCAGCGTCACGCATCTGGCTGCTTGCGTGGGCAAATGCTGGCCCGGCAAGAAGGGGTCATTTTTGGCATTCAGCACCAGGGTCGGTACGGTAATGTCCCCCAGTATATGCTTGGCGCTGGCCCTGTGCCAATAATCATCAGTATCGAGATAGCCATGCAGGGGCGCGGTGACGACATTGTCGAACTCATACAAGTCCTTGGCTTCCAGCATGGCGGTTTTATTGAACAGACCAGGGAATTGCTCCAGCTTTTGCAGGCACTTGGGTTTCAGTGTCTTTAAAAACATGCGGGTGTAGATCATGTTGAAACCGCTGGACAACGAAGCCCCACCTTGCGCCAGATCAAGCGGGGCCGAGACGGCGCAAGCTGCATTGACGATCTCGGCATGGTGCTGCGATTCACCCAGCCAGCGCAGCAGGGCATTGCCGCCCAGCGAGACGCCCGCTGCATAAAATTTGCCACCGTCATGCTGGTGATGGAATTGCTGGTACAGGCGTTCTATGATCCAGCCTATTTCCTGCGCATCGCCAGAATGATAAAAGCGCGGTGCCTGGTTCAGCTCGCCTGAGCATCCCCGAAAATGCGGTATCGCCCCTGACCAGCCGCGTTCGCGCAAGGCTGCCATCATGGCACGCGCATAGTGGCTGTCGCTGGAACCTTCGAGACCATGGAAGAGCACGACAAAGGGTTTGCCTGGCTCGCCATCGAGAAAATCGATGTCGACGAAATCATTATCCGGCGTGGTCCAGCGTTCACGCCGCAGCGGTGTCACGGGCTTGTTGATAAACAAGGCCGGGTAGATGGTTTGCAAATGGCCGCCGGGTAACCAGCGAGGGGAAAGGTATTTCATTGATGCTTCATTAATGCAGGATGCTGGCCTTGAACATGTCCAGCGGCGGCTTGCCAGAAGCGACCGAGGCATGGTGCATGGTGATGCGCCAGCCGCGCGGTGTCTTGACATACACATTGGTGGCCAGGATATGTACGTCCTGGTTACCGTCGCTGGGGCGCTGGAATTCTTCGACGATGCTGTGTACCGCAGTCAGCATATTGTGGGTGGCATGCAATTGCAAAGGCCGTATCTGCACACTGCCGCGCTCAAAAATACCTTCCCATGAACTGCGTATGGCCGCATGGCCTATCAGCCTGGGGGCGCCGGGGTGTATGCAGACTATTTCTTCATCCTCGGCCCACAGGGCCATCATGCCATCGAGATCGGCACGGCTGAGTGCATCATAAAAAGCCGCTTCGACTTCGTCGGCACTGCCATTCAACTGTTTTTTAGCGGCCATGATGGGGGAAGAGGATTAGTGGGCTTTGAGTACTACGCCTGCTGCCAGCTTGTATTGCGTGCCGCAGTAAGAGCAAGTGGCCGTGCCGCCATGCGACAGATCGAGATAGACACGCGGGTGCGAAGACCACAGCGGCATGGCCGGGTTAGGGCAGTGCGCAGGCAAATCCGTGGCTTGCAGTTCGACGACGTTATTGGTGGTGCTGGCTGTGGTGGACATGGAGACTCCGTAAATAAAAATGGTGCTGGAAGCTTGCTCGCCATGCTGGCGACGCTGGATTACTTCCAAATAAGCATTGCTAACGGGATTTTAACGGATTATGGGGTGGCTGGGGGTATTCGTGCTGGTGGGTGGTCATGCTGTGTAGCCAGGGATTTAGCGTGATCCGGCAAAATTGTAGGTTGGGCCGGGCCTCGGTAGGTTGGGCTACGCCTTACCAGCCTAGCGAGGCCCGGCCCAACACTCGGCGCTTAAATACCGTATACGTTTGCAGAGGCCCAGTGTTGGGCTGATAGCCCGTAGCCCAACCTACGAACCATGGATTGGCGGGGCGGGCAGCCCAATCTACGAAATTGCAATGTATTGCATGAAATTTAAAATCGTATGGGTTTGTGAGGCTTTGAGAATTTATCAATCTGCTCACAAATTCAGCACCGTCGGCAAGCTTTTTGTTTCCAAGCTACAATGATGCACTTTCCCGCTACATCTACACTCTCATGTCATTTGAATCAGACAAGGCCGCGTTCAAGGAAGGTTTGAGAGTAGGCGGGCCCACCTGGTTTGGCGTTGGTGCCTGGGGCCTGGTGGTTGGTATCGCCATGATCAAGGCTGGTCTGACATTACCGCAAGCCCTGGGGATGACCCTGCTGGTCTTTGCCGGATCAGCCCAGCTCGCCTCGCTCCCCCTGATTGCTGCCCATGCCCCAGCCTGGGTGATATTCGCCACTGCCCTGGTGGTGAACCTGCGCTTTTTGATATTTTCTGCCATTCTCGCCCCCCATTTTTCACATCTGCCCTGGCGTACCCGAGCCTGGCTGGGCTTTTTGACGGGCGACATCTCTGTCGGCCTGTTCATGCAGCGTTATCCTGAATTTGCCGAGGAAAAAGGCAAGCTGGCCTACCTCAAGGCCCTGGTATTCCCTAACTGGGCAGCCTGGCAAATCGGCTCGGTCATTGGTATCCTGTTAGGCAGCCAGGTGCCCACCAGCTGGGGCCTGGGCTTTGCTGGCACACTGGCCATCCTGTGCATCATGCTGCCGCTGATCATCAACCGCGCCGCTTTTGCCGGTGTCGTCGTGGCTGGCACCGTGGCCCTGCTTGCCGTGAATATGCCCTACAAACTGGGCCTCTTGCTGGCTGTCTTGCTGGGCATGGGCACGGCCATGATGCTGGAAGAATACCTGGACGGTAAAAAAGTAGCCGCTGGCAAGAACAATGGGGAACAAGCATGAGCGATTGGGAAATCTGGCTCGTCATCGGCCTGCTGACTCTGGCTACCTTTATTGCCCGCAGCGGCTTCTGGCTGGTGGGGCATCACATCAACCTGCCCAAGCGCGTGCAGGAAGCCCTGCGCTATGCCCCCGCTTGCGCACTGGCCGCGATTATTGTGCCTGATTTGTTGTTGACCAATGGCCAGGTCGAAGTCGGCTTGCAAAACCCGCGCCTGCTGGCGGGCTTGCTGGCAACGGCGTTCTTTTTGGTGCGCAAGAATATGTTGCAGACGATATTTTTTGGGATGGCGGTGTTTACTTATATTCGGTTGGGGTTGTGATCTGGGATGAGGGCTATGGCTTTGCTGTGCGCCACGCCTTATACTCACGGCCCATGTCGAAGCCTGAATTGATAATAAAACTGTTTCCTTAGCTAGGTCATTCCAGCATGCTTTTGGCTGGAATCCAGTGGCGTTCGTGGCAATCTATTGCGTGAGCTAATTTCTGATCTCTAGTGTTCGAGCATTCGGATTTTCAAATACCTTCACACGTAATTAAAACTGCCAATACACAATCACGATGAATCTGAAATTAATAGGGTCACAGCATGCAACAAAAGCCGCTAGATTCCTGCCAAAAGCACGCTGGAATGACGTAACTATGGGCGGCGGTTGTGCTGGCGTGTAGCAGCTTCGGCTGTGGACATCCCGTTGATGTATATAAGCCAATAAACGCATTTAGCATGGCAAATTGATAAAAATCATACAAAAGCACGACCGTACTGATTACCCATCAATCCTCATCCATCCCCAATCAAACCTACGCACCATCCCCAAGTCGAAGTAATTCAATCAAATAAATATCAATTTACTACCAATTTCCACATTAAACTCGCAAAACCCGTGCAAAACCGTATGGTCTGCAAGCGGGCTTTGGTAAAATAGCGGGCTGGGGACTTTTGCAATCATGGACTTATCCATAAGGCTTACACAAGATTGTTCCGGCCATGCAGCAACATGGCGCGATAGCGGCTTTGTGTAAGTCTTGAAATATCCCGGCGTCGTGTTTTGTCAGGCTTTGCCATGTGCAGCATCATGGCTGGCCTAGACAGGGGCGCCACCCTTCAACCTTGCCAACTCCATATCACGATGCAATTCAACCGACTCAGTGACCTGATCGCAGCAAACCAGCTCCAGGGCAAACGTGTTTTCATCCGCGCCGATTTGAACGTTCCTCAGGACGATGACGGCAATATTACCGAAGATACCCGTATCCGCGCCTCGGTGCCAGCGATACAGCAGGCTTTGCAGGCAGGTGCTGCCGTGATGGTGACTTCGCATCTGGGTCGCCCGACTGAGGGGGAATTCAAGGCAGAAGATACCCTGGCACCAGTTGCCAAGCGCTTGTCTGAATTGCTGGGCGTGAATGTAGAGTTGAAGCAAAACTGGGTGGATGGTGTTGATGTAGCACCAGGCCAGGTGGTCTTGCTGGAAAACTGCCGCGTCAACAAGGGCGAAAAGAAAAACGACGATGCGCTGGCGCAAAAGATGGCTGCCCTGTGCGATGTGTATGTGAATGATGCCTTTGGCACTGCCCACCGTGCAGAAGCAACTACCCACGGCATCGCCAAGTTTGCCCCAGTTGCCTGTGCTGGCCCGCTGTTGTCCGCCGAGCTTGATGCATTGGGCAAGGCGCTGGGTCAACCTGCGCGCCCGCTGGTGGCTATCGTGGCTGGTTCCAAGGTATCGAGCAAACTGACTATTTTGAAATCGCTGGCTGACAAGGTCGATAAGCTCATCGTCGGTGGCGGCATTGCCAACACCTTCATGCTGGCATCTGGCCTGAAGATAGGCAAGTCGCTGGCAGAAGCAGACCTGGTGGAAGAAGCCAAGGCCATCATAGCCATGATGGCCAAACGCGGTGCGTCGGTGCCTATCCCGACTGATGTGGTGTGTGCCAAAGAATTCTCGCCAACTGCAGTAGCAACCGTCAAGTCAGTGGCAGATGTGCAGGATGACGACATGATCCTCGACATAGGCCCGACGACAGCAGCCCTGCTGGCAGAACAAATCAAAAAATCAGGCACGATAGTCTGGAACGGCCCGGTCGGCGTATTTGAATTCGACCAGTTCGGCAACGGCACAAAAGTGCTGGCGCAGGCAATTGCCGATTCAGCAGGCTTCTCGATTGCTGGCGGTGGCGACACCCTGGCCGCAATTGCCAAGTACAACATCGCTGACAAGGTAGGCTATATCTCCACAGGCGGCGGCGCTTTCCTGGAATTTTTGGAAGGCAAAACCCTGCCGGCAGTAGAAATTTTGTTGCAACGCGCTGTGAAATAATTTGATTCAAAATCAAGACTAAAACCCCTAACCACAGATACACGGAGGCACAGAGAAAGGCAAGAGAAAAGCTTGAGAGCTTTCAAAGTAGTGGGTTTTCTCGGTGACCCTCTGTGCCCCCTCTGTGTCTCTGTGGTGAGCTTTTCGGTCTTAATAAGTTTTTCAGGTTTTATGTAATCAACATATAAAAAAATTTTCAGGAGACCAGATGTCACGTGCCACCAAGATTGTTGCCACCATAGGCCCAGCTTCGAATGATCTGGCCACGCTCAAGCGCATGATTAGTGCCGGGGTGAATGTGGTGAGGTTGAATTTCTCGCATGGCAAGGCGCAGGATCATATAGACCGGGCCACCATGGTGCGCCAGGCAGCAGCAGAGTGTGGCCGCGAAATCGCCATCATGGCTGATTTGCAGGGCCCTAAAATCCGTATCGGCAAGTTTGAAAATTCCCGTATCAACTTGGAAAACGGCGACAAGTTCATCCTCGATGCAGACTGCACCATGGGTACGCAAGAACGCGTTGGCCTTGATTACAAAGCTCTGCCACGTGATGTCAGAAATGGTGACCTGCTTTTGCTCAATGATGGTCTCATCGTGCTGGTCGTTGAAAAAGTCGTAGGCAATGAAATCCATACCGTCACCAAGATAGGTGGCGAGCTGTCCAACAACAAGGGCATCAACCGCCAGGGCGGTGGCCTGACAGCACCGGCACTGACCGGCAAGGACATGGAAGACATCAAGACAGCGATGTCTTTTCAGGCCGATTATGTCGCCGTGTCTTTCCCAAAAAATGCGACTGACATGGAAATGGCAAGGCAACTCTCGAATATCGCGGGTGAGCCTTACAACCACAAACCCATGATGATCGCCAAGATAGAACGTGCAGAAGCGATCCCGCTGCTGCAAGAGATACTGGATGCATCCGACGGCATCATGGTCGCCCGTGGTGACCTGGCTGTAGAAGTCGGCAATGCCGCTGTACCAGCATTGCAAAAACGCATGATCAAGATGGCGCGTGCTTCCAACAAGGTGGCGATTACTGCCACCCAGATGATGGAATCCATGATCGTCAATGCCGTGCCTACCCGCGCTGAAGTGTCCGACGTGGCCAATGCTGTTTTGGATGGCACTGATGCCGTCATGACTTCGGCAGAAACCGCATCTGGCAAATACCCTGTAGAAACCGTGGAAGCGATGTCGCTGATTTGCCTGGAAGCTGAAAAATTCCAGGAAAACAAGCTTGACGCCGACTTCCTCAACATGACCTTTACCCGTATCGACCAGTCCATCGCCTATGGCGCGCTGTTCACAGCGCACCACCTGGGTGTGAAAGCCATCGTGGCCCTGACCGAATCGGGTTCTACTGCCTTGTGGATGAGCCGCCACAGTGTTGATGTGCCGCTGTTTGCACTGACACCTAGTGTCGCTACCCAGCGCAAGGCAGCGTTGTACCGCAATGTCCAGACCTTCAATCTGCCTTACTCTGATGACAGGGAAGTGGTGTTGAAGTCTGCCGAAACTGTTTTGCTCGAAAACAACATCGTCACCAAGGGTGACATGATCGTGGTCACCTGGGGTGAACCCATGGGGCAGGTCGGCGGCACCAATGCAATGAAAATTGTCAGGGTAGGCGAGAACCAAGCGTAGCAGGGACAAAGATTTTTTTATAAAGCAATCTGGAGTTAATTATGCCACTCGTATCCATGCGTCAATTGCTGGACCACGCCGCCGAAAACGGTTACGGTCTGCCAGCTTTCAACGTCAACAACCTGGAGCAAGTCACCGCCATCATGCAGGCCGCCGATGAAGTTGGTGCACCTGTCATCATGCAAGCCTCTGCCGGTGCCCGCAAATATGCTGGCGAAGCATTCTTGCGTCATTTGATCGAAGCCGCGGTAGAAGCTTACCCGCACATCCCCGTCGTCATGCACCAGGACCACGGCCAGTCGCCAGCAGTTTGCATGGCTGCGATCAAATCCGGTTTCACGTCCGTGATGATGGATGGTTCGCTGGAAGAAGACGGCAAGAGCGTCGCCAGCTATGAATACAATGTCGAAGTATCGCGTGAAGTGGTCAAGTTTGCCCACTCCATCGGCGTCACGGTAGAAGCAGAACTGGGCGTGCTCGGTTCTCTCGAAACCATGATGGGCGACAAGGAAGACGGCCACGGTGCCGACGGCAAAATGACGCGCGAACAATTGCTGACCGACGTGCAGCAAGCTGCTGACTTCGTCAAACAGACACAATGCGATGCCCTGGCAATTGCCATCGGTACTTCCCACGGTGCTTACAAGTTCTCTCGTAAGCCTACTGGCGATATCCTGGCGATAGACCGCATCAAGGAAATCCATCAGCGCATCCCTAATACACATCTGGTCATGCACGGTTCTTCTTCCGTACCGCAAGAACTGCTGGATGAAATCCGCCAGTTCGGTGGCGACATGAAAGAAACTTATGGCGTGCCAGTGGAAGAAATCGTCATCGGCATCCAGAACGGTGTGCGCAAGATCAACATCGACACCGACATCCGTCTGGCAATGACAGGCGCGATCCGTCGCTACATGTTTGAAAACCCATCCAAGTTTGATCCACGTGATTATTTGAAGCCAGCGCGTGAAGCAGCGAAGCTGGTCTGCAAGGCACGTTATTTGTCCTTCGGCTGCGAAGGCCAGGCAGGCAAGATCAAGCCTATGGCATTGGAAAAAGTGGCAGAGCAGTACAAAAAAGGCGCTTTGGCGCAGATTGTAAATTAAGAAATAAGTTTGTTTCCTCATTCCGGTGTGAGCCGGAGTGGGGGAGTTCAGGGTTTAGACAAAATTGTTGTTAGTGGTTGGGGTGTTTGTAGGTTGGGCTAGTCTCGTAGGTTGGGCTACGTCTTACCAGCCCAACACTTGGCCTCAAAAAATGTATACGTTATTTAAGCGCCGAGTGTTGGGCTGATACCCCGTAGCCCAACCTACAAGGTATACCTACCAAGCCACCAACAATTCTGTGTAAACCCTATCTGACGAAATAAAGAAATCCCTCATGACTACGCAAATCAATTCCACTCTTCATTCCCTGCCTTTGCTGGGCCGTGGCAAGGTACGTGACAATTATGCTGTCGGCGACGACAAGCTGCTCATCGTCACCAGTGACCGCTTGTCCGCATTCGATGTCATCATGAATGAGCCCATTCCTGACAAAGGCCGCGTGCTGAACCAGATGGCGAATTTCTGGTTTGAAAAGCTCGGCCACATCGTGCCTAATCACCTGACTGGTGTTGCACCAGAATCCGTCGTATCAGCAGATGAAGTGGCACAAGTTAAAGGCCGTGCAGTTGTGGCAAAACGCCTCAAGCCCATCATGGTAGAAGCCGTGGTACGTGGCTACATCATCGGTTCAGGCTGGAAAGATTATCAGGATACAGGCGCAATCTGCGGCATACAATTGCCAGCAGGTTTGCCACAGGCAGCCAAGTTGCCAGCGCCTATATTCACTCCTGCTGCCAAGGCAGAAATGGGTGAGCATGATGAAAACATCAGCTATGCAGAAACCGAGCAACGTATAGGCGCAGAACTGGCTGCCAAGATCCGCGACATCAGCATACAGCTCTATACTGAAGCCGCAGAATACGCCGCCACCCGCGGCATCATCATCGCCGACACCAAGTTTGAATTTGGTCTCGATGACAATGGCGTGCTGCATTTGATGGATGAAGTGCTGACCGCTGATTCTTCCCGCTTCTGGCCTGCTGATTCTTATGCCACCGGCATTTCACCACCGTCTTTTGACAAACAGTTCGTGCGTGATTATCTGGAAACCATCACTAGCTGGAAAAAAACCGCACCAGCACCAGCCCTGCCGGATGAAGTCGTGCAAAAAACTGCCGCCAAATACCGCGAAGCACTGGAACGTCTGACTGGCGAAAGCCTGAAGGACTGATGATATGACTATTAAAGATAAAGTTGTCGTCGGCGTCGTCATGGGTTCATCCTCAGACTGGGACGTCATGCAAAACGCCGTCGCCATCCTCAAGGAATTTGGCATAGGCTTTGAAGCCAAAGTCGTCTCGGCCCATCGCATGCCAGATGAAATGTTCAGCTACGCAGAAACCGCTCGTGAGCGCGGCCTGCGCGCCATCATCGCCGGTGCTGGCGGTGCAGCCCATTTGCCGGGCATGATCGCTGCCAAGACCATCGTGCCAGTATTGGGTGTGCCCGTGCCATCCAAATACCTGCGTGGCGAAGATTCATTGCTGTCCATCGTGCAAATGCCCAAAGGCATACCGGTGTCGACTTTTGCAATAGGTGAGGCAGGCGCAGCAAACGCCGCCCTGGCTGCGATTGCAATGCTGGCGACGACCGATGATGCATTGGCCGCCAGATTGATCGAGTTCCGCGAAAAGCAAACGCAAGTTGCACGGGATATGGTGTTGCCGGTTTGAGAGTAAATGATCGTAGGTTGAGTTAACCTCGTAGGTTGGGCTATGTCTTATCAGCCCAACACTCGGCGTTTGAATCACGTATACGTTTGTTGAGGCCCAGTGTTGGGCTGGTGAAGCGTAGCCCAACCTACGGTCCGGCCAATTTACGTACGCGGCCAATTAACGAAAACTTGATATCGCAACCCGGATTTCGATCCGCCTAAATATCCGTATCCCATTTGATTTGTACTATTGTGTACAAACGATCCCTAGTTTGAAATCACTACCATGACCACTCATCCACAGCCCGCCCAGCCCCGCCAGCCATTGCTACCCAACACCCCCGCCAGTTGCCTGGGCATCATGGGTGGTGGCCAACTGGGCCGCATGTTTGCCCAGGCGGCGCAAGCCATGGGTTACCAGGTGGCCGTGCTGGAACCAGAAGCAGGTTGCCCAGCCGCCCAGGTGGCCGACCAGCATATCCAGGCTGGCTATGAAAACCACCCTGGCCTGATGGCGCTGGCCAAAGTCAGCAAGGCCGTTACCACCGAATTTGAAAACGTTCCGGCAGACAGCCTGAGCCTGCTGGCACAAACCAGCTTCGTCGCTCCGGCTGCCGCATGCGTCTCCATCGCGCAGGACCGCCTCGCAGAAAAACATTTCTTCACCCGCTGTGGCGCGACCACGCATGTTTATCCAGCTCCACACTGGGGCATCACTAACCAGGACGACGTCGCCAAGGTCAGCGATGAGCTCTTGCCCGGCATTTTGAAAACCGTGCGCATGGGTTATGACGGCAAAGGCCAGGTGCGAGTACGTGACCGCGCCGAACTCGCTGCTGCCTTCGCAGGCATGAACGGCCAGGTTTGCGTGCTGGAAAAAATGCTGCCACTGGCCTATGAAGTGTCTGTCCTCGTTGCCCGTGGCGTTGATGGCGAAGCAGTCGTGTACCCCATCGCAGAAAACGTCCACCGCGATGGCATCCTGTTCACCACCATCGCCCCCAGCACCCATGTGTCAGCAGATGTTGCCAGCAAGGCGCAAGCTGCTGCCCTGCACATCATTGCCGAGATGGGTTATGTCGGCGTGCTGTGCATAGAATTCTTCGTCCTCAAGGATGGCAGCCTGGTCGTCAATGAAATGGCACCACGCCCGCACAATAGCGGCCACTACACGATCGATGCCTGCATCACCAGCCAGTTCCAGCAACAGGTCAGGGCGCTCGCGCAATTGCCGCTGGGCGATGTGCGCCAGCATTCTGCTGCGGCCATGCTCAATCTCCTGGGCGATGTCTGGTATGAAGGCGACACCGACACCATGCGTGAACCCGCCTGGGACCAGGTGCTGGCCATCCCCGGTGCGCACCTGCACCTGTACGGCAAGGTAGAAGCCCGCCGTGCCCGCAAGATGGGGCACATCACTTTCGTCGCCATGACCATGCCAGCGGCCCAGGCCAACCTCAGCAAGGTGTGCGCCATCCTTGGCATCGCCGCACCGGAGTGGGCATGAAGTCGCAAGCCAGTACGCCTGAGGCAATCGCACAGGCAGCACAAGCACTGGAAAGCGGCCAACTGGTCGCCTTCCCGACCGAGACCGTGTATGGCCTGGGTGCAGATGCCGAAAACCCGGTCGCCGTTGCCAATATCTACGCCGCCAAGGGTAGGCCATCGAATCATCCTGTGATTGTTCACGTCGCCCCAGGTGCTGACATCAGCTACTGGGCTAAGGATATCCCGGCAGAAGCGCAGCAACTGATAGACGCCTTCTGGCCCGGTCCATTGACCCTGATCTTGAAACGCGCCGACCATATCCCCGACGCCGTCTCCGGCGGGCAAGACACGGTTGGCATACGCTGCCCATCGCACCCTGTGGCACAAGAACTCTTGCGCGCCTTCAAGGCAGGCAAGGGCGGTGTGGCTGCGCCATCGGCCAATAAATTCGGTCACGTCAGCCCCACCATGGCAGCCCACGTAGAAGAAGAATTCGAGCAAGAGATACAGCCCGGTGGCCTCATCGCCCACATACTCGATGGTGGCCAGAGTGACGTCGGTATAGAATCAACAATAGTTGACCTCAGCCGCCTCGCCACCCACGGCCCTGTACTGCTGCGCCCCGGTCACATCACCGTCGCCCAAATGGCCGCCGTGCTGGGTGTTACCCCAGCCGCCCCAGACGCTGCCGCCCCACGCGCTTCTGGCACACTGGACGCCCACTATGCACCGCATACGCCTGTGATCCTGGTCGAAGCTGCAGAACTGGACGACACCGTCAACCGCCTGCACGCCAAAAACAAAAAGCTCGCCCTCATGAGCTACCAGGCCCACCCTGCCATCCACGCAGAAGCATGGCGCCACCTGCCAGCCGACCCGGTAGGCTATGCCCATGACCTGTACGCAGGTCTGCGCGAACTCGATCATGCCAATGCAGATTTGATTTTGGTAGAAGCCCTGCCGCAAGACAAAGACTGGCAAGGCGTGAATGACCGTTTGCGCCGGGCGGCGTTTGATTCAAGGGATGTGTTAAGGGGGATGTTGGAGTAAGGTGGATGTAATTTCAATTTCTGCTGTCCGGTAGGAGCGGCGTCAGCCGCGAAATTTTTGCGGCATGAGCCATGCTCAATATCAGATACTTTGCGCACAGGCTATTCGCGGCTGAAGCCGCTCCTACAGAAGAGACAGCCAGTAGGGTGCGTTATAACGCACCGTTCTCTGCATTGCTCCCATATTCGTTTTACCATCACAGCCAGTGCGTTGCAACGCATCCTACGGAAGGCACAGCATCCCGCGTAGGTATGTCAAATAACTGCAGGCGCCTCGATAAAAGAGAATGTTCACCATGTGAAATTGATTGGCGATTCAAGTTGATGGTTTATATGGTTTTATGGAGGAACGCAAAATCTTTTTTTTATTCGTTTATATTTCTCGATTGCGCCGTATTGCATGCGTACGATTACGCGCTGCTAATCGTACCTACATTTTCCAAGGCACCTTGCGTGCTACAGCCCAGCCCCGCCTCAAAATGACAAATGTCATCAAATACTGGTGACACGCTCCACTGTCGCATGCGCGTCTATGTGTAGATAATCATCCCATTCCAACCAGTTCACAAAGGACAGTATATGAACAAGGCTAATGTTGAACGTCCTGACTATGGTATCGATGCGCCGGGCGTGATACGCAATCTGTTGATTTTTGCTGCTGTCGGCCTGGCTTGCTGGGCTAGTGTCAAACTGGATTACTGGTCCGGCCATTTGGTCGTTCCTGTCGGTCTTGGCAATGTTGATGTCGATCTGGCTGGTACTGGTTTAGCCACAGGCTTGGGCATGATTTTTACTGCCTTGTGGATGCTCTGGGATAGCAAGATAGGTAAAATCCGTGGTCGTGAAGAGATGCTGCAACGCCTGCAATGGAAAGGAGATGAGCAAGTGCTTGATATAGGCTGTGGTCGTGGGCTCTTGCTTAATGCTGCCGCCAGGCGTCTCACTACAGGTAAGGCTACCGGCATAGATCTGTGGCAAAGTGAAGACCTCTCAGGTAACACGCCCGGCGCCACATTGGAAAACGCTCACCGTGAAGGCGTCGCCGACAAGGTCAATATACAGACCTGCGACATGCGCAAGCTGCCTTTTGCCGATGGCAGTTTTGATTACGTCGTTTCACGCTTTGCGATCCACAATCTCTACGACGCTGAAGAGCGCGCCAAGGCGATTGCAGAAATTGCTCGCGTCCTCAAACCTGGTGGCCAGGCACTCATCGATGATATTCGTCACGGCAAGGAATATGCCACCAGCTTTACAAAAAGCGGCTGCAGCGACATTCAGTTCCTGGGATCAAAACTGGTGGGCGGGCTGGCTACGCTGATTTCTTTTGGCTCATTGCGGCCAGCTATGTTGTGGGTAAAGAAGGCGAAGTGAGATTTCTGATCTATGCATCATCGGCGCGGTTTGCGTTGTAACACACCGATTTTTTATTGCCAGGGTCAAGACCAATAATCTCAACGCAGAAGCGAGTAGTCAGGGAAAAACTTGGCATGAGCTTGCTTCTAAGATCTGTTGTTATTCCCTGTTTTTGATTGTATCTATTGAAGTTCGTAGTATATGCTGGTGAGTAAATCATGCTCGCCAGGGTGTCTGCTCATGCCAAACGTCAATATCACTTATAAAGATGTCGCAGGGAAATTGGCAGCTTTGCCGCTGCTGGCTGCCACCATCAATGCGGCAATCAAATATCTCGATCAGTTTGTGGTCTTCAAGGGCACGATAGATATCCAAGTCAATGCAGATATCACTTCTACCGGGCGTTTTAGTGGTACTTACACGTCCGCCTATCTTGGCAAGAAAAATGGCCTGGATGTGTATGAAGCTTCGCAAGCTACAGAATCACGCACGGGTGTCGATCCCTCTCCGGACAAGCCTGACCTGATTATCAATATCGACCCAACCTCATCCTATGCCAGTGGTCTGTACTGGGACCCCAATATTGCCAATAGCATAGGCGGCAAGGTCGATGCCAATAAGGTCGATGCTTTCACGGGGATTTTGCACGAGATTTTGCATGGCATGGGTTTTCTTGGCAACCGTGATGAATTTGGTAAATTGCCAGGCAATTATGAATCTGTCTGGGATTCATACATGAGCATCAATAGCAATAATACTGCCACTCTGGGTGGCCCTGCCGTTGTTGCCCTGTTGGGTGAGCCGGTGGAGGTGCGCGTAGGTGGCAGCCAGAGCATGTATCACCTGGGCACGGGCCCCACTTTGGCTGACAGCAAGATGCCCTGGCTGGAGGCCAGCAATTTCAACGGCTATTATTATATCTATGGTGAACGTTACCTGTTAGGCCGGCTGGAACTGGCCATGTTGCAGGACATGGGCTGGACACTCAAGCCTACCACCATGACCAATGTGACCAACATCTGGGACAATAAGATCGCTCCGCTGTATCTGGTAGGCTGGGATACGGATGAGCAGCTCATCGGTGACGTCAAGGATGACCGTATCGAAGGCCGGGGCGGTAATGATACGCTGGTCGGTGGCCTCGGTGATGACAGCCTGTATGGCGGTGCCGGCAATGATTTTCTGTACGGTGATGGTGGCAATGATGTGGCGGTTTTTTCTGGAAACATCAATGACTATACCGTGACTTACAATGTCAGCAATAACAGTTATACCGTCAGGGACAGCGTCAGCAATCGTGATGGTACGGATACGATTTTTTCGGTTGAAAACCTGAAGTTTGCCGATGGCACCAGGACACCTGCCAGCCTCATCAACAACCCCAACGCGGGTACTGGCAGCGGTACGACCATCAATGGCAGCACAGGCAATGACACCCTGACAGGCACCTCAGGCAGTGACAGCATCAATGGCCTGGCCGGTGATGATAACTTGCGCGGTGGTGCTGGCAATGACAGCTTGTATGGTGGCGATGGCACTGACACCGCGTTTTTCACCGGCAGCATAGCCGACTACACGGTCAGCTATGATGCAGCCAGCAGCAGCTATACTGTGACAGACAAGGTCAATAGCCGCGACGGTACGGATACTCTTTATTCCATAGAATTGCTGTCATTTTCTGATGTCATCAATATCCGCCCTGGGTTGTTGCTTGCTGTGCCCAGCCTGACTATCAATGGCGGGCCTGACAATGATTATCTGCTGGGCACCACAGGCAATAACACCATCAATGGGCTGACAGGTAATGACACCCTGGTCGGTGGCGCCGGTGACGACAGCCTCTATGGCGGCGACGGTAATGATACTGCCATCTACACTGGCAATGCGGGTGACTACACCGTCACTTACAATGCATCCAGCAGCAGTTACACCATCCAGGACAAAACCAGCAACCGCGACGGTACTGACACTGTATATTCGATAGAGATACTGAGTTTTGCCGATGGCAACCGGACCCCGGTCAGCATGCTGGGCAGCGACCTCATTGGTATCACCATCAACGGCAGCACGAGCAATGAAGCCCTCACCGGCACGGCAGGCAATGATTCCCTGTACGGCTTTGCCGGCAATGATACGCTGACAGGCGGTGGGGGAAATGACTTGCTGGCCGGTGGCGATGGGCTGGACACGGCCAGGTATACCGGGCTGCGTGCCAGCTACAGCATCAGCAAGAGCAAGGATGGCCAGTCATGGACCATCACCGATGTCGTTGGTAGCGAAGGTGTGGACCAGCTCTTTGGCATAGAGCGCCTGCAATTCAAGGACCAGGCCCTGGCGCTGGATGTCAATGGCACGGCAGGCCAGGTGTATCGCTTGTATCAGGCTGCATTTGACCGCAAGCCTGATCTGGTTGGCCTGGGTTACTGGATCAATGACATGGACAAGGGCTCCAGCCTGACCCAGGTTGCGGCCGGTTTTTTCCAGTCGCCTGAATTCCAGCAACTGTATGGTGTCGCCCCCAGTAATGCCACCCTGATTACTAATTTCTATCAAAACGTCTTGCACCGCGCGCCTGACCAGACCGGTTTTGATTACTGGCTCGACCAGCTCAATACAGGCAAAATCAGTGCTGCCGGTGTGCTGGCCAGTTTTTGCGATAGCCCTGAAAATCAGGCACTGGTCGCCAGCGCAATACAAAACGGCATAGACTATACGCTCTGGCTTGCTTAGCCAGTGCTGGCACTGACATGCCCGCCTATTTCCTTCACTTGCGGCTCAGTGGATGTGAAGCATTGCAGCATGCCAGGGCGCGCAGTGGTCGGGAGTAAGCTCCCCCAGAGCAAATAGATTGCTACACTTCCCAAGTCTGCCTGCATGATGGACGTATCACTCTACATTAAGCCATGACACATTTTTTAACAAATGTTATGATAGCCAGCTTGATCGTATAAAAATTGGTGTGGAGATAAATGAAGAAACTTTCCTGTTCCCTGTGGATGGCTGGCTTGCTGACATTGTTGTCTGCTTGCGCGGTCAAACCTGGTGTTACTGGCCTGAACCCCAGCCAGGACAAGGCACGTGAGATGAGTGATCAACTGATGGCACAGCAAAGGCTGGCCAATCAGGAAAAAGCCAATGCCATCAGCCATCACCGTGTCTGGTATGCCGGATTTGGCTTGCATTCGGGTTCCAGGGCTTTTCTCGGTGATGTGCAACTGACCAGGCAGAGGCTGGCAGAAATCAATCCTGAGCTGATCAGCTACAGCTTTGATAATGAGCTGCATCAAGACAAGCTCGATGCCCCTTTTGCCCATCTGGGCAGCATAGACCAGACCGCCAGGGATATTGCCCGCCAGGCCAGGGAGGGCGATGTAGTCACGATCATGCTGAGCAGCCATGGCTATACTGATCTGGTCGCGGTAGAAATAGGCAACAAGCCTTCTGCGCCGATCTGGACGCGCTATCTGAAAACGGCTCTTGCACCCTTGGAAAAATTTCCTACGGTGCTGATCATTTCTTCCTGTTATTCAGGTTCGCTGATCTCGCAATTACAGGCACCGAACCGCATCATCATGACTGCTGCGGCACAAGACAAGACCTCATATGGTTGCCAGGCACTGGCGCATAATACTTTTTTCATTGATGCCCTGTTTGGCAGCAAACTCGACGCCGGGCAAAACCTGATGCAGGTGTTTGAACATACCAAAGAACTGGTATCAGAGCGCGAGAAGAAAGAAAAAGTTGATCCCTCATTGCCGCAGATTTTTGTTGGCGAAAAAATGCAGGCGTATGTACAGCAACCTTTGAAATCCTGGTTGCAATAGCATTTAGTGAGTCTGGCGCAAGCATCATCATTGCGCGACGCCAAAAAAATAAACAGGGCCATCACAGGATGGCCCTGGGTTTATAGTACGGCCAGGTATCAAATACTTTACTGGCGCAACACCGTCAATAGCGGCACGGCTTTCACCACAGGCAATTTTGCTGCTTGCCAGGCAGCGACGCCGCCGCGATACCAATACAGATTGGAATAGCCCATGTCTTTGAGGCGAACCAGGGTATTGATGCTCATCCAGCATTCTTCCGAAGCGCAAAATACCGCGATGGCTGCATCTTTTTGCGGGAAATTTTTCTTCATGAGCGCAAGCAAGTCTGCATCCAGATTTTTATTGAAGGCAGCCTCCGGGTCATCGGCAAGATTGGCAGCACCATCGAGAGAGATCGCGTATGGCAGGGTCATGCTGGTATTGTCTATGCCCAGGGCATCGATCACGCTGATTTGTTTTTTTGCGAGTTTTTCTGCCAGCTCAGGTGTGCTGATATTTTTTATGCCTTCTATGCTGGTAGGCGTGGCGTAATGAAAACCTTCACTACCGAGACGGATATGTTTTGCCGGTGGTAAAAACCAATCACCAGTTTCATAATCTTGATAACCGTTCTGGACTTTGAAATTTTTGATCGCCATCTCAGACTGAGACAGGAAAAGTGCATATTTGTCCTGGAAGGCGTCATCATCAAGGTCATACAGTTGGCAGTGGCTCTTGCTGCGGCGCTGGCAATTTGCCAGGGCCAAGCGTATAGCTTGAATGTCGTTACTCGCGCCATAAGCTGTACCCCAGGCACCATCTGCCGCCACGGCAAAGGCCTTCTTGGTTTTATGCTCCTTGTATTTTTCAAACCCGGCTTGGGCGCTCTTGCCCAATTCAAATTGATAGGGCCAGATATCTTGGGCTTGAACAGCGCCTAGCGCGCAAAAATAAAGCGTCAAAAAAACGGAGGATTTCATGTGTGAGAATAATAAAGTTGGATCACATAGTCAGTCAGAGGCCCCGCATTTTTTTACCATGGCACTCATGGTGGGCAATGCGGGATTTTCATACCTGATGCTATTTTACATTATTTAACTTTCATGTGAATCAAAGCCTTTAACTGCAATGTGCAGTGCCAGGACTGAGGCTGGGATAACGCCGCTCCTACGGGACTAGCCTGGTAGGGTGCGCCACGCTCACCATCTTCCACCTACCCACTGCCTCATTGCGCTGGCTTGGTCGTCACTGTCAATTCACGCAAGATGCCGCCAAGTTCTGCACTGCCGGACTGTGTTCCTTTTCCGCGCATGCGTTGCAGGCAGTATTCGCGGTCTGCTGCAGCATGGGCTTCGCAGCGGCGTTCGCGGTTGCGCTGGAGTTGTTCTTCGCTCTCGGTGCTGAGGCTGCCAGCCCGGGCTTGCTGCCTGGCTGCACCGGCCTCGCGCAGGCAGGTTTCTTTGGATTGATGGGACTGCCCTTTGTCACAGAGGCTGCGCTCATATTCATAGCGTGAACGAGCGCGGGTATCTTCGCGATCGGCTGCCACGCAAGTACTGATGAGCAGGACGGATGAAATGATGCCAGCAATCAAACCTGCAGGCTTCAGATTGCTGGTGCTGGATTTTGTTGAAAAGTGCTTCATGGTATGACCTCATGGAAATGGTAAAGATTCTGTACATGCAGGTGTGGGCTTGCATCATGGCATTGCCATCACGCCCGTCATTATCTTGTCACTGATATGAGTGTAGTCGCCAGCGCATGATGCTTCTGCGTGTTAGCGCACATTCAGGGCATTAAGTGCATGGCAAGCGATGACATCAAGTATCATACCCACTCTGCACATGCATCCATGCCTTGTTAGATAGATTATGAGAGAGATCAATAACCCATGAAACTTGCCGCAACTATCCAATTCGCCGTCTTGTTGCTGGGGACGGTACTGTACCAGGGCAGCCAGGCGCAACAAAGCCTGGTCTTAGGCAAAAAAATGCCCGCCACGGCACCGGCGCTGCGTGATTTTGTGCCACCCGGCTGGATGATAGAAAGCCAGGTCAGTGGTGATCTCAATGGCGACGGTGTGGCCGATATTGCCGCCGTGCTGGTGGAGGGCAAGGGGGCTGCGGATGACAGGCAACGCGGCTTGATCGTGCTACAGGCGAATGCGGGCAAGGGCTACAGTTTATTGGGCAGCAATGGCAAGCTGCTGCAATGCCAGGGTTGCGGTGGTGTCAAGGATGGCGTCAACGTCGCCATCAAAAACGGCGTGCTGGTCGTCAGCCAGTACAGTGGTTCGCGTGAATACTCAGTCTACACCTGGCGCTTCCGCCTGGACGCAGCCAGCCAGCGACTGCAAATGATAGGGATAGATGAAGAAGATGCAGATGGCATGCTGGGCAAGGGTTCCACCGTCAGCACCAACTTGCTGACTGGCCAGCAAATCAGTGAGAGCTATCAATACGACGAAAAACGCGATCGCAAAGTCATACTTGGTTCAAAGAAAAGCAAGATCGCTAAAAGCCTTGGCTGGCTGGAGGATGTGGTGGGGAATCAATAAGCGTATGACGTCAGAGATTGGTTTTAAGCAGGCTTTGTTGCGGGATGGGACTGCGTCAATCCAGTCTGCTTTTGCGATTTTGTAGGAGCGGCTTTAGCCGCGAATGCCTTGCCGTGTCGTTTGAAGTCAAGACCAAAAATCCCAAGACAGAGGACAGTCGAGTAGGGTGCGTTATAACGCACAGCTGGCGACGGTAAAACGAGGGCGATATCAATGCAGAAATCGGTGCGTTGCAACGCACCCTACCAATTGCGGTATCGCGCAGGGCGCATAGATTGCACCGGCGGTGATATTCAATAATGGTGCAGGGTTTTCAATCCTCTGATTTTACGTCCCGCCTGACCCAGCAACGACCAACACCCGCTATCCCCAGCGCCACCACCAACATCACCCCCGCCACCATAAACGTGATCCGCATGCCATCTGCAATTGCTACTGGCGCGGCCACCCTGATATCACTGCTGGCTGTTGCCCAGGCAAATACGGCACCCATCAAAGTTGCGCCAGTGATGAGGCCGAGATTGCGCGAGAGGTTGAGCATGCCGGAGATGAGGCCGCGTTGCGTGGGCTGGATGTCTTGCATGACGGCGGTATTATTGGCGGCCTGGAATAACTGATAGCCCGGTGTGAGGATGGCGATGGCGATGAGGTAGCCAGCAATGCCCAGTATGGCAGGCAGCAGGGCCAGGGCGAATGCGCCTGCGGCCATGGAGATGAGCCCGGCGATGACTGTGGCCTGCGCACCCAAGCGGTCAACCATGCGGCCTGCGATGATGCCGCTGCATGCCGAGATGACAGGGCCTATGGACATCATCAGGCCGACCATGGCATCGCTAAGCGCCAGTGAGCGCGACAGGTAAAAGGGACCAACCACCAGGGTGGCCATCATGACGGTGGCGACCAGGGTATTCATGGCCAGGCTGGCGCTGAGCGTGATATCGCGCAACATCGCAGGGCGTATCAATGGCGAGGCGACCTTGCCCTCGGCCAGCATGAACAAGGCTGCACCCAGGATGGCGGCCAGCAACAGCGCCAGATTAAGTACACCAAAATGCCCGCGACCCAGGGTCATGGCCAGTGCATAGGCAGCCAGTGTCAGTGCCAGCAGCAATGTGCCAGTGTGGTCAAAACGGGTGCTGGCTGTGTTGCTGGCTGGCTGATCCTGCGGCAGGTAGCGACGGGCCAGGATAAAACTGATGATACCTAAGGGCACATTGACAAGGAAGATGGCGCGCCAGTTGAGGCCCGCGATCAGCATGCCACCCAGCGAGGGGCCCAGGGCCGTGCCGACGGCAGACATGGTACCCAGCAAGCCCATGGCACTGCCGGTTTTTTCTTTGCTGACGGTTTCACCGACAAAAGCCATGGTCAGCGCCATCATGACGGCGGCCCCCAGGCCCTGCGTTGCGCGAGCGGCGATCAGCAGGAGCAAGCTTGGGGCCGCACCACACAGGGCAGATGCGATGGTAAACAGGGCTATGCCTGCCAGCAACAGGCGTTTGCGGCCTATCAGGTCGCCCAGGCGACCTACGCTGACGATGAGGGTGGTGATGGCCAGCAGGTAGGCAACCACTACCCATTGCACTTGCTGGAATGAGGCATTGAATACATGAGTCAGGGTTGGTAATCCCACATTGGCAATGCTGGTGCCCAGCGAGGATAGCAGCATGGACAGGGAAAGGCTGGCGAGTATCCAGCGGACCTGGCTTGCGGCTGGAATACCGTTAATAGCGGGAGTAGTGGCAGTAAGGGGAGGGGAGGTAGCTGGCATTTTTTGCTGACATGGATGGCGATGTCCCATCATAGGCTTGGAATATTCATGGCGGAAGACGCATGATTTGCACTTTATTCATGCACCAGACGCCATGTCAGCTTAAAGCGCGTTAAAATAAATGCATGTCCATCCCCGATCTCAATTTATTGCTTACCCTGGATGCGGTGCTGACCGAAGGCAGCGTCGCCCGTGCCGCCACCCGCTTGCGGCTCAGCCCCTCCGCCATGAGCCGGGCGCTGGCGCGCTTGCGCGAGACTACCGGTGACCCTTTGCTGGTCAGGGCAGGGCGTGGCCTGGTACCCACCCCCAGGGCGCTGGAATTGCGCGAACAGGTCAGCCAGCTGGTACAGCATGCGCAGGCGGTATTGCGACCGGCAGAGCAGTTGAACCTGGCACAATTGCAGCGCAGCTTTACCCTGCGTACCAGCGATGGCTTTGTCGAAAACTTTGGCCCCGCCCTGATCGCCTGCATCAGCGCAGAAGCGCCGGGTGTGCGTCTGACTTTCATGCCTAAATTGAACAAGGACAGTGCCTTGCTGCGTGATGGCAGCGTGGACCTGGAAACCGGCGTGGTTGGCGACGCCATCAGCCCCGAGGTGCGCACCCGCGCCTTGTTCCGCGACCGCTTCATCGGCGTCATGCGCCAGGGTCATCCACTGAGTCAGTTGGCCATGACACCAGCCGTGTATGCCTCAGGCCAGCATGTGCTGGTGGCCCGCCGCAGCCTTAGCAAAGGGCCGTTGGCCGAGGTGCTGAAACCGTATGGGCTGGAAAGGGATGTGCTGACGACTGTGGGTGGCTTTTCTGCGGCGCTGGCACTGGCGCGGGCATCTGACTTGATCGCTACCGTGCCAGAGCGGCACACCGGCAATTTGCGCACCGGCATGCATAGTTTTGAGCTGCCATTTCCAACGCTGGAAATTACCGTGTCCATGCTATGGCATCCGCGCATGGATGCCGACCCTGCGCATCGCTGGTTGCGCAATTGTTTGTGGGAAGTGTGTGCGGAGCAGGCTGTTGAGCTTGCAGCGCAGAAAGTATAAATCATGCCAGTCACCCCATTTCACTTTGGTCTGGGTGCAGCCCTCAAGGCGGCCGCACCTGGCCGCTTCAGTTTTTTATCATTTGCTGCAGTGAATGTGCTCATCGACGTCGAGTCTTTTTATAATTTGATGAACGCCCGGTTCCCTGTGCATGCCTTCTTCCACACCTATCTGGGTGCAACCCTGATGGCGGGTGCGACCATCTTGCTCTTCCTGCTGGCTCGTTGGTGCAGCACGCGCTTTTACCTGCCCAATCCTTACCGCTGGCAACAACTGAGTCTGTTGCAAGTCACTCTTGGAGCACTGCTGGGCGCACTTTCGCATGTGGTATTTGACAGCATCATGCATGCTGATATCCGGCCTTTGCATCCCTTCAGTGATGAAAATGTGTTGTATGAAATCATCCCCGTGTATTACCTGCATGTGGTGTGCGTGTTTTTGGGCGTACTGGGGCTGATCGGTATTGATGTGCGGCGGGCGGATGAGGTATGAAAGATATTTTTTGCGCTTTGCTATTCTTGTACGCGATTATTTCTCCAGCTACTGTGATCGCGGAAGAGGGAGATAAGGCTGTCGTGCAGTTTGAAACCTATGCTCAAGTAGAAATCGGTCGTGTAGCAAACTTACCTGAACAACTGGTGGTGGCAGGTGAAATTGTCAGCATCAAAAAAAGACATGGTGGCTGGCTATGGATAGTAAGGGAAAGCGCTTATCCAGACGGCTGGATAGCGATGACTAAAGTCATTTTTCAGCAGCAATTTACAGCAGTGCCCAGATGGGAAGATGTCAGTCGTATTGAGGTAAGTGGCGGTGACTATGAGGCGCATTACAAACTGCATCTCGACGGCAGTTTTGAGGTGCGTGAAACTGCCATGCGTGGCGAGGATGAATATTATCTTGTTAAACGCCATGGACACCTGCTGCGCCATGGCAAGCTGGTGTGGGCCAGGGTTGGCGATGAACCGCTCAAATCAAGCAGGATATTTCTCTTGCATGAAGGCGATCGCTCTTGCCAGTTGCTAGACAACATAGCAGGCTGCGAGGCGCATTAAGTGCAGGCACGTGCAGGCATGCGCATGCTCGCCCTAGCTTAGGATGACATCTGTTCTCATGGTTGCTCTACAGGCCATACGGCTGGTAAAAGATGCCATCGGTAATTTTGCCAATAATCTGTGCCTGGTTTTCCGGGCTTTCGCTGAAGCTGACCAGCAGGGTAGCCTTGGTTTGTATGCCGCGGTTTAATTCGTCAAGCCAATAATTGTAGCCGACCTGGTCGGGTGCTCTGTGCAAGATATTCTGGTACAAGTTGGTGAGGAAAGTGGTATTGCTGGGATTGCTGCCGTACAGCGTCTTGAATTCGGGCGAGATAATAAAATTGTTGGCGACTGAAGTCAGTGTTTCGCCACGGTCCAGGGCACCGATCCAATAGCCTATGCCTATCAGGTCAGGCTCGCGGTTAAAGGCTGCCTGGTACAGGCGGTAGGCTTCTCCGGCAGCACCCTTGATGTCAAAGGCAATGCTGATGTCGGGGAAGCGCAGGCGCTCTATATTGGTAAGGTGATCAATATTCGGTGGCAAATTATGGCCAACTGGAATGACGTTGACTAAATCTTCCACTGTCATCCCTGTTGCAGTTTGCGTAATTGTATAGTTCTTAACGGTACGACTGGAGCCTGCGACATGAGTAAGGTAATTTCCTTCATAGACTGAGGTGTCAATGCCGTCACCACCATCAATATAATCTCCACCGAATCGACCCGTAATCACATTATTGGCTGCATTGCCGGTAATGGAGTCACCATAGACAGAATCACTGCCTATCGCATTCTCGATAACGGTGCCAAAGGCGATATAGACATTTTCACCATCCAAATTTTTCAGTTCCTGTTGTAAACCGTCTCCTCTATTGAAAAACTGGTTTGGGGTGGCGTAACCAATATTGCTGAAATGCCCCTCGCGCAAATCTATCCCGACAGGCTGTGACGAAGAGGCGTATTGTGAGCCACTGGTCTTGCTATAGTTGCTGGCAGCAATGGTGTCATTACCACCAGCATCCCAGATGGTGATGTATTGAAAATCAGAATTCTGCCAGTCGCCAAGATACCTGGATGGTGTATTAAAGGTATATACGTCATCGCCAGTATGATTGTTTTTATTCGGTCCGTATAAACTTTGAATAGCGAGAATATCGTAAAGCATGGGGGTAGAACTATAGGCATTGTAGGGATGCGCCTCATAAGTCATCACTGTATTACCTGGTTTGTTTTCAGTAGATGGCAAAGGTGCTGTAGTGCGGTTTTCGCCCGTCAGAACGAAGGGATGTGATAGACCGAGCGCATGGCCAATTTCATGCAGCAGGGTATGAAAGTTACGAGTGGCAGTGTTATCCAATGTGGGAGACTTTGGCTCAAAGCTTTGATTGGCGGTAGCTGGATTGAGCCAAATATCGCCTGCAGATGGTGAAGTTGAGGGCTGATATGCCTCACCCAGCACGTTGCCCGTGACCTGGTTGCTAAAAGCGAAGCGCAATTGTCCTACGCCGAGGCCGTCATCGACTTCGACAAAATGGAGATCCGCAACCGCCGCCCAGGCTGCCAGTGCGTCCCTGACAGCGGTTTGCTGCGCGGCGCTCAGTGGAAACCAGCCAGCACTGATTTGCCCTTGCCCATAATTCGTTCCTCCCGGAAAGTAGGCGGAGCCAGATGGAAAACTGTAAGTGATCGTGTGACCGCTCCAGATAAAAGGTCCCGCAGGGTTGGATAGCAGTGCGTTGATTCTGTAATCTGTCGATGGCAATTTAAAGATCACGTCAGAAGGTGCATCAAAGCGAGCCATATTGTTCTCTCTTTCGTCAAGTTCAAGTTCCCCGGGCGCTTAACAAAGTCTGTTGCTGGCCTGCATGGCTTTCTGGATGGATTTCCTGATTTTTGAATGTTGGCAAGGCACATCAGTCATGTCGCTGGTAAAAGTATGTTAAGTTTCTTCGATTGAAAAAACATCCTCCATTTGAAGGATGTCATGTCTGTTTCCATGCTGTTTTTAATGACAGGATTGTCTTCTTGGATGGAAAATTGATGGCACACTTGCATGTACTGGAACAAGATCCCCTGGATCAGATCATTGCGCAGTTTTACCGGGGTGTGCTCGCTCCGGATGCCTGGAGCAGCGGGCTTGCCATGCTGGCCAGTCTGGCAGGTAGTGAACATGCAGCCATCACGACTTGGAACCGCAAAACCAATCGTGCCGATATCAGTGAAAGTGTGGGCCTGCCTGAAAATTGCCTGTCGGATTACATAGAGCATTATTGCGAGCTTGATCCCGCGCGGGTATGGGTAGACAAGTTGCCCATTTGCAGCTGGTATGTGGATCACCATCATGTTGGTGCGAAGATGATGCAGCGCAGCGCTTTTTACCCTGACTTCATGCAAAAACATGGGCTCAGTTCGCTGGTGGCGATAAAATTCCTGAAAGAAAATTCTGTAGAGAGTTTTCTGGTGATACAGCATGGTACTGGATTGCCTTACGACAAGCAGATTGATCCGCATCACTTGTCCAGATTGATACCGCATATCAGACAGGCGGTCAAAATTCGTCTGCATATAGAATACCTGGCCGGACAAGCTGCTATTGCCGAAGCTGCATTGAATCAGATTCAGTTGCCCCTTATTGTCTGTGATCAGGATGGACGTATTCAATACGCCAATTCGCGGGTAGAGTCTTTGCTGCAGATGCAGCTTGTATTGGCAGTGCAGGATGGCTGCATCCTGGCACGTGACCGCAATGCAAAGCAACTCGCAAAATTGATACGCCTGGCCTGTGGTGCGCATGGCCCGGCCAGCGCTGGCGGTGTGCGCCTGGGTATGGATGCGCTAAACGACTTGCAAATAATAGTCACGCCCTTGCCGCTACACTTGGGCAACATCGGCCAGGCACACGCCAGCTTTGCCCTGATACTGATACATGATCCGGCCATGCCTTTGAATTCTCATGAACTTGTGCTCAAGCAAATATATGGATTAAGCATGGCCGAAGCGCGCGTCACTATTGCTTTGGCAGGAGGCGCAACACCGGCAGAAATCGCGCTGCAACTTGGCGTCTCCATGAGTACCATAAGGTCACAGTTAAAAGCGGTATTTCGTAAAACTGGTACGGCCAGGCAAACAGAATTGCTGCGCCTGCTTTCTGCCTTGTTTATCGCCAATTGCTGAGACTATGGTTCATGCAAATTCCAGGCAAGTGAACGGTAATTTGCAAATGGTGATGCCTGGCAGATTCTGATATTCCTCTTTACTATCACTTGACCCATTCACGCACATAATCCGGCTCGGCCACATTGCATAGGCTGTCAATGACAGGCTGGGTGTGTACCTGGGCGAAGGGCAGCACGCCCGCCCACACCGGGATGTCCATGTCTTCATCATCATCCTGCGGGCCGCCTGTGCGTATCTTGACAGCGGCTTCATCCAGGGCGATGCGCATGATGGTGGTGGCGGCCATTTCCTTGTCATTGCCCGGCCTGCACTGGGTTTGCCTGCCGGGGGCGAGTTTTTCCATGAACAGGGCCAGTGCCTCATGTTTGTCGGCTTGATCCTGTACTTTTTCAAAGCAGCCATAGATGACGGCAGAGCGATAATTCATGGCATGATTGAAGGCGGAACGGGCCAGGACCAGGCCATCGAGATGGGTGATGGTGACGCAGGCCTGGATGCCGCTCGTCAGTATCCTGGTCAGGCGGCCACCGTTGGAGCCGTGGATATACAAATACTCTCCTTGCCGCCAGCAGGCGGTGGGGATGCAATGCGTGCCTTTGGCATCCTGGAAGGCGATATGGCATAGATAGGCGGCATCAATGACGGCATGCAGGCTGCTTTGCTCATAGCTGGCCAGTTCTGCCAGGCGGCGTATGCGGGTTCGGTCTGTGGGGGCGCTGCTGGTGTTCATGGTGGTTTTCCTGAAAAAATAGGGGCGAGGCGCACTATAATTCATGTATGGCTCTTAAAAAAGAACCAGAATAAGGAATTAATTTAGAGCCACATGCTGCCTTTCTGGAAAACCATGGACTACGCCTTACTGCTGAATCACTTTCAAGCCGAACACCGCCACTCAGGCTGGCCGCGGCAACGCCTCCTGCATGAATGCCTGCGCACTGCGATCAAGAGTGGCAAGCTCAGCGCAGGCACGCGCTTGCCACCCAGTCGTGAACTGGCGGCCGAGCTGGCCATGGCGCGCAATACCGTGCTGTATGCCTATGAGCAGCTGGCAACCGAGGGTTATGTGGATGCCAGCAAGCGTGGCACGCTGGTGGCCCAGGTCAAACTGGCACAGGCAGCCAGACCAGAAACGACCATGCCTGCCCCTGCAGTATTGTCACAACGTAGCCGGGTCAGCACAGCCCTGCTGGATATTACCGTCATGCAGGCATTTACCCCGGGTGTACCGGCACTGGATGAATTCCCCCTGGGGCAGTGGCGACATTTGCAGGCGCGGGCCTGGCGTCAAGTCACCACCAGTCAGTTGAATTATGGCGAGCCTGCGGGTGAACCCGCTTTGCGTGCTGCCATTGCTGATTATTTGCGGGTCTCTCGTGGCGTGCTCTGCGATACCGGGCAAATTTTTATCACAGACGGCACCCAGTCCAGCCTGGATTTATGTGCCCATGCCTTTGCCGATATTGGTGAACAGGTGTGGATGGAAAACCCTGGCTACCACGGTGCCAGGATGGCTTTCAATGCAGCGCAGTTAAGCATACGCGGCATTGCTGTGGATGCTGATGGCATTGCGCCTGAAGCCAGCGATTGGCAAGACTGTCCGCCACGCCTGATCTATGTCACACCATCGCATCAATACCCCCTGGGTAGTGTGCTGGGGCTGGCCAGGCGCATGGCTTTGATAGAGCAGGCCAGGGCTTGCGGTGCGCTCATCATAGAAGATGATTATGACAGCGAGTTCAGGCATGATGGCCCACCTCTGCCAGCCATGCAGGGCCTGGCGACAGATGCACCTGTGCTCTATCTGGGGACTTTCAGCAAGACCATGTTCCCGGCTTTGCGCCTGGGGTTTATCGTAGTGCCACGTCATCTGGTGGCGGCACTGGGTAATTTTCTGGCGCACACTGCACCGCGCGGACGGGCAGTAGACCAACTGGCCCTGGCAGAATTTTTAAGCAGCGGCCAGTTCGCCACGCATTTACGACGCATGCGGCGTTTGTACCGGCAAAGGCGGGATGCCCTGGTCACTGCGCTGGAACAGCGTCTCGGTGCAAGGGCTCTTATACATGGTGCCAGCACCGGCATGCATTTGAGTTTGCTCTTGCCAGCAGATGTCGATGACAAACAAGTCAGTGACAGGGCCATGGCGGATGGCATCGTCGCCCAGGCGCTGAGTTCGCATGCAGCAGAACATGGCTGCATGGCTGACAATGGCAATGGCCTGATACTGGGGTATGCGCAAGTGCCTGCTCAGGATATGGCATTGGCGGTTGGACGATTGGTGAAGGGCATGCCTTAAGGTCGTCATGTGGAAGATATGCCAGTATCTTTTCCATGACATTCACGACAGGGTGGTGCGCATGGCGTGCCCTACACGATTACTCTGTTTATGCGAGGTCATAGTGCACCGATAATTGCCCCTTTTTTTCTTTCACCCGGGTGATTTTTATTTTGCCTATCTGCGCGGTTGCCATGACATGGGTGCCGCCGCAGGCATGGGCGGGCAAGTCGCCAAAACCTATCTGGCGTTGTCCATCTGCCAGGCTGGTCTTGCGTGGTAGATTAGCTGCCACCCAGGCATTGATCTGCTGTTCTATCTCTGCTGCGAGCAAGGCCGTGTCTGCCTCTGTATTCGATGCGTCTTTGCTTTCAAACACCACTCTGGCTTCTCCTGGCCAGTGATGTCCCTTGATGGCTTGCAGCCCCGCCAGTTCGCCATAGCATCCTATCAAATGGCCAGCAGAGTGAAGCTGGGTATGCAGATGGCGCACATCAGGAAAGACCTCGATAAACGCCACTCCCACATTCACAGGCTGATCGGTCAGATGGATTATCATGTCACCGCTTTGAAAAACCCGGTTGACCTTGACGCCTGCGATATAACCAGCATCCGAAGGTTGCCCGCCACCTTGCGGATGAAACAGGGTGCCATCCAGGATAATCTCAAAATCCCCATCCGGCCTGGCTGTGCATTGCTCTACCTTGCTATGCATGCTCAAGTGTTCATTGCTGAAATAATGGCGGGCTGTCATGCTGCACGCTCTGCTGCTTGTTGGGCATGAATATCTCTCATGCTGGCCAGTAATTGTTCGACCTCGGCTATCGTCGTTGCAAAGCTGGTGACGAAGCGCACGACACCGGCTTCCCAGCGGCCATGCAAGAAGGCGTAGCCCTGTTTCAATAAGGCTGTTGTCATGGTCTCGGGCAAACGGCAAAAGATGATATTTGCCTGGGTTTCGCCCAGCACTTCTATGTCACTGATTTGCTGCAAACCCTGGCGCAGGCGCAGTGCCATGTCATTGGCGTGAGCTGCATTCTTGAGCCAGAGATCATCCTGCAGATACGCCTCCATCTGCACCGACAGGTAGCGCATTTTTGAAGTCAGATGCGCTGCACGTTTGCGGCGATATCCCATCTCCGCTGCCAGGCTCTGGTCAAACAGGATGATGGCTTCTACACCCATGGCACCATTCTTGGTGGCCCCAAAGGAGAGCGCGTCTACCCCTGCTTTCCAGGTCATTTCTGCTGGCGTACACGCCAGCGAGACCAGGGCATTGGCAAAGCGTGAGCCATCCATATGCAGGCGCATGGAGGTGGCCTGGCAAACCTCGCTGATGCGCTTGATTTCGTCGATACTGTAGACACTGCCAATTTCAGTTGCCTGCGTGATACTGACGGCATGCGGCTGCGTCACGTGCACATCGCCACGCTTGAGGCGGCTGGAGCTGGCCAGAGTGTTGACATTAATTTTTGCCGATGGTCCATCGACAGGCAATAGCTTGGCACCATGGGTGTAGAACTCAGGTGCAGCACATTCGTCATTATGAATGTGGCTGCCCGGATGGCAAAAAATATGGCCCCAGGGCGGTGACATGGCGCTCAGACACAGGGAGTTTGCAGCCGTGCCTGTGCTGACCAGGAAAACACTGAGCTCGCGCTCGAAGACTTCACATAATGTTTTTTCTACGCGTGCCGTATACTCATCGGCACCATAAGCCGCAGCCCTGCCGGTATTGGCAGCCAGCATTGCTTCCATGATGGCGGGTGATACAGCGGCAGTATTATCACTGGCAAAATTTTTGGCGATGGCCGGTGGGCTGGTTGTATGCTTGCTTTCCACGATGCGTATCCTCTTCATGATGAACCTGTTTGTATTTGAAAACAGGTGTTGGTGAGGTGCATGATAGAGAGATAAATGATTCCTGGATTGTAAAAAATTGACTAAAGAGCCCCATTTTTGACCGTGCCATAAAACAAGCCCAGATTGTGTAGGGTGCGTTATAACGCACCCTACAAATCTAAAGTGTCCCCCATTTTTGACCATGCCATAAAATAGGCAGTGTTCCCGTAGGAGCGGCTTCAGCCGCGAATTGTTGATAACAGAAAAACATTCGCGGCTAAAGCCGCCCCTACAAAAACCAGGGTTTCAATATGAAGAAGGGGCGACGCCAAAGGCTTGCCGGAAGGCGCGGTTGAAATGGCTTTGGTCGTAGAAACCAAGCAGGTGGGCAACATCGGCGATGGAGGCGGGATTTTTTCCCAGCAAGGCACAGGCATATTCAAGGCGCAGCCTGACCAGCCAGGCATGCGGTGTCATGCCTATGCTGTACTTGAACTGGCGCAGGAAATGGAACTGGCCCAGGCCGCAAATAGCCGCCAATTCATCCAGGCTGATTTTTTGCGAGAGATGTGCCACGCAGTATTCTTTGATGCGCTGTATGTGCTGGGGAGACAGGCCACCCTTGATGCTCTGGGGCTTGATGGTTTTGGATTGGGTGAATACAAATTCCAGCAGCGACAGCCATTCTGACTGTAGCGCCAGGGGCGAGGCATTGTCAGCGACATGCATGGCGTCGTGCAGGCGTAGCAGGTGGGCGGCCCGTATGGGGTCTTCCAGCATGGTTCCAACTAACGCTGGTTCGCGGTTTGATCCTGAGAGTTCTTCCGTGACCTGGTTCAATAGTTCAAAAGGCAGGCGGAATGTCTTGAGGGTATAGGCATCACCACCTTCGCCTATGCCATCGTGGATTTCACCAGGGGGCATCAGGACGATGCAGCCAGGTCCCAGCAAGACTGAACTGCCGCGGAATTTTTGCCTTTGCACGCCCTCTGATACCAGGCCTATGTGATAGTCGAGATGATAATGACGGTCAAAGTGAAATTCTGAAAGCCTGCCTCCACTTAGTACCAGGCCAGGCACCTGTGCGACGCGCTGGTAATGTATTCGATCTTTCATTCTATCAACAATGTATGCCCATGCTGCGGTAACTGGAGGTGGTTTTGCAGTGAAAACGCCTGCTCAGCATACCTTAAATTTGCTATGCCAGCAGCCATATGCCTTGCCCGGCTGCTGCAACGCATAGAGAGATGGCAGTCTGGTGCTTATTCTGGTCTCAAGCCTGTTCATTGGTACAGGTTAATACAGGTTTTTGCCACCAGGATGGCGACTAGCAAGACTTTGATCCGCGCACACCGCCCATACGGGTCGGCAGTACATCGCCAGCCAGTGTTGCCAGTATTGAACAGCAGGCCGCACAGCAAGGGGGGAGTGGCCGTGAACTCTAAACCAGTGCATACCAAGACCGGGCAGGCCGAGCCTGTTGATACAAAAGCGCCTTTGTCAGATCCACGCAAAGTCATGAAACAGGCTTTGCAAGACTTGCAAGAGGGCCAGCAAGATACCGATTTGCATGGCCAGCGTGGTGTCGAGGCGGTGGTCAAACCTGGGACTAAGGCGCGTCATTAGCATGAGTGATCAAGAATAACATGGCTCATGCCAGGCTCAGGTTTACTGGTCGTACTTCTTGTTTTCCAGCTTGTGGGGTTTGTCAGTGTAAGTGGTTAACCTGGCCGACCTTACCCCTTCAGGCAAAGGTGTGCTCATGAAATCCTTGACGGCGCGTTCATTGCTGCGGCGGGTATTATCCAGCAAGTCATTGCGGTCGCGTACAGCCTGACGCTGATTGAAGGCTTCATTCTTGGCTGCCCAATTAGTGTCTGAGCCACCGTCTGAACCCGAACCTACATTTTTCTGACCAGCTTTGACAGAAGTGCCCTTGGCAGTGGACTTGGGGCAGACGTTGTCTGTAAATGTCACCCTTCCATCGTTGTCCACACATCTTTGTATCTGGGCTGATGCCAGGCTGCTCAGGGACAGCAAGAAGGCGGCGGAAAAAACAGGCAAGAGTTTCATGGTGCTGGTCCTGGTATCAGGTGATGAGAATGAAAGTGGCTGCAAGCTTCTCATAAATGCCGCTAAAACTCAAGACAGGCAGCCACTATCGGTACACCTCAGTTTTTAAAAAGCACAGCTTAACTATAGTCGCTGATCCCTGCCAGTAAACCATCCTTGAAGATAAATTCAGAACGGCCATTGAGCTTCAGGGTTTCTCCTGTTTTTAAGCCATTTGGCAAGTCGATGGCGAGCACGCCCTGGTAGGCGATGTCTATGCTGGCCTGGTCAGCTTGGAAGCGAAAATTGCTGGGGTCTTGCTGGCGGGAGCTGAAGTAGCCCTTGGATTGCTCGGCCAACTGGCGAAATTCTTCGCGGCCATTGGTTTGGGCATTGATCTCACCATCAGAAATATTCTTGAAGACGATATCGGTATGCAGTAAGTCCATCATGCCGTCGATATCGAAATTATTGTAGGCAGTCAGGTAGCTGTGTATGAGGCCTTGCTTTTCTTCATCCTTCATTTTTCAGACTCCATTATGTAGGGATAATTATTATATCCTTGCTAATGGAGTTTGGTTCTTTGGCATGAAATCCATGCATGTTTTAATGTGCGGCAGCTTGCGGGCTTGATTGCAGGGTTGATTGCTGCATTGCTTGTTGTGCCGGGTGCTGATGGGCATGTTCTGCACGATTTTTCATGAGACCCAGTATGGAATGATGGAAGTCATTCAAGACCATTTTCCCCCACAGGTCACCATAGGTCTTGAGCTGGGATTTATTGATGAAGCGGGTAGTCAGGCGCAACTCTGTGCCGCCGTCTTTTGCCTGCAAATCATAACCACCATCAAGCACATCGAAGTATTCACCACCCATTTCCACATGTCTGTCCAGTGCGTCTCTGGGGATGCCACCCTGCTGGATATGAAAGCGATAATGCATGGCATATGGTTTTTGCCAGGTGGTGATGATTTCTTCAAACTGCACATTCTTTTCCCAGCGCGAAGTCCTGACGGCCCCTACGCCTGCACCATCCATATTGGCGGCCAGCGGTTTTGGCAAGCCTATCAGGTGCACAAAGGAAAAGCCGAGTTCATCCGGTTTGATGTCTTGTACCGAGGCCAGTTGCTCAAACACTTCGTCAGGGCTGGCCTGTATCTGTATGACTGAGCTGACTTCTTGCTGGCTTTGCGCTGGCGGCAGATGGGCTTCTATCGGGCCCAGCAAGAGTGGTAATAAAATAAAAGAAGAGAGACTGGCCTTGGATACCCGCAAGCGATTATGTATCCAGCCAGCGATCAGCCCACCTATCACAGAGGCCACCAGAAAGACCGGGAACACCAGCACCAGACATACCATGCCTTCCAGCAGGAAGACGAACATGGCCAGCAAAAAGGCCATCATAGACATGAAGGACACCATGACTTGCATGCCTACATGAATACGGGATTTTCCTGCTGCCAGCAATACTGCAACTGCACCGACGCTGAAAGGAGCGAAGATCAGAAAGGCAGTGGAAACGATTTGCAGCCAGGCATGCAAAGACTTGTGCTCAAAGCCCACACGTAGCAGCAAGCCATAGATGACACCTGCACCAACGGAGGCAAACAGGCGTAGCCCAGGCCTGGCAGCTTCCGGGATTTTATGGATATCGCTGTTGCTGTGGTCGTCACTATTCTCAGACATACTGTCTTCCTGTGCATGTGAACCTGAAAGCCAGTCAATCAGGCCAGGGAAAAAATTATTTGTAGACCAGCTTCATCACCAGGATGAACATGGCCAGCATCAGGGTGACCATATTGGCGATGATGATGGGCAGGGCGCTTAGCATGAGGCCGTAGATAAGCCACATGATCACGCCGCTGACGAGGATGATATACATGCCCAGAGAGACGCCCTCGGCACGTTTGCGGCGCCAGGTCAGCCAGGCTTGCGGGATGAAGGCTGCGGTCGTCAGGCAGGCAGCAAAATAGCCGATGAGGTCGGCGGACAAAAAATTAGTCATGCGGGGTTTACTAGATATTTACTTGATTTTTACTTGATTTCTATGGGCGGGCGCAAGAACTGGCCTGAGTGAAAGACCAGCGGTGCCTGTTGGGTGAATTCACAATGCTCGACTTCGCCAACGAAGATGACATGGTCGCCCTCAGGGTAACGGCTGCGGTTATGACATTCAAACCAGGCAGATGCCCCCGTCAGTATGGGGTGGCCAGTACGCGACAGCGTGTAATCAACACCGGCGAAACGGTCAGTCTTGCGGCTGGCAAATTGCTGGGCCAGCCAGGCTTGCTCGGCAGACAGGATATTGACGACATAATGTGAATTGCCGCTGAATACCGGCAGGCTATTCGCGGCCGTGCCCAGGCTCCAGAGTATCAAGGGCGGGTCCAGCGAGACGGAATTGAAGGACGATGCCGTCAAGCCCAAAAACTGGCCATCCGCCAGCCGGGTGGTGATGACGGTGACGCCAGTGGCAAATTGTGACAAGGCATCCCGGAAGTGGCGGGTATCAAATTCACGTTTTTCAGAGCGGGGTGAGCTGGTGTGCATGGGTATCCATCGTTCCTTTTTTACCATTATCCCAGATTTTGAGGCTTTCCGGCTTGAGAACAGGTGTTTGCCTGCTATGCTGCAATAGTAAGTGTAGCGCTGACTGTGTTAAACTTGCAGGCTTGCTGGTTTCTCTGAGGTTTCAAGCTAAGTAATTGATTCCTTTGAATTTAATCCCTTTGAATTTAATTCCCAAGAGGTGCTGAGGTATGCCCATGCTGCTGGTTTTACGTCGTGTAATGATGTTCTTCATGCTGGCTGTGCTGGCGACAGCAAGTTTGCCAGGTTTTGCCCAAAGCCCGGGGGAACGCAAATTCCCTGAAAATACCAAGCGCGGGGTCTTGAATATGTCGCAATACCCGGATGTGCTCATCAATGGCAAGTCCGTCAATACGGCACCGGGTTTGCGTATTTTTGATGATGAAAACCTGTTCATCTCACCTACGCAGATTACCGGTAATTACATCATCATTAATTATCTCGAAGATAATTTTGGTGAAGTATCCAGGATCTGGGTCCTGACTGAAGCGGAGCGCAGAAAAACCTTGCCGCCAGTGCAGGAATGGAAACCACAGATTTTCCAGAACAAGAATTTTTAAGTAGCGCCCCGGGATGGCTCCATGTCTTGTGCTGTGATGCAGTCCCCCAAGTGTACGCAAAGTAAGCAAGGTAAGCAGAGTAAGTAGAAAATTATGCAAAAAAAAGTATTTATCAAAACCTTCGGTTGTCAGATGAACGAGTACGACTCGGACAAGATGGCGGATATCCTCAATGCCAATGACGGCATGGTGAAAACCGATAATCCCGACGATGCCGACGTGATTTTGCTCAATACCTGCAGCGTGCGCGAAAAAGCATCCGAGAAAGTATTTTCTGACCTGGGTCGCCTGCGTGAACTCAAGCGCAAAAAACCTGAGTTGCTGATTGGTGTCGGCGGTTGCGTGGCATCACAAGAAGGTGATGCCATTGTCAAGCGTGCGCCTTATGTCGATATGGTATTTGGCCCGCAAACCCTGCACCGCCTGCCGCAGATGATAGATGCGCGCCGTAGTTCTGGCCGTTCGCAAGTCGATATCAGTTTCCCTGAAATTGAAAAATTTGACCACATGCCCCCAGCGCGCGTCGAAGGTGCGAGTGCCTATGTGTCCATCATGGAAGGCTGCAGCAAGTATTGCAGTTATTGCGTCGTGCCTTATACCCGTGGTGAAGAAGTGTCGCGCCCGTTTGATGATGTACTGGCAGAAGTGGCTGGCCTGGCTGAGCAGGGCGTCAAGGAAATTTCCCTGCTGGGGCAAAACGTGAATGCCTACCGTGGCATCATGGAAGATGGCGAGATCGCTGACTTTGCCCTGCTGATCGAATACATCGCCGAGTTCCCGCAGATAGAACGCATACGCTTTGTCACCAGCCACCCCAAAGAATTCACCCAGCGCCTGATCGACTGTTATGCCAAGGTGCCCAAGCTGGTCAATCATTTGTACCTGCCTGCACAGCATGGCTCTGACCGTATTTTGTCAGCGATGAAGCGCGGTTACACCGCTATTGAATACAAATCCGTCCTGCGTCGTTTGCGGCAGGTGCGCCCGGATATTTCAGTGTCGTCTGATTTTATCGTTGGCTTCCCCGGTGAGACGGATGAAGACTTTGATGCGCTGATGAAGCTCATTAATGACATCGGCTTTGATAACAGCTTTAGCTTTATCTTCAGCCCGCGCCCTGGCACGCCAGCGGCGAACCTGGTTGACGATACCCCGGCAGAACTCAAATTGCGCCGCCTGCAGCATTTGCAGTCTGTGATTGATGCCAATACCAAGAAATACAGCAATGCGATGATAGGTACGGTACAGCGTATCCTGGTAGAAGGCCCGTCGGTCAAGGACCCGAATGAATTGCAGGGTCGCACCGAGAATAACCGCGTCGTCAATTTCGCGGGTTCCAAAGATCTGGTTGGTACGCTGGTGAATACCCGCATTACCGTATCCTATAATTATTCCTTACGCGGCGAACTCGTCGAAGAGGCAGTGACAGCATAATGGCAAAAACACCCGTGCCGGTAGCGCACTTCATCCCTCAACCACTGGACAATACCCGCCTGGCACATCTGTGCGGGCCACTGGATGAGAACTTGCGGCAGATATCATCGGCACTGGATGTGACGATCTTTCGCCGTGGTGAAAAATTTATCGTCAGCGGCCACAATGCCGAAAAAGCGATAGAGATACTTGAGCATTTCTATGGCCTGGCGAAAAAAATCGTCACTATCGATGAAGTGCAACTGGCCCTGGTAGAGCAACGCGCCAGCAAGAGCCTGAAAAAAGGCAAGGCCGGTAAAGAAGATCAGGATGATGTTATCCCTGCCGATGCCGTCGCGGTAGACGCCCCCTTGCCGGAAGATGCCGACATAGAAAGCCCGATGCTGAAAACCCGCCGCAGCGATTTGCGCGGGCGCACGCCGCATCAGAATCATTACATCAAAACCATACTCGAACACGACATCAGCTTTGGTATAGGTCCGGCGGGTACTGGCAAGACTTACCTCGCCGTGGCCTGCGCCGTTGATGCGCTAGAGCGTGATGCCGTCAAGCGTATCGTGCTGACCCGCCCGGCGGTGGAAGCGGGTGAACGCCTGGGTTTCTTGCCGGGCGACCTGGCGCAAAAGGTCGACCCTTATCTGCGGCCTCTGTATGACGCCCTGTATGATTTGCTGGGTTTTGACCGTACACAAAAAATGTTTGAAAAGCAGGTCATCGAGATCGCCCCGCTGGCGTATATGCGTGGCCGCACCTTGAACCATGCTTTCGTCATCCTCGATGAAGCGCAAAACACCACGCCAGAACAAATGAAGATGTTCCTGACACGTATAGGTTTTGGCAGCAAGGCCGTGATTACCGGTGACCCTACCCAGGTTGACTTGCAGCGTAATGTAAAGAGCGGCCTCGTCGATGCCTGCCAGGTACTCGATGGTGTGCGCGGCATAGGCTTTACCCATTTTGGCAGCGTCGATGTGGTACGTCACCCGCTGGTGGCCCGCATCGTCGATGCCTATGAAAGCGCGAATGCCAATGCCACCGCCAACAGCGCCGCCATCGGCTTGCTGAAACCCGCAACCCCCTTAAGCTCTGCCCACCATGGTCGCAAAAAGTAAAACTGAAGCTAAACATAAATTGACGCTGTCTGTGCAATATGCCGACAAGCGCCTGCAAGATATCCTGACCCGGCCGCTGATACGCCAGACCGTGCAGGCGGCGCTGTTTTTCCCCGCAGAAATCACCTTGCGCTTTGTCGATGCTGAAGAAGGCAAGGTGCTCAACCATGATTACCGCGGCAAGGACTACGCCACCAATGTGTTGACCTTTGCCTATACCGAGGATGAAGATGCCGAGGTGACCCAGGCCGACATTATCCTGTGTACCGATGTGCTGGAGAAGGAAGCTGCAGAGCAAAAGAAAACCGTGCTTGAACATGCCCAGCATTTGATCGTCCACGGCGTCCTGCATGCCCAGGGCTATGATCATGAAGAGGATGATGAGGCAGAGGAGATGGAAGCGCTGGAGATAGAGATACTGGCGGGGATGGGGTTGGGGAATCCGTATCAGTAGTACTTGTAGGTTGGGCTACGTTTCACCAGCCCAACACTGGGCGGTTCAATAACGTACACCTTGATCTTATGGAGGCATACACTTGTTCAACCGACCCCCATCCCCCACCCGACCATTCCACTGCGCCGCTTGCATGCGGCTTAGATATTTGTGGCGCAAAGCTGCGCTTTGCGAATTCCCACAAATCTCCCCTTGAAAGGGAACGAGTGACCAGCTTTTGCGCCAGCAAGTGAACGATCAAATATCCACAATATTCGAAAGCCCCCAACATGACCCAACATAAACCGCATGGCCGACACATCAGCATGGGTGGCCGTTCCGTCATCGCCTATGGCTTGCGTACCCAGTTCTGGCAAGATCTTTACTACTACGCCATGACCTCCAGCTGGCCGGTATTTTTTGCTGGCGTGGGCCTGGTATTCCTGGCCCTGAACCTGTGCTTCGCCTCCCTTTTCATGCTCGGTGATAACCCTATAGGCAATCTGCATCCAAATAGTTTTCTGGGGGCGTTTTTCTTTAGTGTGGAGACGCTTGCGACGGTGGGTTATGGTGACATGCACCCACAAACCGTGTACGGGCATAGTATCGCCACGCTGGAGATTTTTGTTGGCATGGCCAGTGTCGCCCTGATTACTGGCGTCATGTTTGCGCGGTTTTCACGTCCGCGTTCCAGCATCATTTTTGCCGATCACCCGGTCAGCCATGTGATGGATGGCAAGCGGGTCTTGCTGATACGACTGGCCAATGCGCGCATGAATATCATCAGTGAAGCGACGGCAAAAATGCGCCTGATGCGCGATGAGAGTTCTGCCACTATGGGTAGTTTTCGCAAGATCGTCGACATGAAGCTGGAACGTGAGCAACATCCCATCTTTATCCTGGGCTGGACGGTGATCCATGTCATCGACGAGAGCAGTCCGCTGTTTGGTCTTGATGCCGATGCCATGCGCAAGCTCAATGCTTCATTGATACTGAGTGTAGAGGGGGTTGATGACACCACCAACCAGCCGCAGAGGGCGCGCCAATATTACACCTGCAACCAGATAAAATGGAATCATCGTTATGTCGATGTATTTGAAAATAACAAGGACGCGGTCCAGCACATCCATTATTCGCGCTTCCATGATTCAGAAGAAATCGTCGATGTGCCGGTAAAATAAAGCCAATTAGAAATTTAGAAATGCAGCAAGACCAGTGCCAGTAGCGCTGGTGCTGCCTGTATATACAGGATGCGGCGGCTGACTGAATAGGCACCGTAGGCACCAGCTACGATGACGCAGGTGAGGAAGAAAATCTTCACATGAAAACCTTCACCGCCACCCATCAGCAAACCCCAGACCAGACCGGCTGCCAGAAAGCCATTGTAGAGCCCCTGGTTGGCTGCCAGTACCTTGGTGGTCTCGGCCTTCTCAGGACTATTGCGGAAAGTGCGCAAACCCATGGGCTTATCCCACAAGAACATTTCCAGCACCAGGAAGTAGATATGCAGGGCGGCGACGATACCTGTCAGTATGTTGGCGATGATGTACACGGTTTCTCCTCGTTGAAATTTTGAGATTATTGTCAACGGATCATAGTTGATCCCCCCGCTTTTAAACAGTGTTGAAACCGCCATTACTGGCGGGTCTGGCACGCTGGCTCAATTTATCGACTGATATCCCAGTCCTTAGTCTCAGGCAAAAATAAACCCCCTATCAGCAAGGACATCAGCGCCACTGCAATGGAGTAATACAGGCCGGCATAGATATCCCCGGTGCTGGTGGCGATCAGGGTGGCAAAATACAGCATGAAACCACCAAAATAGCCCGTGCCTATATGGTAGGGCAGGGAGATACTGGAATAGCGTATGCGGGTAGGGAAAAGTTCAACCAGGTAGGCAGCAATAGGGCCGTAAGCCATACAGACATAAAACACCAGGATGAACAGGATCAGCACGATCATGGGTTTGTTGAGGGCGGCAGGATCAGCCTTGGTCGGGTAGCCAGCTTGCTGCAGTGCGGCTTTGATGGCTTTGGTATCAAGGCCCTTGATGCTGGCGCTGCCTATGCTGGTGGTGACGCCAGCCTGACTGCTGGCTTGCAGGCTATGGGCGATACCGGCGGCATTGAGGAATTCTTTGATTTTATCGCAATCGCTGACCGGGCCTGAGAACAGGTGCACTCTGCATTCATTGGATTGCATGCTGACAGGGGCGAGGCTCATGGCCTGTTCCAGCGCCGGATTGGCAAAATGAGTGAGGCCCTGGAACAGCGGGATGTAGCTGGCACTGGCGAGGATAAAACTCAGCATCATCAGACGTTTGCGGCCAAATTTGTCAGACAGGGCACCAAAAATCACATAGAAGGGAATCGCCAGCGCCAATGCCACCGACATCAGCAGATAGGCCGTGGCAAACTCCACCTTGAGGGATTTTTGCAGGAAGATCAGTGCATAGAATTGCCCTGTGTACCAAATGATGCCTACTCCGGCGACGGCACCGAACAGTGACAACAAGACATATTTCATATTGCCCCAGTTGGCGAAACTGTCGTGCACTGGTGCGGTCGACAAATTACCACTGGCCTTGAGGGCGGCAAACACCGGCGACTCGTTGAGCTTGGAACGTATATACAGCGAGACCCCAAACAGGGCCACCGAGATCAAGAAGGGGATGCGCCAGCCCCAGCTTTTAAAGGCAGCATCACCCATGATGGCCTGGCAAGCCAACACCACGATAAGCGACAGGAAAAAGCCCAGGCTGGCACAAATCTGTATCCAGCCTGTGGCATAACCTCGCCTGCCAGGCATGGCATGTTCTGCCACATAGGTGGCAGCACCGCCATATTCACCCCCCAACGCCAGACCTTGCAGGCAACGCAGGATGACCAGCAAAATGGGGGCCAGGATGCCTGCGGTTTCATAGGTAGGCAGCAAGCCGACCCCGGCGGTGGAGATGCCCATCAGGGTCATGGTGACCATGAAGGTGGTTTTGCGGCCAACCACATCGCCCATGCGGCCAAAGATCAGTGAGCCAAAGGGCCGCAAGACCAGGCCAGCACCGTAAGTTGCGAGGCCTGCCAGGAAGGCACCGGTTTCGCCCAGTTCTTTTGAATAAAACAGCGGCCCCAGGATGGCCGCCAGGGTGCCAAACACAAAGAAGTCATACCATTCAAAAGCCGTACCCAGGGAAGAACCAAAAATGACCTTCCGCTGTTCCTGCGCGCTGACTATCGCCATAGTGTAGATTTACTCCAAAGATCTGGTGGACCTTAAGTCCCCTGACATCATTGCAAAGGAGCATGGCGTGGCAAATCCAGTGTGAAGCTGCTACCCATACCCGGTTGGCTATATGCCCTTATCTTACCCCCAAGTATGGATGTGACGATGTTGTAACTGATGGACAAGCCTAATCCCGTACCTCCCTGGCCCATTTTTGTTGTGAAAAAGGGATCAAAGATGTGCCCCAGCACATGTTCATTCATGCCGCAGCCATTGTCTTCCAGCCTGACTTGTATCTTGTCTTTGCTTAAGGCAATGGCTGAAATGATAATTTTCCCGCTCTGCACATGCTCAAAACCGTGCAGCAGGGCATTGTTGATGAGGTTCATGATGACCTGGCCCAGCGGGCCGGGGTAGCTGTCGAGCAGGATGCCGTCGGGTATATCGACGATCAGTTGATGCTGGCGGGCGCTGATCTGGTTGACGATGGTGGCGCACAGGTCATGACAGGTCTTGCGCAAATCAAATTCCCGCCTTTGCGCCGTGGTCCTGTCGACGGCAATCTGCTTGAAGCTGAGCACCAGGTCGGCAGCGCTTTCCAGTGAATGTACCAGCAAGTCGCTGGCTTGCTGTACCTGTTTGATGAACAGTTCCAGGTCAGAGCGGCGCAGGGTTTGCTCCTTATGCTTGGCTGCCATGACGGCAGTCTTGTCACTGAGCGTGGTCGAGGTCAGCACGCTATTGCCTATGGGGGTATTGAGTTCATGCGCAACACCGGCTACCAGCGAGCCCAGTGCGGCCATTTTTTCTTGGGCTACCAGCTGTTCCTGGGCATTTTGCAGGCGCTGGTAGGCAAAGGCATTTTCCAGCGCAATCGCGCCATAGGCACACAGGGTCTTGAAGATCAGGCGTTCGCGTTCTCCATAGGCTTGCGCACGCTGTGCCTGCAAGGCCATGACGCCTATCGTGCGATCTGCCACCCGCAAAGGGGCACACAAGAGGCTATGCACATTATCCAATCCAGCCAGGGCAGTGTCGCCTGGTACGGCATTGCTAGCAGGGCTGAAGTCGCTGCCATGCTCAGGTGGGATGTCCAGGCAGATATCCCGGCGCTCCCTGACGCACATGCTATAGGGATGGACAGAGTCAGCCAGTTCTATGCTGTTGTGTTCGCGCTCGGCCTCAGACTCTATATGCAGGACTGGGTGCAGGCTGAGGCTGCTGTCATCGAGCAGAAAGACGCTGAAGCTGCTGGTTTCCAGCAAACCGGCGACATGGCGGTAGAGGCAGCGGCAAACCACGCTGATTTCCAGGTGGGCCGTGATGTCCTGGCCTATGGCACCGAGGCGCTCAAGGGTGGCATTGGTTTGCTTTAAGGTATTGAGTTCTTGCTCGGCCACGGCAGCGGCGGCTTCCTTGGCGGCGGCCAGCTCGAATTCGACTTTCTTGAGTGGCGTGACATCGGCCACATGGACAAAAAAACCGCACACTTTGCCATCAACAATGTCGGGTGTGTAAGTCATCAGGCTATGGCGTATGCTACCGTCGGGGATGACGACTTCGCGTTCAAAGACTTGTAATTCGCCGCGCAGGACGGCTTGTATATGGGCCAGGTTTTTTTCAAAGATGGGGCCCAGGGCATCGCGCATATAGATACCGCGCATCTGCTCCTTGGATTTGCCAAACCAGTGCGAGTAGGCGCTGTTGGAAAACTGGCAAATCAGGTCGGTATTCCAATAGCCAGTCATGGCGCTCAGGTGGTCGATGACCTTGAGAGCAATTTCCACGTTCTCTATGGGAGGGGGCTGCGCCTTGTTGCCACTGGTTTTCATCAAGTCTTCGTCCGCAAGTGAAGCTACTCCAGGTATGCTAACAGTTCAGCCAGGATGGATGCTTAATGCTAATTGAAAATTTTTGTGGCAGCAAATAGTGTGAGTTAAATTCAAAATACCAGAATTTAGCCCTGTCGTGCCAGATGAACTCAGATAATGCCCAGTTCCAGCCCACGCAAGACAGCGCGCACACGGTCGCGTACGGCCATTTTCGACAGTATGCTCGACACCTGGTTTTTCACCGTGCCTTCGCTGGTGCCCTGGGCTTCGGCGATTTCGCGGTTGTTGAAACCACCCGCCATCAGGGCCAGTATCTCGACTTCACGTTGTGTCAGCGGGTCATGCAATTGCTCTTCTACAAAATCCGGCGCCAGTTTATGGATGCCATGCAAGACCCGCTCGGTAATGGCGGGCCGGAACAGGGACTCGCCACGGGCTACACTACGGATGGCGACACTCAGCCTTTCCAGGCAAATATCCTTGAGCAAGAAGCCCTTGGCACCGGCGCGCATGCCGGCGAACAAGGCTTCGTCATCATCAAAGGTAGTCAACAGGATGGTCGCTGGCAAGTGCTGGCGGGCATTTAATTCTTGCAAGACGGCGATGCCTGACTTTTTTGGCATCCTGACATCCAGCAAGACCACGTCTGGTTGTAATTTTTCTATTAACTCTATGGCTGCATCGCCATCAGTGGCTTCGCCCACCACCTGTATGTCAGGCAGCATGGACAAGAGACCGGCAATGCCTGTCCTGATGAGGTTTTGATCATCGACCAGCAAGACCCGTATCATGTGCTGCCTTCTTTCTGTGGTAGCCAGATATGCAGATGAAAACCTTCATCCGGCTGGCTGCTGATGTGCATGCGCCCACCCAGTTCACTGACACGCTCACGCATGCCTGACAAGCCATGGCCAAGTTCATCGGTGCTGACGCCCTTGCCGTCATCGACCATGAGTAAAATAATGCCGTCCTGCTGGCGCGCCAGGTGGATATGCAGTTTTTTTGCCCTGGCATGGCGTATGCAATTGGTGATGCCTTCCTGTACACAACTGAAGACGGTGTGTGTCATCACCGGACACTGTATGTCAAGATTGGCCGCGAATTCCAGCGTCACTTGCGGGTCAGGTATAGCGCTGCACAGTGATTGCAGCGCCAGGCGCAAATCACTGACATGGTTGCTGCGCTCCATGGCAACCACGGTACGCACCTGGTTCAACAGGTTTTGTGCCAGATCACGTGAAATTGCCAGTGACTTGCTGCTGACCGCATCCTGGTTTTGTTCCAGGGTTTGCCGCAGGGCCAGATCAAGGTGCAGGTTCAGTGCCGTCAGGTGATGGCCGAGCACATCGTGCAAGTCGCGGGCGATGCGTACTCTTTCATTTTCACGCACGGCATCACTCAGGAGTATCTGGGTGGCTTTTAATTCTGCATAGGCAGATTTGAGTTCGACCTCGGCCAGTTTGAGAGGGGTGACGTCGGCCACATGGACAAAAAAGCCATGCACCTTGCCACCCTTGAAGCGCGGTGTATAGGTCATCAGACTATGTCTCAGGCTGCCATCGGCGACCCTGACGGCGCGTTCGAACACCTGTTTTTCACCATTCAATGCGCCCTGGATTTCCTTGCGGTTGAACATGAAAATTTCACCCAGGGCATCACGCATGGCGATGCCCTTCATTTCTGCACGCGACTTGCCAAACCAGTCTGCATAAGCATCGTTGGAAAACTGGCAAATCAAATCGGTATTCCAATACGCCATCATGGCAGGTGACCTGTTAATGACGAACAGGGCCAGGGCTGCCACATCCTGATGGGCATCGCCGGTTTCCTTATATTCCATGAGGGGCCTCGCTGCATTCGTCTGGGCGTAAGTGGAGGTAAACCCGGGACTCTACCTGCCACCCAAAACTAGCGCATGTGTCTAAAGTCATATGTGCAACTCTTTTTTTTAATTGCAGTATAAGGACGCCAGCATGTGACTTTAAGCACATGCGCCTGCCTGCCTCTGTCTACTAAGCTCTGCATCTTTGTCTAGCCGGGCGGAAATCTTGAACGCAGAAAAAACAGACATTCGTAGTCTTAGTGACGATACACTTTACGAAATCAGGAAACAAGTCGTTGCCATGCATCTGGCGGGACAGGGACGCACGCGGATTGCCAGCCATCTTCAGCTCAGCTATAGCGGTGTGGTGAAAATCATCAAACTCTATGAGCGTGCCGGCAATGTGGTGCCAGCGCCAGCCGTCCGCGGTCGCAAGAATGGTCAGCAGCGCTTGCTGACGGCTGCCCAGGAGCAAGCGTTGAAAGACATGATCGCCAGCCAGCCGCCAACGGCCTATGGGCTGGCCCACCAGCTCTGGTGTCGCGAAGCCATCGTCATGCTGGTGCAGCAACAGACCAGGATAGCCCTGCCTTTGCGTACCGTCAGCCATTACATGGAACGCTGGGGCTATGCCAGCAGCCAGCTGCAAAGCCCTGAACTGGCCAAGCAAAAAATACAAGAATTTCGCTCAAAAAAGCAACAGAACCTGGCCGCGCCGGAACTGTGCTGGCTGAGCCGGAAATTGCCGCCTACCCTGGGTGGCCAGATCGGCGAAATCATTTCTGTCATCAATGGCCGGGGCAGCTTGCGCTGGTTATGCCTGCCTGTAGTCGGGAATAGCACTGACTTGCAGTTTTTTTTACGCGGCCTGCTGGCTGATAGCAAGAAAAACCTGTTGGTACTGGGTTTGCAAAAAGAGGATTTGACGGATCTGGAAAACATGTCTTTGGAACTGGCGCATTGCCGCCTGGAATGCGTGCTGGAACAGAATGAGCTGGCGGTGGATGCGGACCCTGGCAAGCAAGCATCTTCATGGCACTTCGGCCATGCCGGGATTTAACCAGGACGCTATGTGCCCTCAGGCATCTTCAAAGTAAAAAGAAAGTGAAATCGATCATACTATTTATTGACCAAATTAAAAAGTTGCATAAGATAAACCAGTGGTCTTGTTCTCGCATCGTCCACTTGCGCATGTCATTGTTATGTAATTAATACATGCATTACAGGATAATTTCATATCTGCACTTGAAAGGAAGAAAAATGAAACAACTGAATAAGTGGTTTTTTTCCGTAATGATGGCAATAGCGGTGCTGGGCTGGTCAGGCATGGCACTGGCGGCAGAAAGAGCTAACAAAGAAGAAGCGGTGGCGATGGTGAAAAAAGCCGTGGCTTATTACAAAGCCAATGGCCGCGAAAAGGCACTGGTGGCATTCAGCGACCAGGCCGGACCTTTCAGGGACAGGGAATTATTCCTCATCGTACTAGACCCCAAGGGCACGGCAGTGGCGCATACCGCCCTGAAAAAAATGATAGGCGTCAACATCATGGACTTGAAAGACCAGAATGGCGTCGAGATCATCAAGAGTTTTTATAAGGCCGTAGAAAAGAGCAATTCTGGCTGGAGTGCCGAATACACCTTCATCAACCCGTCGACCCAGCAGTTGGAACCCAAGCTCACCTATGTGGAAAAAGTGGATGACTTGCTCATTGCCTGCGGGTATCACTTCCTGAAAAACAAATAAAAATTGTATTAAGTGCAATGTTAACCCCAGGCCAGCCAGCAGACCACAACATCTGCTCCAGCTGGCTTTTTTTGTCTTTAAGACAAAAATAATGACACCATGATGACAGATCTACACTTTGTTCTGTGATTGTCTGTTTTTAGGCAAATTTCATGGTTTCGACCTGGTGGCACTGTAAATTTTGCAAGCAAGTGCTGCAAAATTTGGGAAACCACCCCCACTTGTTGTATTCTGTAGGATTGAAACAACGGCGTTACGCCTATTATGCAAGAGCACTCTAGTAAGGTCAGAGCATCTGACCTTAAACCCCATAGGTCATTGTTTGAACGATTGACCGCCCTGATTTCTCCTGAACCTGAAAACCGCGCCGAGCTGCTGGAAGTCTTGCACGACGCGCAAGAACGCAATCTCATCGACGCCGACGCACTGGCGATGATAGAAGGCGTGTTCCAGGTATCTGACCTGTGCGCACGCGACATCATGGTGCCGCGCGCGCAAATGGATGTCATCGATATTTCCAATCCCATAGAAGAATGGATGCCAGAAGTGCTGGAGACAGCGCATTCCCGCTTTCCGGCGGTGGATGGTGATCGCGACAAGGTCGTCGGTATCCTGCTCGCCAAGGATTTGCTGCGTTATTACGCCTCAGACGCTTTTGATGTGCGCGACATGCTGCGCCCCGTCATCTACATCCCTGAATCCAAGCGCCTGAATATTCTGCTGCGTGATTTTCGCGCCAACCGCAATCATATTGCCATGGTGGTCGATGAATACGGCGGTGTCTCTGGCCTCATCACCATCGAAGACGTGCTGGAACAAATCGTCGGAGATATCGAAGATGAATACGATTTCGAGGAAGAAGAAGACAATATCCTGGCGCTGGAAAGCAAGGGCAATGGCAAACGCTGGCGCATCAAGGGCCTGACTGATCTTGAGCAGTTCAATAACACCCTGGGCACGACGCTGGGCTCTGAGCATGCCGAAACCATAGGTGCCTATGTAGCTGACTATATGGGCGAGTTGCCACATATGGGCGATGAGTTCTCGATAGGCAATCTCTACTTTGAAGTCTTGCGCGCCGATGCCCGGGAAGTGCAGATGCTGCTAGTAGAACAAAGACCGACTGTGCGCTCCGATGATTAAGGCAGTGCAGTCTTTGTTGTCTTCTCTGTCTGTACGTTCTTCCTTCCTGCTGATGCTGGTGGCAGGGGCGATGAATGTGCTGTCGTTCGCCCCCTTCCATTACTGGCCTGTGCAAATACTAGGCATGGCCCTGCTATTCAGTCAGGTCTTGCGTGAAGGTGAACATGCCATTAGCCGCAAACGGGCAGGCTGGCTGGCCTGGGCTTATGGCCTGGGCTGGCTGACCGCCAGCACCAGCTGGCTGGTGTATGCCATGACGGTCTATGGCGGCTTGCCTGGGGTTTTTTCCCTGCTAGCCCTGATGTTCTTGACTGGCGCGCTGTCCATCTATGTGGCTGCCGCTGCCTGGGGCACGCTATATTTGCAACAGCGCTGGAAAATTTCTTCTACAGCCGCAGGCTTGCTGGTTTTGCCGGGTTTGTTTACGGTGGCGGAATGGCTGCGTATTTGCTTCCTGACGGGCTTTCCATGGACCATCTCCGGCTACGCTCACACCCATAGCCCGCTTGCCGGGTTTGCACCTGTCATTGGCGTGCTGGGTCTGTGCTGGGTCAATGCCTTGCTGGCGGCAGCGCTGGCGCTGTTGTTGACAAACAGGACTAGCCGCAAGCAAAACCTGGCCTTGCCTGGATTGATTGTTGCTGTCTTTGTGGCTGGCTTTGCCTTGCAACAAATCCGCTGGACACAGCCGCAAGGCGCAGCCATACAGGTACGCCTCTTGCAGGGCAATGTCGCGCAAGACATGAAGTTCAGCCAGGATCACCTGAATGATTCGCTGAGCCTGTATCACGACATGATCACGCAAACCCCGGCTGATCTCATCGTCACCCCTGAGACGGCTCTGCCCATGCTGACTTCGCAACTGCCGCCAGATTATCTGCCGATCTTGAATACCTTTGCGCAAGACAGCAACAGCACCGTCATCCTGGGTGTGGGCGTGCATGATGGTGGTGACCAATATTCAAACAGCGTACTCGGCATGTCACGCCAGTATGCCCAGCCCTATCGCTACGACAAACATCACCTCGTGCCTTTTGGTGAATTCATACCGCCGGGCTTTCGCTGGTTTGTGAAAATGATGGCCATCCCCATGGGTGAGTTTTCCACCTTTGGTCCCATACAACCCGCCATGAAAGTCGCTGGTCAGTGGATCATGCCGAATATCTGCTACGAAGATTTGTTTGGTGAAGAAATCGCCGCGCAACTCTCGGCGCAACATACCGCTGGCCAGCCAGTTGCCAGCATCCTGCTGAATGCCTCCAACCTGGCCTGGTATGGCAAATCCTTCGCCATCCCCCAGCATCTGCAAATATCGCAAATGCGCGTCCTCGAAACCGGCCGTCCCATGCTGCGTGCTACCAACACCGGCGCCACCGCAGTCATAGCTCCAGGCGGCGCGGTCGAGCAGCTCCTGCCTGAAAATACCCGCGCCGTACTGGCTGCGAATGTGCAGGGCTATACCGGCATGACGCCTTACATCCTCATTGGCAACCTCGGCGCACTGGGCTTGTCTGCACTGGGGGTGCTGCTGGCGTTTTTGTTGGGACGCAGGGCAGTCAAATAAACTGTTCAAAGGTAGGAGCGGCTCAAGCCGCTCCTGCATAAAGTGTGACACCGAATCATGAGTTTTGTAGGTACGATTAGCGCAGCGTAATCGTACGAATGTTTATTTACCTTAGATATTTTGACATAGTGCGACGTTCACTTTGTTGAATTCAGTAAGGCAATGTGCTGGTTTTCTTTTTGATGAAAAATTTCAAAGAACAGTGGTAAGTCGCCTGCAGCATGCGTACGATTACGCTGCGCTAATCGTACATACGCATTGTTCTTAGTTTCGTTCTACGTAAATTACAGTAAACAATATGACAGAAGACCTCTCCATCCTGAGCCGCAAGGGCAATCCACCTGATCACAGCCTGATTTATGGCAGCCATGCAGACCAGGTAGCCGATATACGTTTTGGCAGTGACGGTGCACGACGCCCCCTGCTGATGTTGATACACGGCGGTTTCTGGAAACCAGAATATGACAGGCAGCATACCGAGGCAATGTCCAGCGCAATGGCCGCCGAAGGCTGGACGGTTGTCACACCAGAATATCGCCGCATCCCCGGCAAGCCTGACGCCAGCCTGGAAGATATCGCCAGCGCGATAGAAATGCTGCCACACCAGGTGGGGCGACACAACGGCAAGATAGTGCTGGTCGGGCATTCTGCCGGTGGCCACCTGGTGCTGTGGGCCGCCGTCAAATGTGCAAGGCCCGCACTCGCCGGTGTACTTGCCCTGGCACCCGCCGCCGACCTGCGCATGGCCTACGATTTGCAGTTAGGTGATAAGGCCGTGATGCGCTTCCTGGGCAAGAATCCGGCTGAACGCCCAGATGTCGATCCCATGCAGTTACCTGCGCCTGCAGTGCCTGTGATTGTGCTGCAAGGTGCCCTTGATGCAGTTGTTCCTCGTGCTGTGCCTGAAGCTTACTGTAAGGCTTTTCCCAAAACGCAATTGGTATTGTTGCCTGAAGCCGGGCATTTTGCTGTGATTGATCCGCAAAGTCATGCCTGGCTTACAGTGTCATCGGCTTTGCGTGGTTTGTCGGGCTTATGAAAAATTCATAGGCTAATTCTGCGATAGTTGCGGAGACTCAGAGTTAAGCAAGCGTAATCGTACGCATGCTTATGCACCTCAAATGATGCGGGCGGTACGCAAGCAAGTCGTACTAAATCGCATCCGCGGCTGGGGTATTGCTTACTTATCGCTTACTTATCGCTTACTTATTTCCTCAGGATTTTATCGCCTGATTAAGACAATTCAAATCGATGATGCCACGTTGCAGGGCTAGTACAGCTGCATGGGTGCGGTCGTTGGCGGTCAGTTTTGACAGAATATTTTTGACGTGGGCTTTGACGGTGTCTTCAGAGATCGCAAGATAAAGGGCAATGCGTTTATTGGATTTGCCATCAGCCACCAGTCTCAGCACCTCCACTTCGCGCTTGCTCAGTGCATCACCGCTGGCGGGTGAGATCAGTTCCATGGCAATATCACCAGGGATGCAACGGCGTCCGCTATGGACCTGGCGCACGGTGTCGAGCAAGTCCTTGCGCAGCATGCTTTTGAGCAGATAACCGGCCGCTCCTGCCTTGACGGCGCGCAGGGCGCGTACATCACCTTCATAGGTGGTCAGGATGATGATCCTGGCTTGCGGGAATTCCTGGCGTATGGCGATGGTCGCGTCGATGCCATTCATGTCTGGCATCTGGATATCCATGAGCGTGACATCGGGGCGCAATGCACGGTAACTGGTCAGTGCTTCGTTACCATTCGTCGCTTCACCCACCACGCGCATATCGGCCTGGCTTTCTATGACGCTGGCGATCCCCTGTCGAAACAGGGGATGGTCATCCACTGACAAAATAGTGATTGCTGCGGTCGATTCGCAATGTTCCATGATTCCTGTTTGCAAAATGGACCTGGGAGCGTGTTTCCTCTGGCATGAGGGCTTCGCATCCACAGTGTTTGTTTAAAAGTGCAATATATCATCGTTTGGTGAAACTGGTATTGGCACAACCGTAAAATGACAGTGCAATAAGCTATGCCAGACGCTGTCAATTACCCTGAATGGGTATTGCCTGTTTGCGCCGCTGGCATGACATTGCTCACTTCCTTCACATCAAACCAGGACTTCATGTTGATCGCAACCTATCAGGTTTGCAGCATGCCTGGCACGCTACATTTCTTTTATGACGCGATGTTGCCCTGGCAATCGACGCTGGCTGTGCTGGTGCTGAGTGCATGCATCTACTTCCTGTGCCAGGCGGGCATGTCACGCGCTGCCACCTTGAGCCAGCGGAGCTTGCAGGGCAGTCCTGCGCTTGAGGATGTGCACGATACCCTGATACAGGGTATGCAAGGGCTGATGCTGAGCCTGCAAACCACCGCCAGCCATCTGCCTGGCGATGGACATGAGCGGGCACAAATAGAAACGGTGCTGGACGAGGCTGATAATTTGCTGGCACAGGGGCGGCAAGTCATGCAGGATGAACAAAGCGCCGCTCACTCAGGCACCGACCTGGAACAAGCGCTGGCCAGACTGGCCATCAGTCTGGCATCTGGCAACCACACCTCTTTTCGCCTTTGCATCAGTGGCTCTGGCTTGCCCGTCACAAGAGACACGCTCACTACCCTTTATCAACTGGCACGGGTGGCCATGATTCATGCCGCCTTGCATGCGCATGCAGAGACGGTGGAAGTAGAGCTTTGTCATGCCTGGGGCACGTTCAGCTTGCGCATCCGTGATGACGGCAAGGGCAGGACAAGAAGAAATATGGACGCAGATAAGCAGCACTACTATCCCTGTGTGCAGCAAATGCAGGCGCATGCCATTGCCCTGCAAGCCAGACTGGAAATGTGGAGTGGCCCAGAGGCAGGTACAGAATTGTCACTGAGCCTGGGCAGCAAATCTGTACCCGACTGCCAGTTGGCAGCGTCGCGCTTCGACAGGGCTGGGCATTTTCTGCAAAAGCAATTGTATGGGCAATAGATGTCGCGGATAGATATTGGCGGCCATCCAAAAACTACCCGAAATGATGAGTCGCCTACCCCGCTTTGGGGTGATGTGCAATTTTTACAGGAACCCTACACTAGCTCGCATCTGCTACACCCAGCTTGCCATTGCGCTCAACCGCCATTGTTTTGGGGCTGGGGCCTAGTCCCTTATTTATTGATGTAATTGGAGAATGCATGGAAACCAAAGACCACGACATGGCAGTGGATCACCAGCGGCGCAAGGTCTTGCTCGGCAGTGTTGCTACTGTCGGCGCAATCAGCCTGCCGTTTGGCGCCATGGCTATCTCTTCAACACAGGCCGATCAGGCAAAGCAAACAACACCAGCAACAGCAGCAACAACAGCTCACTTCCACGGAGAGAAAAAAATGGCTTACTTCAAAACCAAAGATGGTACGGATATTTATTACAAGGACTGGGGCTCAGGTCAGCCCGTGGTTTTTTGCCATGGCTGGCCATTGAATTCTGATAGCTGGGAATCGCAAATGATCTTCCTGGCCTCACAAGGCTTCCGCTGTATCGCCCATGACCGCCGTGGTCATGGCCGTTCCAGCCAGCCTTGGGATGGCAATGACATGGACCACTACGCCGACGATCTGGCGCAGTTGATTGAATTGCTGGACCTGAAAAACGTCGTCCTGTTTGGCTTCTCTACCGGCGGTGGTGAAGTGGCGCGCTATATCAGCCGCCATGGCACCAAGCGTCTGGCCAAGGCTGGCCTGATCTCTGCTGTGCCACCTTTGATGTTGAAGACAGATACCAACCCTGGTGGTTTGCCCATGTCAGTCTTTGATGGCTTGCGTGCCGGTTCACTGGCTAACCGTGCGCAACTGTATCTGGACGTGGCAGGCGGTCCTTTCTATGGTTTCAACCGCCCTGGTGCCAAAGTATCGCAAGGCCTGGTCAATTCCTGGTGGGCACAAGGTATGCAGGCAGGACATAAAAATACCTATGATTCCATCAAGGCATTCTCGGAAACTGACTTCAGGGAAGATCTCAAGAAATTTGATATCCCTACCCTGATCGTGCATGGTGATGACGACCAGATCGTGCCTATCGATGCCGCTGGACGTGCTTCTGCCAAATTGGTCAAGAATTCCAAACTGCTGGTCTACGCAGGTGCGCCACATGGCTTGACGGATACCCACAAGGACCAGTTCAACAAAGACATGCTCAATTTTATCAAAGGCTAAACCCAGGTACACCACTCCGGGCCAGCTATGCAAAGACTGTATTCCATGTTTCCGGCTGGCCGGGCCGGTGCAGGTTTGCTGATACTGCGCATCGTGGTGGCCTTACAGCTTCCCGCAGCCAGTGCCTGTTGCAGCAAACCAGCAATGGCTGACTGGATAGACATGTTGATAGAGGGCCTGGCCGTCTTGCTGTGCATAGGCATATTAACGCCGCTGCTTGCCCTGCTTTGCGTGGCAACGGCGGCTTTGTGCCTGTTCGGCCAGGGGGTGTTATCCAGCATGTCGCCAGTGATATGCCTGGTGATTGCCAATGCCATCGCACTGGCATTATTGGGGCCGGGAGCGTATTCCCTTGATGCGAAATTTTTTGGACGGCGCCTGATCGTCCTGAGCGATACCAGGCCATGAGTTTTCGCTACATCTGCAATAACAAACCGTTGAGGGAAGGGCAAGACCATGTTTGGACTTACTACACTGGGTATTTTTCACACCGCCGTCAGTCTGGTTGCCGTGATTGCCGGCCTGCATGCATTTTTGCGCTGGCAAGCCATAGACCCGCGCAAGACTGGGGGCAAGGTATATCTGGTGATGACGGTAGTTTCTTGCCTGACTGGCCTGGGCATATTTGCCCACGGCGGCTTTGGCAAACCGCATGCCCTGGCCCTGATTACCCTGGTGGTATTGGCGGTAGCCGTGCTGGCGCAAACCAGTTCTTTGTTTGGCCATTTTTCAAGGCAGGTAGAGGTAGTCAGCTATTCACTGAGTTTTTTCTTTCACCTTATACCTGGCATTACCGAAACCAGCACGCGCCTGCCTTTGGGCCACCCTCTGCTGGACAGTCCCGAAGCACCAGTCTTGCAAACTTTATTTGCGGTGTTGTTTGTCATTTTTCTTGTTGCTGCGATCTGGCAAGCCAGACGCATAAAATAAAAGTAGTCCTCCATTCATCCACTCAAATTTATTGAAAGAACATATCATGCCTATCGCTAAAGCAGAACCAGGTAAAGCCCTGTTAAACCCGACTAACCATACCCTGATCATGATAGATCATCAACCGCAAATGGCCTTTGCGACTAAATCCATCGACCTGGTGGCCTTGCGCAATAATGCCGCCATGGTGGCCAAGGCTGCCAAAGAATTCCAGGTGGCGACCATCCTGACCACGGTGGCAGAAAAGTCTTTTTCTGGCCCCATTTTTGAAGAAATCAAAAACGTCTTCCCCGATGAAAAAATCGTCGACCGCACCAGCATGAACACCTGGGAAGACAGTCGCATTGCCGAGCTCGTCAATGCCAAAGGCAAGGATAGAATCGTACTGGCTGGCCTGTGGACTTCAGTCTGCATCGTCGGCCCGGCTATCTCGGCACTGGAACAAGGTTTTGAAGTGTATGTGATTGCGGACGCTTGCGGTGATGTCTCAGCAGAAGCACACCAGCACGCCATGGAGCGCATGATACAAATGGGTGCCCGCCCGATGACCTCGCTGCAATACCTGCTGGAATTACAGCGTGACTGGGCGCGTGGTGAGACTTACAATCAAACTGTGGCGACGGCTATTACCCATGGCGGTGGCTATGGCCTGGGCCTGATTTATGCGAAGAGCATGTTCAATGCGAGTGAAGCGCATTAATCTTTGACAGGCTTTTGTTTTTAATGATCCGGCGGCTAAAAAACCACCGGATCAATGATGATTTTTCAAGAGGTAACCATGATGAACGCAGACCTGATCTTACACAACGGCCAGTTCCACACGGTAGACCGCAGTCAGCCAATCGCTGGTGCTGTCGCCATCAAGGATGGCAAGTTCCTGGCGGTTGGTGATACAGAAAGCGTCATGCGTTTCAAGGCTGACAGCACCCAAGTCATTGACCTGCAAAGGCGCTGCGTCATCCCCGGCCTGAATGATTCGCACATCCACCTGATACGCGGCGGCCTTAACTACAATCTTGAATTGCGCTGGGAAGGCGTGCCCTCGCTGGCAGATGCCCTGCGCATGTTGAAAGAGCAGGCCTTGCGTACGCCACAGCCACAATGGGTGAGGGTAGTGGGTGGCTGGACTGAGTTCCAGTTCGCAGAAAAACGCATGCCCACGCTGGAAGAAATCAATGCTGCTGCGCCAGATACGCCAGTGTTTATCCTGCATCTGTATGACAGGGCACTGCTCAACCGTGCGGCCTTGCGCGCAGTCGGTTATACCAAGGATACACCTAACCCGCCCGGTGGCGAAATCCAGCGCGATGCCGCAGGCAATCCTACCGGCATGCTCATCGCCAAACCCAATGCGATGATACTGTATGCCACCCTGGCCAAAGGCCCCAAGCTGCCGCTGGAACTGCAAGTCAATTCCACCCGCCAGTTCATGCGTGAGCTAAACCGCCTGGGTTTGACCAGCGCAATTGATGCTGGTGGCGGCTTCCAGAATTATCCTGAAGACTATGCCATCATAGACCAGCTCGCCAAAGATCAGCAACTGACCATACGCATAGCCTACAACCTGTTCACCCAAAACAAGGGACAAGAGCTAGAAGACTTTGAGCGCTGGACTGGCATGGTCAAGCCCGGTGATGGCAGCGATTTTTACCGCCACAATGGCGCGGGTGAAATGCTGGTATTTTCTGCAGCCGATTTTGAAGATTTTCTGGAGCCGCGCCCCGACCTGGCCGCAGGCATGGAAGACGAACTAGAAAAAGTCGTGCGCCATCTGGTCAGCCAGCGCTGGCCTTTCCGTCTGCATGCCACCTATGACGAGTCCATCAGCCGCATGCTCGATGTGTTTGAAAAGGTCAACCGCGAAATCCCTTTCGATGGCCTGCACTGGATGTTTGACCATGCTGAGACGATTACAGAACACAATATAGAACGCGTGCGTAGTCTCGGCGGTGGCATCGCCATCCAGCACAGGATGGCTTTCCAGGGGGAATATTTTGTCGAGCGCTATAGTGCGGATGCCGCCCGTGCGACACCACCTGTTGCCAAAATGCTGGAGATGGGCGTGCCCGTAGGCGCAGGCACTGACGCCACCCGCGTGGCCAGCTACAACCCCTGGACTGCGCTGTATTGGTTAGTCTCTGGCCGCACCGTTGGTGGCTTGCGCCTGGCCAGTGTCATTGCACAATTATCACGCGATGCCGCGCTGGAGTTATGGACGCTGGGCAGTAGTTGGTTTTCCAATGAGCAGGGCAAAAAAGGCCAGATCAAGGAAGGCCAATTCGCTGACCTGGCCGTGCTGTCGGCTGATTATTTCAGCGTGGCTGAAGAGAGCATCAAACACATAGAAGCTGTACTCACCATCGTCGATGGCAAGATCGTGTATGGCGCGGCAGAATTTGGCCCCTTGTCACCACCTGCAATACCGGTGCTGCCAGACTGGTCGCCCGTCAGCAAGGTCAGCGGCCATTATCGCGCAGCGACAGGCACGCAAAAGATAGCCTTGCCGCACCAGTGCCGTGGCGCTTGTGGTGTGCATGTACACAGGCATGATGTAGCGCGTGGTGCCAATGTACCAGTTTCTGATTTTTCAGGCTTCTGGGGTGCGCTGGGCTGTAGTTGTTTTGCTTTTTAAGGAATAAGCCATGCGCTATTCAAAAATATTGCTGGGCCTGGTCATCTCCTTCGTCACTGGTGCAGGCTGCAATTTGCTGCACATACCCGTGCCATCTCCGCCGGTATTGAGCGGGGCTTTCCTGGTGTTCACCATGAGTCTGGGTTATTGGCTGGTGGACCGTTACACCCAGGCGCAGGAAGCAAAACACAAGGTCTTGTGCGGCGGCCATGCACTCGACGACAAGAAGGGAGCTTGATATGGATATCGCCATAGGTGCATTACTGGGTCTGGCCATCGGTGGCTTATGCCGCTGGTTGGATATCCCTTCGCCAGCACCACCGACACCCATCGGTGCTTTGCTGGTGGTGGCCATGACGGTCGGTTACCTGGCAGCTGGTCAGTTCGCCTGAAAGGCATAAGATGAGTACGATGAATTTCTTCCAGCGTCTGTCCGTGCCAGCCAAACCTGATCTGGGCTTGCTCTTCCTCAGGCTGGCAGGCGCTTTCATGCTCTTGTATGTGCATGGCTTGCCCAAGCTTATGCATTACAGCACAGAGCTGGCGCATATTGATGACCCTATGCATCTGGGCCGCAGCCTGACGTTGTGGCTGGCGCTGCTGGCAGAAATTGCCTGCCCGCTGCTGATTGCAGCAGGCATCTTGACAAGGCTGGCTTGTCTGCCCATCATCTTCTTGCTGCTGGTGTCCATGCTGGCGGTACATCCGGACTGGAGCATAGCCGAAGGCCAGTTTGGCTGGCTGTTGTTGATCATCTTTGGCAGCATCGCCCTGGCCGGGCCGGGCAGGTATTCATTGAGCAAAGGCAAAACTGCATGACAAGCAAGCACACGCTGGGTATTGCCCTTGGTTTTACCGCAGGCTATGTCGATACTGTGGGCTTTGTCGCCCTGTTTGGCTTGTTCTCCGCCCATGTGACTGGCAACTTTGTGCTCATCGGCAGCGAGCTGGCCCACCCCAGCCATGGTGTGCTGATCAAGTTTCTGGCTTTCCCGGCCTTTATCCTGGCAGTGGCACTGGCACGCATTGTCGCTGTCAAGCTGGAAGCCAGCGGTAAATCCGCCGCGCGGGCACTGACAGGCATGCAGTTATTGTTCTTGCTGGCCTTCATGCTGCTGGGTTGTTTATCTGTTCCTGTGCAAAGCACAGATGCTGTCTTGCCACTGGTCGCAGGCATAGCCGGTGCCGCCGCCATGGGCATACAAAACGCCGCCAGCCGCCTGGTATGGACAGAACTGGCACCCACCACCGTCATGACAGGCAATGTCACACAGATCGTGATTGACCTGGTTGACATACTCAGGGGCAGTGCAGTGACAGGCACCAAGGCCCGCTTGTGGAAATTTTTGTGGCCAGTACTGGCCTTTGGCGTAGGGGCAGTGGGCGGGGCATTTGCGTTTATGTATGCAGGCTTTTTTGCGCTGGTTTTGCCAATACTGATGTTGAGCGCGGTCTTGCTGTTTTTTTCTGAGTAAGCTGAGCTGCATATTCGTCTGTATTCTTGATACATTACCCTTACTGCACAAATAAGCGTAAAAAGTAATCACTTATCATTCGTTTCGTTTTGATAAATTTGGTTAGACTGTGGGCTATAGATTGTTTATTTATCGTCCAGGATCACACACGTGCTTTTTTCCAAATGGCAGACCTTGCTGAAAACCTGCATGGCTGCACTGTTGTTCAACTCCCTGTTTATTCTCCTCAGGCCTGTCACTGCGGCTGAGGCCAATTATTCCACTGTCACTACAGCCCAGCCGAGCCGCCTGCTGTCTGACTATACTCACACACCCTGGAATGCCCTCAATGGCGCGCCCAGTGATGTACTCAAGTTTGCCCAGACCACCGATGGCTGGTTGTGGATAGCCACACCCACCGGTCTGTTCCGTTTTGATGGACTGCGTTTTGAGCGTATGGATAAAGTCCAGGGGCAGCCACTACGATCCAGCAATGTACTGGGTTTGCTGGGGACACCCGATGGCAGCCTGTGGGTAGGATATCGTTTTGGCGGCATCAGTGTTTTCAAGAACAATACCGTGCGCACTTTTACCGAGGCAGACGGCCTGCCTGGCGGCAGCGTGATGAGCATGACCCTGGGGCCGGACGGCAGCATCTGTGCCGCCACCCGTGAAGGCCTGGCGATGCTGGCTCCGGGAGCACAGCGTTTCAACCTTGTAGGCACTGACAGTGGTTTACCGCAATTCATGGCCAGGCAAATTCTGTTTGACAAGGCTGGTGTGCAATGGGTTTCTGTCAAGGGTGGTGTGTACTTTCGTCGTCCTGGTGAGGCACGCTATACCCAGGCCTGGCCTAAACTCGATTTGATGGCCATGGCAGAAAGCCCCGACGGTACGCTATGGGCTTCTGACGGTGCGTATAAATTCTATCGTATGAGTACCAGCGTCCCGGCAGGCAATGCCGCCCCCAGACCAGAGATAGAAGGCAATGGCATGTTCTTTGATCGTGATGGCATCATGTGGATCTTGCGCACCCACGCACTGGAACGCCGCCAGGCACCGTGGACAGCCGACAGCGGCCCCGACCAGCTGTTAACCAAAGAGAGTGGCATGAGCGGCCCCTTGCCGCAAACTTTTTTCCAGGACAGGGAAGGTAATATCTGGATAGGCACCTCCCACGGGCTGGACCGCCTGCGTCGCAATCGCCTGCATATTTTGCCGGTGGTGCTACCGTTTGATCATCCCTCCATGGCCAGTGCTGGCAATGGTGAAGTCATCACCGCTGATTTTGCTGGAGTAGTGCGCCGCTTCAAAGACTCTGGCGATTTCAAGCAAGAACTGCGAGGACAATTCAGCATGGCTTATCGCGCAGATGATGGCTTGATTTGGCTGGGTAATGATACTGGATTGTGGCGACGCGAGAATGCTGGCAAGTTCAGTACTTTGCCCATGCCGCCTGATATTGATGGCAACCAGGCCCAGGCCATGGTCGCCATCAACCCACAGCAACAATGGGTCTCTGTATCACGCAAAGGTCTGTTCCGTATTGATGACGGTAAATGGCAATTGCAAAGCGGCTTCAATGGCTTGCCCACCGAGACAGTCATGAGCCTCACCAAGGACGCCTCTGGCCGCATCTGGGCGGGCTATTTGTATAGCCACATTGCCTTGATAGACGGCAAGCATGTCCAGCTCTTTGGCAAAGAGCAAGGTCTTGAACTGGGCAATGTGCTGGCCCTGCAAGCCGATGGCGAACACCTTTGGGCAGGTGGTGAATATGGCCTGGCACTGTACAACAGCAAACGTGACGACCAACATTTTGTACCAGTCAAAGTCAGCGGCCCACAGGCTTTAAGAGGCATATCAGGCATAGTCCGCACCGCCGCTGGCGACCTCTGGCTGCATGGCGCAGATGGCATTACCCACATCCCTGCCAGCGAGCTTGAACAGCTATTGCGTGATCCTACTCATGTCACAAATTATGAGCGATTCAATGCACTTGATGGCTTGCTGGGCAGCCCATCGCAACTGCGCCCATTGCCCTCGCTGATTGCCGCCAGTGACGGCCAGCTGTGGTTTTCTACCACCAGCGAAATCGCCACGATAGATACTCAAAAAATCGCTCGCAATCTTCTGCCACCGTCTGTGCAGATTACCGCTGTCCACGCTGGTAGCAAAGACTATGCGACGCAGCCAGCACTGCAATTGCCAAAAGAAAGCCGCGACATCCGGATCAGCTTTACTGCACTCAGCCTCAGCATGCCGGAACGCATCAGCTTTCGCTACCAACTGCAAGGCTATGACAAAGGCTGGCAAGACCCGCAGGGACGGCGCGAAGCCTTCTACACCAATCTGCCACCCGGCAGTTATCGCTTCATGGTCAAGGCCGCCAATGAAGATGGTCTGTGGAATGAGCAAGGCGCGGTCATGCAAATCGGTATCACGCCCGTCTTTACAGAGACACCATGGTTCATTGCCTTGCTGCTCTTGCTGGCGACTGCCTTCTTGTATGCACTCTACCTGCTGCGCATACGCTACCTGACCGCCCACATGCAAGACCTCATGCATGAAAGACTGGCAGAACGCGCCCGTATCGCCCGCGGCCTGCACGACACCCTGCTGCAAAGCGTGCAAGGTCTCATCATGTATTTTGACAGCCAGGCACGCCGCCTGCCCAGCGACTCGGAAGAACGTGCCAAGCTCGAACAAACCCTGGACCTGGCCGACCAGCTCATGGTAGAAGGGCGCGAACACATCATGGACCTGCGCAGCGAATCCGTACCGGAGGAACTGGAGCAGGCACTGCAGCAATACGGCAGTATCTTGCTCAATGAACGTTTCACACTGACCGTACGCGGCAAACCGCATTGGCTATGCGAAGCGGTCCGCAATGAAATTCATGCCATTGCCCGTGAAGCCCTGCTCAATGCAGCAAGACATTCAAATGCCAGCAAGGTCACACTGGAGTTGGAATATCAGCGTGATTACTTTATCCTGCGTGTCGCAGACAATGGGCAAGGGCTACCTGTCACCATCGCCGAGGCAGGACAACGCGAAGGCCACTGGGGACTGGTGGGAATGAAAGAGCGTACAGAGGCCATGGGCGCAAACTACCTCATGAAATCCGTAGCGGGTGAGGGTACTGCGATACAGGTCAGGCTACCTGCGAACCTGGCTTATACCAATGCAGTTGATACTGCTTTTGACGTATTGCCAAGATTTTTTGGAATGGGACTAGTAAGAAAATTATTTGGTAGGACGGGATATGACAACAGATGAAGAGTGAGATCCAGGGCAGATTTCGCCTTTCCCAAAAAACGTAAAATTAGACCTAAATGCTAAGGGGCTGTAATTGACCTGCACTTTTTCATGCTTGAGGATGTTAGCAGCTCGCGTAGGTACGATTAGCGCAAGCGTAATCGTATGCATGTCTATTTACCTCTGACACTTTGACAAAGCGTGATGCTTATTTTGTTGAGTTCAGTAAGGCAATGCGCTGGATTTTTGTGAAAAATATCAAATCACAATGAGGTCGCCCGAGGTATAGCATGCGTACGATTACGTGGGGCTAAACGTACCTACTGGCTGCGGCAAACGTAGTTACGGTTAGAGATGGAAAAATCCAAAACGGGTGCGTTACAACGCACCCTACAGGGTATCGTGTTTTGCAGAGTGCGTTGTAACGCAGCGCATGTATGGGTGGAGCGGCAAGCAAGCATCTTTGATTGCATTCCGCCCCTGAGCACTGCTTACTTATTCCCCTGTACCATCTGCGCATCGATATCAGCCAGACATTCAATGCCACGCTGGGTGATGGTCATCTTGCCGGTATCGGCATTGACTGCAACGTGGGCTTTTTTGCCGAGGAAGGTGGCGACCGGGCCGGGCAGGCTGGTGTCGGGGTCATTGGCAATCGCGCGCAAGCCATCTATGCATTGTTTGATGAACAGGGTTTGCCTGCCTGCATCGGTCAATTCCAGCGTGCCGTCTTTGCGGTAAGTCATGAACTTGATGCCGCACAGGCGCTTGGCGTTGCGGCTGATGCAGGCATTCGGTTTGGTGTTGCGCGGCAGCTTGCTTAATTGCTCCAGTGCGTCGTATTCATCTATGCTGAGTTTTTGATTCATTGCTGCTTTCTAAAAAAGAAACACAGATTAAAATGAAGAATCCCGGTTCCAGGTTTTCTTCTGATCTTCTCTGTGTCTCTGTGCCTCTGTGTTGAGAGGTCTTGACTTAAAAAATTACTTGTAAACCTTGCCGCTCTTCATGACGAATTTCACTTTCGTCAGGCTTGTTACATCCGTCAGCGGATCAGCATCGACAGCAATGATGTCCGCCAGCTTGCCCACCTTGATACTGCCGACCTTGTCTTGTAAGCCCAGCAAATCTGCTGCATTGATGGTGGCTGCCTGTATGGCTTGCAAGGGTGTCATGCCATACTTGACCATGTAATAAAACTGCTTGCCATTATCGCCATGCGGATAAACCCCGGCATCGGTGCCAAAAGCCATGCGGGCACCGCCTTCCAGGGCAGCGCGGAAGTTATCGCGCTGTTTTTGGCCTATTTCTTTTTCCTTGGCCAGTGATTCAGGCAAGAAACCTGCTTTTTCACCTTCGCCGAGAATATAGTCGTCATTATAGATGTCCATGACCAGCCATGTCCCATGTTGTTTGGCTAATTTGATGCCTTCTGCATCAATCAGGCTGCTGTGTTCAACAGAATCGACCCCTGCGCGTATGGCGTCGCTGATGCCGCTGGCACCGTGGGCATGGGCGGCAACCTTGCGGCCCAGCTTGTGGGCTTCTTGCACTATGGCTTGCATTTCTTCCAGCGTATATTGCTGTGCACCGGCAGCATCGCCTTTCGACAATACCCCGCCAGTAGCGCAAATCTTGATGAGATCAGCACCATATTTGGCCATTTCACGCACTTTGCTGCGCGCGGCCCAGGGGCCGTCGGCCACGCCCTTGCCAGTGTCATTGTATTCTGGCGGCAAGAGATTATTGTCGCAATGGCCACCCTTGATGCCTATGGCATAACCGGCTGCCAGGATGCGTGGGCCTGGGAAGTCGCCATCATTGATGGCATCACGCAGGGCGACATCGGCAAAACCTTCAGAACCTACATCACGCACGGTGGTAAAGCCGGCATTGAGGGTGTCACGGGCAGCACGGACGCCATACAGGGCTGCGCGTGTAGTGGATGTGCCCAAAGAACTATAGCCATGCTGGCGCGGATTGCTGGTCAGGTGGGTATGGGCATCGATCAGGCCGGGCAAGACGGTGGCGTTGGACAGGTTGATGAGCTTGACATTGTAAGGGACGGGTGTGCCTGCAATCGGGACTATGGCTGTAATGCGTTCGCCTGTGATGACTATCAACTGGTCACGCAAGACCTTGCCAGTTTCCACGTCCAGCAAGCGGCCTGCCTTGATGGCGATGGTTTCTGGCAAAAGCGGCTTGTCTTCAGCATGCAGGAAACTGCCGCTCAGGCATAGACCGGAAAACAGTAGGGTGTGAACAAGATTGCACGCTTTGTTTTTATACATGCCATTTTCCCGTTTGATGGTTGTAGAGGGGCGCTCTATGCAAAAGTGCCTGATTATGCGCAGGGAATATAGCATAGCCCTACTTTTATAGGGGCAATCAAGACCAGGCTGAGTCGTGGACGCTGTTCACAACCTTCTGCTCGCGCATGATCAGAGCTCATGTGCAGATCGTCAAAAGATTTCAAATCATTACAGCAGTGGTTTATTATGTAATTTGATATTTTTTTAAATAAGATAAGCCGCCTGTCGATTTGCGTTGCACCGGGCGTAAGAAGACTCACTTATCGCCCCTGGTTTTATTTAACCCTATACAAATCCCAATGAATGCAGCTGTCTTTGCACTGTCATCAGCCCGCGGCGATTTCCCGCCTATAGGCCATTATCAACTTCGTCATAGCCTCGGTGAAGGGGGCTTTGGCCAAGTGTTTGAGGCCTGGGATGAGAAATTGCGGCGCAGGGTAGCAATCAAGCGCATGAAGCATGAAAATAGTTTACAGGGCGGTGAAGACCTTACCCGGGAAGCGCGTATGGCTGCTTCGCTACACCATGCTGCATTTGTCAAAATTTATGCACTGGAAGAAGATCAAGACAGCCAGTCAATTGTCATGGAATTGGTGCCAGGCAAAACCTTGCGCCAGCTGCTCAGCGATAATGCATCCACGCATGCGCAAGGACACTTTTTCACAGAGGCACAGGCGCTGGTGATCGTGCGCCAAGTGGCTGAAGCCATGTGTGAGGCCCACGAGGCGAATCTTGTTCATGGCGATTTAAAACCCTCGAACCTGATGCAAGAGCCGTCGGGCACGGTGCGCATTCTCGACTTTGGGCTTGCCAACAAGAGCGACCCTGAAGTCACCGTCAGCATGGCACGACTCAATCCACAAGGCACGATTGCTTACATGGCGCCCGAAAGGCTGCTGGGCGCAGCCCTATCACCGCAGGTAGATATTTATGCGCTGGGAGTGATTTTGTATGAACTGGCCAGCGGGCAGCGCCCGTTTGCCAATCTCTCCGGTATGGCGCTGGCGGCGGCACAGGTGCAATCGTCGTCGGATCAATGGGTATATTCGGCCAGTATGTCGCCGGGGCTGGTGCAGTTGATACGTGCCATGACGGCCAGAGAACCAGCACAGCGACTGAAAAATATGCAGCAAGTACTGGCTGGTTTGGCTGCTTTGTTAGATCTGCCAGCGGCAAGTACCCAAGTAACATCTGCTACATCTTTGGGCGCCGAAGTTGCAGGCCAGCCTGCCAGCTTGACGGCGTTGAGCAACCGTGGTCCCGGCAAAGCCGCAATCGACAGACACCGGGTTGCCCGCATGCTGCGACATAAAGCCCTGGTCGGCAGTGTGTTGATGCTGGGATTGTTGGGTGCAGGGTGGAAGTTTCAGCCTTACCTGGCCGAGATGTTTGCATACGCAGCGCCGTTTTCAGAATCGCTTGAAATGCAAAAAGGACTTGCTGCGCTGGAGCAGTGGGATCGGCCGGGCAGTGTTGATGAAGCGGTCATGCGTTTTACCCGCATAGCCGAACGCAACCCCGAGAATGCGGCAGCGGTGGCAGGACTGTCCATTGCTTACAGTGTGCGCTATCACAGTGATAAGCAGGACGCGACCTGGTTGCAACAATCAATTGCCAGCGCGCAGCAGGCACTCAAGCTGAATCCACATTTGGCAGTGAGCCATATTGCGCAAGGCAATGCCTTGCGTGAGCAGGGTAAATATGAAGCTGCATTGGCAAGTTATGAGCGCGCCAGACAAATAGACCCGAAAAATGTGTTTGCCTGGGAGGGGCAGATCAATGTATTGCGGGCGATGGGCCCCAGTGATCCAGGATCCAGCGAGCGAGCATTGACGCTGGCAAAGACGGCCATCCAATTTTTTCCGCAGAACCGGACTTTTGCTGATCAGATCGGTGTCATTTACGCCAGCCAAGGGCGATACAAGGATGCCGAACAGGCATTTCGGCAAAGTATCAGCATTCAGCCGGATGCGGTCAATGGCTACGCAAATTTAAGCGGTGTACTCATGTTTCAAAACCGCACGGATGAGGCAATGCACATTTTGCAGCAAGGATTACAAATTCGCCCCAATGCCAGGCTGTATGCCAATTTGGGCAACGCTTATTTTGTGCGTGGCGACTACGTGGAAGCGGCTAGCGCATTTGAAAGTGCCGTATCACCAACGCAGGGCAATCCGGGCAATTACGAAAATTGGGCCAATCTTGCCGATACCTTGCTGCTACTGCCAGGGCGTAAAAGCGAGGCGGTAAAAGCGTATGACAGGGCACGGCAACTATTGCGACCAATGCTGGCAAAAACACCGGATGATACCAAGTTGATGTCGCGCATGGCATTGTATGCCGCCCGTGGTGGCGATAAGGATGAATGCATGACCTTGCTGGCACGCGCCTTGCATAGCACATCTAGCGCGCCGGACTTGCATTTTCGCGCCGGATTGGCATTTGAGTTGGTTGGGGAACGCAAGTTGGCATTGGATGAAATTGCAGCGGCGAGACGGCTTGGTTACCCGCACAATTTGATCGATGCCGAACCAGATCTGGTGGCGTTGCGGCGTGATCCGAAATATGTCTATCCCTGACTTGGGCGGTGTTTGGTTTTGGAGTAAGCATCCCTTGTATGGCAGTTGCGGATGTGGCTGTCGCAACAGATCACAGTGTATTTTTAAAGGAAAATCATGACAGATGAATCGAACGTTGACGAAAACCTTGCGGGGAAGATTATATTTTTTTCAGAGAAAGAATATAAAGGGGCTGCATTTATCGTGATGAAGACTGCAAATCCGGTTAATGGAACCAATGGCGAAGTCTATAACCTGAGTGGGATAGGGCTTACTGGCAGTGACAGAGAAAGGCTAAAAATGAAGGCAGGTGTGGACAGAGTTAGTCATGACTACAATAAAGTTTTTCAATCGGCTTATGTTGATAAGGGCAAATGGGTTGGTTCTTGGGGGGATGATACGATTAACTTTGATAGTGAAAAGAAACAAGAACACCCGACTTTGCATAACTGGAATAAATGGCTGACCGGGGTTAAGCCGGGTTGATACAGCACCATCGATGATTGTTCATGCCTTCTATTCCTGTAGTGTTTTATTTGAATTTGCGAGAATTTAGCAATGACGCTCTATGTAATTAAATTTTATCCGATAGAAAATGCCTATCTTATAGATCCTGCGCCGCCGGCTTTCGAAAAGGATCGTTTCCGGTGGAAGCTCGTGAATGGCGATCAAATCGTTGTTTTATGGGATCGCGATGTAAAAGAGGCCGAGCTAGCTTTTCATAGTCACCCCACCTTATCGAATACGACCAGACTTTCACCCATTGAGGGGTATGAGGATGAAGCGTTTATTCCTGTGCAAGACTGCGTTAAATTGACCATTAAAATGGTAAATCCTGATGCGCAATGGGGATTTGATTTTTCCTGCAAAATAGAGGGGAAGCAGTACATTGTTGATCCAGAAATCCAAATAGGTACTAGCGGCACAGCTGGATAGATGACAGCCTCGCAATGCCGGGGTGCTGCTAAGTGGGTATAAAGAATTGTGTAGGTGGACATTTAGCAGGGCACTGCCAGGTCCAGGCCGAAGGTGATGGTCATTGCAAACCGAAACAAACAAGCCGAACCCGATCCGGAATGACGCAAACTGACAGATTGTTTGTTGACCAACTACAAGAAGTCCCCAAAAAACCGGAAGACCTGATAGGCAAAAACGGGCTACTCACACAGCGTCCCTGGCTGCTGGTCGAGTGTGCCCTGGAGGCAGAAACAAGCGACCAAATGGACAATGCCGATACGGGAATGGAAGGGCACTCACAAATGCTTTACCATTCCCGGTTAATGGCCGGACGTCGCAGTATCATACGAAAAATCGCTTACAAAAATTCAGGCACCCCAGCTTAATCAAATACCCCCTGTTGTGATTTCTCAGGTATGGCTATGCGCTTACACAGCGCCCAAATACATCACGCCAACCATTGCCGTTTGCCCACGCAAAACGAAGCACTCAACCCACCCTTAAGCACCCGCCATATTTACCTGCTGTAAAACCGTGTAAAACTCGCAGGCCGATTGCTGATTCGTCCTGTAAAGCCGCGTCAATTTTACGTCGCCCGTAGCGAAATACACGCCTTTCTGGGCCTATTTCGTCTGGCACAGTCTTTGCTGAAGTGAGCATGTCTCACCTTTTTCAAGAATCGCATGAAGTAAACGGGTAATAAAAAAAATCTCGCTTGCTCTATGAAAAATGCGTCGCTATCAAGTGAACTTTGGCGCATCTTTTTAACCACCATAAAGAAATGAATACATCATGACTATTAATGAAAACCAACAAATAATCACTAAAAAAATTATTATTGACAATACCGATCCTGATCGCAGACCCGATGTCCCGGTTCCTTCTGGTTTCAACAAATCAGTCCAACCTTTCTCTGATACTGTTGAGTATACGGGAAGTTTTTTTCATGGCAATCCTTGGGGATTTGGCGGGTGGCCAAATCGGGTAGCATTGACTTTCCACCAAATTTCTCGTCAACGGACATGGGCCAAGATTTCTCAATTTGGTGCCCACCCCAATTCCGGCGGTAATTATACTGAAAAGGTTTCTGAGGGTGTTTCTACGGCCACCGGGGTTATTCAACGATGGGACCAAACATTAGGCGTAGAATTATCGGCAGGATTTGGTCCACTTTCTGCCAAAATTAGTGCAGGATTGTCTATTGGTGGAGAAAAATCTGTCACTGTTGAGTTATCGACTCTGAAAGAGAAAACTATTAACTTTGATTTCGATAAAAATGTTGAAGCAGAATATGCGGCATGGCAACTTGAGGAAAATTATCAATTGACAACCATTGATGTGCAATGGGATATTCCAAACGGTGATCCATCAAAAATTACGCAACAAATGATCGAGGATGCGGAGTATTTGGTTGAAACAGGGAAAAAACGCGATTCAACTAATCCCCCGTTTATCTATGGGAGGCGTACTCTACTGAACCTCAAGTCTGGAACAAGGCAATACGAGACAAGCTACTTTCCTCAACTTGCAACGATTAACAATCCTGTTCTAAAGGCCGCATAACATCTTGAGGGTATCTAATCTCTGGATGCAGGTCAAAGCCCGGTCCGCAATTGAACCAGCCGCCGCCTTAAACTCTCTGCCGGGGTTTTGAGGCGTGCGGCGCAGGCATCCACATCACCTGCCACCTCGGCCAATACGCGTTGAATTTCTTCAGCATCGATTTGGTCAGCACGGCGAATGTGCGGGTGCTGGTCCAGCAGCTTATACAGCGAGGGGCGGGATATGCCTAGTTCGGTGGCTGCTCCCTGTATCATCCAGTCGTTATTGTCCAGCGCTGCCAACACGTCAGCATTGCTCAGGTCTGCCGGGCGCCTGTAATGGCGCCTGGGTACTGGTGCAGGCTCGTGGGGTAATGCAGGCAAGGGCGCGACTTGCGCCGGAGCAGGCGCTGTAGCTGTAGCAGTAGATAAGGGCACATCCATGTCTCTGCCTGAACGCGCAGGCCGCGCCGCGCCGCTTTCCAGCAGGTCGGCCAATGTCGGCATTTCCGCCGTAGAAAGCGCCAGCGTCAAACGTCGCACCACATGGCGCAATTGCCGAATATTGCCGGGCCAGTCATAAGTCGCCAATTGCGCCACCAGAGGTGCAGGCAGTTCAACCGCCCCCTTGCCGGGTAAATCGTCCGCTTGCATCAAGTGCAAAATCAACAAACCTATATCTTCACGGCGTTCACGCAGAGGCGGGATGGCGATGGTAAACCCTTCCAGCCGTCGCAGCAGCGCCGGATTAAAGCCGCCGCCATACAAATCCTGATCCGTCGCTGCAATGATACGTGCGTTCGATCGCACATCGGCCTGTGCCCCCAAAGGGCGGTAATCGCCTTTTTCGAGCACGCGCAACAGCATAGGCTGCACTACCGCTGGCGCATTGCCGATTTCATCGAGAAACAGTGTGGCGTCCTGCGCCTGGGCAAAAAAACCACCGCGTGAATTTTGCGCCCCGGTATAAGCACCCTTGGCCGCGCCAAATAAATCTGCCGCCGCTAAACTTTCATTTAAAGCCGCCATATTCACGCTCACCAGAATTTGCCTGGCGCGTTGCGACAGGGCGTGGATGGCGCAAGCCGCAACCTCTTTGCCGGTGCCGGTCTCACCCAACAGCAGCACGGTGGCATTGGTGGGTGCCACCTGAATAATTTGGTCACGCATCTTGATCGCTGCACTCCCCACGCCAATCAAACCTGCTACCGGGTTATGGCGTGGCAGGCAATGCATGAAGTGCAGGCATAGCACCACAGCGCGCGCCAACACCACGATAACACCCTGTTCAATTTGCTCGCTTGAAAGCTGCTGTGTGCCCAGCACCGCTGCGCCATTGATTTCCAGTACCATTTTGCTGGCTGAAGCCTGCACGGTAAGGCTGTCGTCCGGATTGCGCACGAGGTGGGTGGCTTGGCGAGAAATGCCGTCATGTCCCAGTCCCAGGCCATCCTTGCCTGGTTTGCAAAACAAAGGCTGGTAGCGCGCCAGGTCGAGACTGTCGTGTACCATAATGCATTGTTCGCCGATGCGGCTGTGATCCGGGTGCCAGATAATACTCAGGCACAGCATGGGCCGCTCAGCCTGTGGGCTTTGGTAAATCGGCGTGGTCCTGGTAAGCTCGTCGTAATTCAAGGTGGTGTGGCAGGATATTTGGGGAAGTCAATCATATCAGAAAGCCTGGATTCGGCAGGACACTTCCGTGCGCCATTGCTTGTGCTGCTTCAGTGCGGGACGACAAATCCATGTTACCTGCTGCAATCTGGCTGGAGGTAGTGGCGATGGTACCTGCACGTACCTCACCGACTATGCGGGACAGTCTGTCATTCATGTCTTTGAGTGCCATTAATAATTGACCAGTTTCGTCTGTATTTTAAGTTCTTGATATTCAATTTCTACTCCAGAAGAATGGAATTTAGTCGGTATGTTTGTCAACCAGGGGACTGCTTCAAGCAGCAACTTTTCAAGCAAGTAGATGTCGTTTGTGGAGATCAGGCGGCTGATATCTGTCAGTAAAATCATCCTGTTGTCGACGGTTGCCACACCTGTGAAACGGCATGACTCGTTGATGCTGGTCAGTTATCAGAAAAAAATACGGGATTTACAACGCGGCGGATTTGGGCCGTTGGTGACTGCTTTTTCGTTGCGGGGAGATGGGCAGCGGGCGTGATGAAAATTTTGCCTGGAATTGAAGCGGTTTAGCTGCTTTCAATTTTGCACATAAATTCTAGCGGTATCGCATGTCTGAGAGTATAAGCGATATTTTCCTTGTGGAAATATTTTTTCGGCAGATTTAACAATCTCATATAGGGATGTAGCAAGTACAAGTATGGATGGCTTTATTCTGTCTGGCTGACACAGTGAGGGTGGAACTGCAAGAGCAACAGGCTTGCAGTTTTCACAGTGGCAGACGGCTAGTCGACGATAAACAATTTGGCCCCTATGGTGGTGGACGATCGATGTGCTTCTGCACCGTCGGCTACCTGGTAACTCATGCCTGCTGTCAACGTCAGCACACGACCATCGTCAAGCTCGGTTTGCATTTCACCTTCCAGGCAGAGCAGGATATGCCCTTTGCTACACCAGTGGTCGGCCAGGTAGCCTGGAGTGTATTCAACCATGCGCACGCGGATGTCGCCAAACTTGCAAGTGCGCCAAAAGGCTTTTCCTGTGATGCCGGGGTGTTCGGTTTTTTCCAGGGTGGACCAGTCTGTGGTGCCAAACGGGATATCGGTAATTTTCATATAGGGAGTAAAAAATTGAATGGTGGACAGGATACCTTATGACGAAAAGACCTGGTGCTACTCAGTTGCCAAAGCACTGGCCTTCAGCGCACCGATATCGCCAGCAATGATCACACTGATGTAGCGGCTGATTTTTTCTGCCGGCCAGTTCCACCAGGCGATTTCCTCCAGAGTCTCGATGATGTCGTCGCTAAAACGCTGGCGTATGCTTTTGGCTGGATTGCCACCGACGATGCTATAGGCTGGCACGTCGCTGACAACCACAGAGCGTGATGAAATGATGGCACCATTGCCTATCTTCACACCCGGCATGATCAGGGCTTCATAACCTATCCAGACATCATTGCCGACGACGGTGTCACCCTTGTAGGGCAGGGTATCAAAATCCATCGGTGTTTTTTCCCAGCCATTGCCAAAGATCTGGAAAGGGTAGGTCGAAATGCCAGCCATATTGTGATTGGCCCCGTTCATGATGAATTTGACGCCACGGGCCAGCGCACAAAACTTGCCTATGATGAGCTTGTCGCCGATGAAGGGGAAATGATAGAGCACATTGCGCTCGAAATTTTCCGCATCGTCGGGGTCGTCATAATAGGTGTAATCACCGATAAGGATATTGGGATTGCTGACGGTATTCTTGATATAGCAAACTTGGGGGAAGCCTTGCATGGGATGCTTGTTTGTTGGGTCTGGTCCGTGCATAAAGTAGGATAAATTCAGTGTTGCAATTGGTCCAGCAAGGCATGCAAAGCCTTGGTCATGGCCTTGATGGAGCCTTGCATATCCCATTCATCATTGTCGACATTGACGAAATTCGAGACGGCGCGTAACTCCAGGAAAGGCTGGTTTTCGCGCAGGCAGGTGTAGAAGAAGGCTGCGCCTTCCATGTTTTCCAGGTCGACGAATTGGGTGTCCACATAATGTGCCATGGCGGCATTGAGAGACATGCTGCGTGCACTTGGCAAGCCTGTGTCTGCCGGTATATGCGGGCAGTGCAAGGTGTGGCGGCGCTCAAACTCCATGTCTATGGGCAGATGGGCGAGATGGGTAAAACCGTCTGGCGTGAAAAAACCGAGATCGCCTTCAACTTCGCTTTCCACCAGGGCCACATCGCCTATCTTGAAACTGGAATGCGGATAAGCACCGGCGATGCCTGCCATAATCAGTAAATCTGGCTCATACTCGTAAATTGCATGCAGGCTGGCATGGGCGGTGGCGGTCAGCCCGACGCCGGAGACGATGGTGATGATGCCTTCACGCTGGAACAGGCTGGCTTCGGTCTGGGTAGGGAAGAGGATGACTATTTTCATGATGCATTGCTTTCTGCTGGTTTGCCAAGGCGACTAGCGAGTGTTTTCCATTCTATCAATTGTGCAGCGATAAAAATCGAATTGGCTGGCTTTTTAAGCCTTGTTGCGCGAATTGCGCAGATTTTTTTGGCATATACTGCTTAAATGAGAATTTTGCCGCCTGGCAAGGGCATGGATACTCGCAGGATGAATTTTTACACGATTTTGGCATGTGACACTGGGGTTGCTAGAAAGTTTGCCATAAGTTTGCCAAAGGTTTGCCCCAAGTTTGCCGTAAACCAAGGGATACTTGATGTTTCCTTGTTTCTTCTATAAATATTTGCTGCCGATAGTGCAGGTGCAATGATGGCTAAAACGAATAAAGAATTTGTCACAGGCCTGTTCCAGGTCTTGTGGGACAGGCAACCCGACCAGCAGACCGTGGATTTGTATGCTTCACGCCTGGATTCAGGTTTGCTCACCCGTGCCGGGGTGGAATACAATTTTTTGATTGCGCCGGACTACAGCCAGGCTTCTGAGCAGATAGTACGCCTGTATCTGGCCGCTTTTAACCGCATCCCGGATACCGATGGTTTTCTGTTCTGGATGGGGGTACATAGAAATGGCGGCGCGAATAGCCAGATCGCCGATGTGTTTGCCCACTCTGAAGAATTTACTGCCAAGTACGGTGCAAATTTATCGAATACGCAATTCCTGGATTTGATTTATCAAAATGTATTGGGCCGCAAAGCCGACGTCGCCGGTCGCGATTACTGGGTAGACCAGATGAATAATGGCATGACGCGTGGTGATATTGTTAATCAATTTGCCCAGTCGCAGGAATTCAAAATTGCCGTCGCCACTAAGGTCTATGCCAGCGTGGTGTACACCACCCTGTTAGGGCGCATGCCGACGGCAGCAGAGGCTGCGGCTGCCCCCAGCAATGTAGAGCAACTGGTACTCAAAGTGGCGCAAGCGTCGGAAGTGGCGCAAACTTTTGGCAGCATCAGTTACTCGGCCCCGGCCTTTGTGGAAAAACAGATCAATGATGGCAGCGTCACCGGCAGCATCATACTGACCCTGGCAGGCGACACCTTTAAGGGCAATGTCGGTGCCAGCCTGGGCAAGCTTGGCAATATCCCTCCCGGCCTGACTGGAACCCTGGTCAAGACCACAGATACCACTGCCACCCTGACCCTGACAGGCAATGCCACTTCCCACGCCAGTATCAATAATGTCAGCAATCTGACCGTCACTTTGGACAATACTTCCTTCACGGGTGGCAAGGTGGCCAATATCCTCAATGCCGTGAAGAGCGACTTGCAAATCAATTTCATCGATATCCCCCTCAATGAAACCAATCATGTGCTCAGTGGCAAGGGCTCCCTGACGACGCCGTTATTGATAGATTTGAATTCTGATATCCTGACCCTGGATAGCAAACCCCTGGCTCTGCTCAGTGGTGATGTCAAACAAATCAACCATGTAGACCTCAGTGCTATCGCTCCGGCTACCACCACTGGTAGCACACCGTCTGCCAGCAAGGTGACAGTGACAACCACCATCAAGGGGGATGCTGCCAATAATATGCTGATAGGTTCCAACTACCCCAATTTTTTCGATGGTGGCCCTGGCCTCGATACGATGCAGGGTGGTACGGGTGTGGATACCTATGCATTTGGCATGACCCCGGTTGCCAATGGTGTTGACACCATCACCAATTTCGTCATAGGCAAGGGCGGCGACGTCTTGAATTTTTCTGCCTTTCTGAACAAGACCGGCACCAGCAAAATCGCTGCTGTCAACGCTGCTGCCGTCACCCCCAAAGCCTGGGCCAATGGCGATGTCCTGACGGTACAAGGCAATGCCCTCGATCCGACCAAGCTGGCAGCTTTGTTTGGCCCTGGCAAAGCCTTCACCGCACCCACGGTCGCCAGCAAAATGGTCTTGATCACTGCCGACATCATAGGCGATGCCAGCATCTGGTTCGTCATTAACCAACTGGATGTCACTAACATCACTCCAGATGAAATCGTGCTGGTGGGGACCTTGACGAATGTCAATAACCTGACCTTGGTCGGGTTTGATGCAACGAATTTTTTGTGATGGTGAAGATGACCGCGATGGCGATGGACAAGCGCTAGTTTGGTAGGAGCGGCTTTAGCCGCGAAAGTTTTTCCGTGTGCATCGATTCGCGGCTGAAGCCGCTCCTACGGAAGCTGGCATTTATTTTACTGCGCTGGCTTTCATCACCTTGGTTCTCGCGATGATATCCCCCAAGCGAAACTTGCCGCGCCCCAGGACAAAGAACCAGTCTACCACTGTCAACAAGGCGAGATTGCGGATGAGAGATTGTGGCAGATTACAGGGTTGCTCGGTGTCAGCATGCACCACCCGTATTTCCATGATGCGTTTGCCCAGGCTCTGGCCATCAAAGCCATCCTTGAACAGCAGGTAGAGCAGCCACAAAACAAAGATAGCACGGTTGGTTTGCTTGAACAGATTAGGCATGCTCACCGTGATCAGCAAACCCAGCGTTACCAGTATGATTGCCACGCCAGCCGTGTCTATGAGCAGGGCAAGCAAGCGCTTGTACAGGCGGGCACGTTTATTAGCCGCAAGCTGTGCCAGAGCTGCAATTTTCAATTGCTGGTCACGTTGTGCGCGCAAAACAGAAATATCAACACCACGCACCGACAAGATGGATTCCAGGCTTGCATATTCATGATCGTGCAGATCGGGCTTAATGCCCAACGCGAGCAAGTCCACCGTCTCTTTTGACATGTAGTTTTCATGCAGTTGTGCGCGTAGTGCATCCATTTTTCGCTGCTCAAAGTCAAATTGAGAGAGCCTGATTCATGATAGTTCATACATCAGCCTAAATACGGTGAATTTGTTGCAAGATATTACACAAACAGTTTTTTGTTCAGATACAGCATCAACAGACTGTAGCTGGCCCGGGTAAACCAGACATTGTGTATTTTTGGTTGCGCAACCGCAGGCTGTGGCCTGAGGTAATCACTCACTCGTGATTAATTTAAGATACCAGTGCATCAACAAGAAATCAAAGCCTATGCAGCAAATGATCTGATTCATGAAGAAAATTAACAATTGTAATAGAGCCACTTTTACTGCGATGCAGTAATTGGCTGTGGTGGATGGGTTGCAAAAAGACGGTAGCCAGCAGCCAGAGTAGCTCAGACTCACGTATGGTACTTCCAATAGTATTGGCAGAAGGCAACGTCGCAAAATTGCAACTAAGATAAGCAGATTGCCCCTTTGAAAGCACGGACAAGATGCCTTGCCAGGTTTTACAGGCAGCTCTGGTTGGCAATACAGTGCAATACAGCTTGCTTCTCCAGGATGATCCTCCGATACCTAGCCAAGAGCAGTGTATTAACTCTCTATTTTTACTCCTTATTACTGACATTCTTCTCTTGATCACTTCATTCGATGAGTAGCAATAAATACATGTATTGTTATGTATTTCACATTGCTTAAATATAAATAAGATATAAAGTTATCAAGCTCTTATTACTTGCCTATTGGTTAATTCAGTTTGCCAAAACTGGTGGCAAATCACAGAAAAAGGCTACATCAACGAGCTGTGCCTGGCAGCAAGAGCAAACAATGACAGTATGAGGATACTAAGGCATGGCGGGCAAGTGTTTGCACTGCTCGCCTGCACAGACATCTTTCCACCCATCGTAGATGAAAGAGGAGACACGCATGAGCACTGGCAATCCTGAATCCCTGCACGGCCTGGTTGGCACCGGCCTTGGCGGCTACTCCCGCTTACTGGATGCTGACCCTATCCAGCCAGCTGACCTCGAACTGGATAATTTCGAACCCGCCCCAGGGCAAAACCCCGGCCTGGCACAATTGATGGCAGACGCTCCGGATGGTGTACACGATGATCCTGACCCAGAAGAAAACCTGTACATACCCGCTGGCTACACTTATTTTGGCCAATTCATCGATCACGACCTGACATTTGACACTACCTCTACCCTGGACAGCAAGGACAAAAGCACTTTCAGCAATCAGCGAACTCCCCGTTTTGATCTTGATTGCGTCTATGGTGCCGGGCCGGACGCTGCCCCCTATCTGTACCAGGATGGCATACGCCTGATAGAAGTCAGGAACGATTTGCCGCGTTCGCAATTGCCTAATGGCAAGAAAGGTCGCGCCATCATTGGTGACCCGCGCAATGATGAAAACTCTATCGTCTGTAATCTGCAAATGAGTTTCATCCGTTTTCATAATAAAGTAGTCGACAAACTGGAACAGCAATTTCCACCCTTGAAAGGCAGCAGGGATTTATTTGACAAGGCAAGGGATGAAGTACGCTGGACGTATCAAAAAATCGTCGTCGAAGATTATCTGCCACGCATAGTCAGCAATGAAACCCTGAAAACTTTCGACTTCAGGCGCGACCCCAGCCCGACCGGCCTGACCCGCAATGAAGCCGCCTATGCCTTGTTTACTGCTGAGAAACGCGGTGCCATACCGCTGGAATTTTCTGGTGCAGCCTATCGCTATGGCCATTCCATGGTCAGAAATGGCTACCGGCTCAATACCAATCAGCAAGCGCCAACATTGATATTTGATCCCCAAGGATCTGCCGACAAATCCCTGACCGGCTTCCAGCCTTTGGATGAATTGCATGTGATTAATGACTGGTCTTTGTTCTTTCCAAACCCTGATCGCATTTCAAAATTGCTCACACCAGGTCAAAAGGATGATGCAAATAATGTCAGCGGTCAAAAAAGACTCCAATATGCTTACCGAATTGACACCACCCTGGTTGATCCACTGACCAAATTACCAGATGCTATTGCTGCCACCACCAAGAACCTGGCTGCGCGTAATCTGCTGCGTGGCAAGAAATTCCAGTTGCCCAGCGGTCAGGCCGTCGGCAATTTATTGGGTGTACCTGTGCTGGATGCGAATTACCTGGTAGTCAGGCATAAATCGGATGATGGGACGCAAACTTTTGTACCGATTTCGGCAGCCTTGCAAGAAAAAACCCCGCTCTGGTTCTATGTCCTGGCAGAAGCACAGGTACCTGTCGTCAATTGGTGGCTGGAGAAAGGTAAAGCAAAATTCAGCGAAGATGATTTGCTGGATTCCGCCCCCCTCACGGCCACTCAACTTGGAGAAACCGGCGGGCGCATCATCCTGGAAGTTTTCCATGGCTTGCTTGATGCTGACCCTGACTCCTATCGCAATAAAGCACCTTGTGCCTGGACACCACTGATAGGTGAAGCACGCATGTTTAATCTGGTGACTTTGAAAAACCTGTAAATAGTTCTTCGTTTAAAAACAACAGGGCGCATCTTTGCGCCCTGTTGTTTTTTTGCGGAAGCAATGAATGAAGTGTATGCGGCGTGCCGGGTTTGCCTATTGTTCTTACCTTGCAATTTGTTAACATGATACTGAAAGAAATACTTCTGCTCTGAATGGACGCCAGGCCTGCTTACCTGCTTAGGCTAGTTCTTTTCTGACAAAATGGGTGCTATCCTGCAAGAGTTCGCGTTTTAGACTATCCTGCCCGACTTTTTTAAGTATTGGAGAACTGGTATGTTTTTTTCGTCACTGCGTAGAAGGCTCATCAGCATTTGTGTGACCATAGTGGTGATCGCCATGTTGTCCATGGTGGTAGCGAATTTCTTCACCACCCGTTCGCGCACCATGGATGCGCTCAATAGCCAGTTATTGCAATTGTCTGAAAGCCATGCGACTGCAATTACCGAGTGGGTCAAGTCCAAGCAGGCGGCGGTCGCTTCACTCAAACTGGCGGCAGAATTACCTGAGCCTCTGGGTGCACTCAAGGCGGGTGAGCAAGCGGGTGTGTTTGACATGGCCTATATAGGTTTTGCCGACAAGCATGCGGTGTTTTCGCAAGAGCGCAAACGCGCAGCCGATTATGACCCTACCGCACGGCCCTGGTATCTCAAGGCTAGCGAGGCAGGCGGCCCCATCATCACCACACCTTATATTGGTGCCAGCACCGGCAAGCTGGTGGTCACCTTTGCCGACCCCATAGGTCCCAAGGGCAGCATTACGGCAGTCGCCGCAGCCGATGTCATGCTCGATGCAGTGACCAGCAATGTCGCTTCCATCAAGCCTACTCCGGCCAGCTATGCATTCTTGCTTGATGGCAGTGGCAAGATCATCGCCCACCCGAATGAAAAGCTGACACTCAAACCCCTGAGTGAGCTCGACACCAAGCTGAGCACCGAGGTGCTGACTGCTACCGAGGCTTCCAAGACCAGTAGCAGCATTCATTTGAACGGGCGTGAAGGCATGCTCTTCGTCACCAAAATCGCTGGTACAGACTGGCTGCTGGCCACCGTGCTCGACCGGGCCGAGGCCACCCAGGCACTGTCTGCCATGCTGACGGCATCAGCCGTGACAGCCATCATCGTCGTGGCCCTGGCTGCGCTGATATTAACCGCCCTGGTCGCCCGCGCCCTGAAGCGCCTGGAACTGGTGCGTGACGCCATGGCCGACATTGCCACTGGCGAAGGGGACCTGACCCGCCGTTTGGCTGCCGATGGCACAGATGAGCTGGCGCAAATCAGCGAGGCCTTCAACCGCTTTGTCGACAAGATCGCTGCCGTGCTGATAGACATACGCGCCACCAGTGGCTCGGTCAGGCTGGCTTCTGGTGAGATCGCCGCAGGCAATGCTGATTTGTCTGCCCGTACCGAAAGCCAGGCCAGTTCACTCGAAGAAACCGCCTCGTCGATGGAGGAGCTGACTTCCACCGTCAGGCAAAATGCCGACAATGCCCGTCAGGCCAACCAGTTGGCGGCTTCTGCTGCCACCGTGGCAGGCAAGGGTGGACAAGTGGTGTCGCAAGTGGTCAATACCATGGTGTCGATCAAGGACAGTTCCAGCAAGATCGTCGATATCATCAGCGTGATTGATGGCATCGCCTTCCAGACCAATATCCTGGCCCTGAATGCGGCGGTAGAGGCGGCCCGCGCCGGTGAACAGGGCCGTGGCTTTGCCGTGGTGGCATCCGAGGTGCGCAACCTGGCACAACGCTCGGCCACGGCGGCGAAAGAAATCAAATCCCTCATTGATGATTCGGTAGGCAAGGTTGACTCAGGTGCGCGCCTGGTCGATGAAGCTGGCCAGACCATGGGCGAGATCGTCACCTCGGTGAAACAGGTGGCAGACATCATGAGCGAAATCACTGCTGCCAGCCAGGAACAAAGCTCAGGCATAGAAGAAGTCAACCGCGCCGTCACCCAGATGGATGAAATGACACAGCAAAATGCCGCCCTGGTAGAAGAGGCAGCGGCTGCCGCTGAAAGTCTGCAAGAACAGGCTGAACATCTGTCGCACATCATCAGCATGTTCAAACTTGATGATGGCCGGCAGCCAGTTGCACCTGTTGTCAGTGCCCACAAAGCACCACAGGCCGCCAAGACTGTGATGAAGGCCAAACCTGCCGCACCAAGAATCGCAGCTGCGACCAAAGTCAGCAAGCCAGCCACTGCAAACACGGGTAGCAAAAAGGCGCAAAGCACTACGGATGAGTGGGAGGAATTTTAAGACAGACAGCTAGTTGCACCAGAGGGGAATGGGGATGGGCAGGCACACTGCTGTCATGCTGCCGTCATGGCGCATGACTATGCTCTTGGCTGAACATACTCCTCCTCGGTGTTGGTATCGTGCTCCTTATGCATGATTCTGCATCTTATGTTCTTCAGCAGCCTCAGGGCTGCTTTTTTTATAAGAAATCTAAAGTAAAAGACCTGAGCAAAGGCTTGTCAAATTATTTAAAAAATAGCAATGCAGTGGTGCTGGATTTAGCTTGTGCCCATGATTGACAAAAGTTCACAAATGCATACTGCTCCCCTCTGTGTATGCTTGGTTTAGGATAAGCTGCTAACCAGGCTTATTGCGCGAATGAGCAGCTCAGGACGCTAGGGTCTTGCCTGCAAAAAACAGGAGATATCATGAATCCGTGTCGATCGCTGTTGACCTTCGTGGCTACCCTGTCCACCCTATTGTTGCTGGCCTGCCAGGATGATACCGGCCAGGGCAAGGCAAGCCCGGTAACAAACACGTCCGTCACTGCTGCGGCCAAAGCCAGCCCCAAGCCCAGCATAGCCCTGGTGATGAAAACCTTGACTAATCCCTACTACATACAGATGGAGCAAGGTGCCCGTCGTGCCGCCAAAGAATATGGGGTAGAGCTGCTGGTCAAGACGGGTGCGCAAGAAACCTCGATAGAGCAGCAAATACAGATAGTCGATGAGCTGATACAAAACAAAGTCGCCGCCATCGTGATTGCGCCTGGGGATTCAAAACGTCTGGTTCCCATATTGAAAAAAGCCCAGGATCAGGGCATCGTCATCATCGATGTTGACAACCGCCTGGATGCACCCACCATGCAAAGCCAGGGGATGAAAGACATACCCTTTGTCGGTGTGGATAATGAAAAAGCCAGTTTTGAATCTGTCAAGTATGTCGTTGACCAGATCAGGAAGCAGACTGCAGTTGCCATCCTCGAAGGCATACGCAGCACAGAAAACTCGCGCTTGCGTGTGCAGGGGGCCGAGCAGGCTTTTGCCAGCAACAAGTTCATCAAACTGGTGGCCAAGGAATCTGCCAGCTGGAAAATTGATGAAGGCCGGGATGTCAGCAAGCGTCTGCTGACCGAACATCCCGAGATCCGTCTTTTGTATTGCGCCAACGACATGATGGCCCTGGGTGCCATCAAATTCTTGCAGGATAGTGGCAAGACAGATGTTGCCGTGATTGGTTATGATGCGCTGGAAGAGGCTGTGATTGCCATCAGGCAGGGGCGCTTGCTGGCGACAGTGGACCAAAGTGCTGCTGAGCAGGGTTATGTCGGCATTATGCTGGCATTTCGCCGCCTGCAAGGTGAACAGGTGCCGCCCGCGACTATCATCAAGACACGTCTGGTGACCGCAGACAGCTTGAAATAAGCGGGCCAGACCTTGAAGATCAAGCCGAATATCACGATCAAGCTGATTGCCTATCTGCTCATTGTCAGCGTCTTGCCCTTGCTGGCTTATGCGGTCATTTCTTTTGATATGGTCAAGCGCACCATGCTGGACATGGCCAGCGGCTACAGCGCGCAACTGGTCAGCAACCAGCGCGATTACCTCTTGCTGCAAACCGGGCAGATAGAAAGCCTGGCAGCGCGCATCGCCAGCATAGAAGAGATAGGCACGGCGATTGCCAATATCGATGCCGCCCAAAAAAGCGAGCGCAATTCTTATGATGAATTATCGGCCCAGGTCGGCATACGCCAGAGCCTGAATGCCTACACCAATCTCAAGGGCCTGGTGTCGATTGATTTGTTTACTGCCAAAGGCAATCGTTTTTATGTAGGCGACACCCTGACCGTGCCAATCGTCAATGAAGGCCAGCGCCAGCGCATCTATGATGTGGCTGTCAAGTCATCGCAATCCCTGCTATGGCTAGGGGTGGAAGATAATTTGAATACCGCATCCCCCTTGCGCAAGGTTTTGACTGCGGTCAAGGTGATACGCCGTTATTCAGAAGAAAAACAGGATTCGCAAGCTGTAGGCATGCTGCTCATCAATTATTCTACCGACTATCTGGCAGACAATTTTTCCCGTCTGGACCTGGGACGGGAAGCGTATCTGATGGTGACTGATGCCAAGGGGCGACTGGTCTACGCACCAGAGCATGCAGAGATAGGCCAGGCAGCACCGGCGGAGCTGGAAAACCTGCAAAAAATCAGCCAGGTCAGCGCCAGCAATACCAGCAACAGTAACGGCAGCGGCAGCGTGCATCTGCAACTGGGGGAACACAATGCCCTGGTCAATTATTCTTGTACGACAGATGGTGCCTGGTGTGTGTTTGGCGTGATACCCAAGCAAACCCTGCTGGCACCGGTCAACCGCATCGCCTTGCTGGCGACTATCGTGATGCTGATTTGCTTTGCCGTCATCACCCTGGCCGGGCGGCATTTCAAACGCAATATGGTGGCACCGGTCAAGGCAATTTCTGATGGTTTCCGGCATCTGCAAGAAAACAAATTCGACATCAGCAAACCCTTGCCACTCCCCGCTGGCAAGGATGAAATCACCGAGCTGGTCGCCTGGTTCAATGCCTTTCTCGAAACCCTGCAAATGCGCCAGCGCCATGAACAGGAATTGATACAGAGTGAGTATAAATTTTCTGCCATCTTCCAGCTCTCACCCATGGCGCTGGCCCTGATACGTATAGAAAATGGCGAGTTCGTCGATGTCAATAATTTCTGGCTATCACAGTTTGGCTTTCAGCGTGAAGATGTAGTGGGTAAAACCTCGCGTGACTTCCATCTGTGGGTAGACTTGCGGGAGCGCGAAAAAATGGTGGCAGCCCTGCAGACGGCCAATGTCCTCGACCGCTTTGAAGTGCGGCAAAGACGCAAGGATGGGCGCATCATTACTTGCGAGCTATTTGGTCGCCCGATAGAATTCCAGCACGAGATGCTTTACATTTTTTGCTGCGTCGACATCACCCGCCAGCGCGAAGTGGAGCAGCAAATACGCGAGATCAACCAGGAACTTGAATCCAGGGTGCATTCACGCACCATCACACTGGAGCAAACCAATCGTGAACTGGCCGCAGCCATGAACACCCTGAAGCGCACCAAGGATGAACTGGTGCGCTCAGAAAAAATGGCTGCTCTCGGTGCACTGGTGGCCGGCATTGCCCATGAGCTCAATACCCCGATAGGCAATAGCGTCACCGTCGCCAGCACCTTGCAGGATGAATCCAGTACACTCAGAACAGAACTGCAATCGGGCAAGCTGCGCCGCAGCGCCATAGAATCTTATCTGAGCACCATCGCCACCGGGACTGAACTGCTGATGCGCAACCTCGGTAGCGCGCATGAACTGATTAGCAGCTTCAAGCAAGTCACGGTGGACCAGTCCAGCAACCAGCGCCGCCCCTTCATGCTCAAGGAAACCCTGGAAGAAATCATCGCCACCCTGGTGCCCATGTATAAAAAAACCGGACACAGCATGCAATGCGAACTGGCCAGCGGCATCATGATGGACAGTTACCCCGGCCCTCTGGGCCAGGTACTCACCAACTTCGTCACCAATGCCCTCTCGCATGCCTTTGAAGGCCGCGGCAAGGGACAGATGAAGCTGGAGGCATATGCTATCAACCTGGAGCAGGTAAAGATTGTTTTCAGTGATGATGGCATAGGCATACCAGACGAACATCAGTCACGCGTGTTTGATCCTTTCTTCACCACCAAGCTGGGCAAGGGTGGCTCAGGCCTGGGCATGAGCATCGCCTATAACATCGTTACCAGCATACTGGGCGGGTCTATCAGCTTGCAATCGCGGCTGGGGGAGGGCAGCAGCTTTATCCTGGTCTTGCCTTTGTGTGCTCCTGTGTTGCAGGGGGATGGGGCCATCAATTTTAATCAGTAATATTTTTTACGGCGCACCCCAATGGATTTTGCATTCCTCTGTGCGCCATGTACAGGCAGCAGCTTCAAGTGTGCCTAAAAGTTTTTGCAATTCCTCGCCCCGCACATGATTGGCAATTTGATGTTCGGATGTTTCCGACAATAGACGTCTGAGCTCCATGATGTTCAGTGATGCAGGAAACAGGGGCTTCAACAGGCTCAATGATTTGGCTGTCAGGCTTTTTGGGACCTGCAAGAAAACATCAACAAAAGTGTCGCCATGTTTGTATGAAAAGGCTGGGATATCAGGATACCCGGGCATGGAAAAGTTGAATTCATAAATATAAGGCAGGTAGACCGGCGTCATTGGCATGCCTGTGTATGTGATGGTGGCCTTCAATGTGATATCACCTACGAGTGAAACTGAAGTGCCTACCTTACACGGAAAGAGCTGCTCTTCCAGCGGGTAAAGTGCAGCACGATTCACCAGTATGCCTCGCTGTCCATCTTTTGATTGGCTGGCAGCTTCATCTTCGAACAGGCACACAAAGTGACTGGAGATGATGAGATAGCCGCTTATTTCTACGGGATACAGATATTGTTCATAACTGAGTTGCAGGGCTTCACTGACGCGCATGGTATTTAGTTCTTCTCGTATTCTTCCAGCTCTGTGATACGTTGTTTTGCACGTGCCTGCATGCAACTGATATGCATGACAGTACGTATGGTGCCACTGATGTTCTTTTCATAGATGGCATCGCAATCCGCTTCGCGGAACTTGATCCAGGCACGCTGGGCATTGACAAAGGTTTTTTTGATGTCAGCAAAATTGCCTTCAGAAGCATAGTCTTTTTCCATGCCTTTGAGCACACGCTGGTAAACCTGGTTTAATTTGGCTTCGACCTTTTGCTGCTCCAGGGAAGCGCATTCATTGATTTCCATGGTGTTGGAGGCTTTGTTACAGTCGAGCGCATAGGTGAAGCTGCTGGCGCAGGCGAGGGTGAGGAGAATGATGAGGTGGCGCATTATGGGGCTCGTCAGGGTTATATGAAGCTTGCTTTATTGTCTGGATTATAGTCTGAATTTTTGTATGCTACAGGGCTAAACAATCTCCAATTACCGTAACTCTCATTAACGTTATTCCAGCGTGCTTTTGGCTGGAATCCAGTGGCGTTCATGGCAAGCTATTGCGTTAGTTAATTTCAGCTCGTAGGTTGGGCTACGCCTTTTTAGCCCAACACTGGGCCTTCGATCTGCGTATTCAAAAAATAAATGAGATTTTCAAGTTCGCTTCTTACTCACCTGCGAACAATATTTGTGATTGCCAGTCGGGGGTAGCCCGACAGCTACATACCTTTCTTGCGTCGCTGAAAGGTATGCCAAAGAAGGCGACCCAGGCGTCGTCGCCCCTACGGGGTTCCCGTTTGTGCGGTACAAAAAATGGGAAGGTCCGAAACTCGCCTGCGGCCTTGCTTTAGGAACATGCGCTTGCAAGCGCATGCCGTTACGCAGGCGTGCAGCATGCTGCACGAAACCCCTGCTACACCTCAGACAGCGGCTCTTCTTTTTCCATTTTCTGTACCGCACAAACGGCGTCTACACATGGGAATGGCAAAAGTCAAAAACAACTACCACCCCAAAGTCAACCCCAAGGTCAACCCCAAACCCAACAGCAACAGCAACAGCAACAGCAGACTTTGCTTATTTCAATATCCATTCTCCATCACTGATTAACTTCGCGTATTGCAGCTTCATAAACCGCAAGATCCGCATCTGAAAAGCAGCAAAAGATAATCTCTTCCATGTCTGCTTGATCTGCGACCTCAGCGCTGACGGTCTTGATAGCGACGCGAGCAGCCAGTTCTATGGGGTAACCATAGATACCGGTGCTGATGCTGGGAAAGGCAAGGCTGCGCAGTTGTTTCGCAGCAGCCAGTTTCAGGCAGTTGCGGTAGCAGGAAGCCAGCAAGTCTGGCTCGCCTTGCTCGCCGCCGCGCCAGACCGGGCCCACGGTATGGATGATGTATGCGGCGGGCAGACGGTAGCCTTTGGTGAGTTTGGCCTGGCCAGTCTTGCAGCCACCCAGCAAGCGGCATTCGTGGACCAGGTCTGGCCCTGCAGCTCGGTGGATGGCTCCGTCAACTCCGCCACCGCCCAGCAGGGAAGAGTTGGCGGCATTGATGATGGCATCAAGCTTGAGTTTTGTGATGTCGGCGCGGATGGCGTGCAGCTTGAGCATGGGTGAAATCATTCGGATAAGGCTTTTTTGAAATGCACGATCAAGTCCAGCAAGGCCTGGTCTGCCGGGTCGCCAGTGTAGGGGCGGATGGCAACATGGTTTCCTGGTTGTCTGGCGATTTTTTCTGGTGAATCATCGACCATGGCAATTTGGTCCAGCGTATAGCCTTGTCCTTGAATTTTTCTCAGGTCCTTGATGTAGACGTAGCTATTGCTTTTGACGTCCACACGTTGCACGCAACGCTCAAGCGACCAGGCAAATTTGATCGGGTGGCGAGCGCCAAAGACTTGTGCAACCACTGCATCTACATATTCTCGCGATGAAGATGACCACACTGCAAAATCATAATGTGGTGCCAGTTCTTTCAGCATTTCTGACAAAAAAGGGCGCTGATATACAAAGTATGGGGGAAAGCCAAATGCAGCGGGATACCCCAAATCAGTTGTGCTTGCGTGAACCAGTGTTTCGTCCAGATCGAAGACGATCAATTGACGTTGCTGTGAAGGTGTCATATCTCTTGGGTCATTTTGCTGGTCTCACGCTGGCTTTGGCAAATACCGTGACCCCCCATTTGTCATTGCCAGTGCCACAGATTGATAGTCGGTGTTCTTACTTTGTCTATTTCTGCTCGCACAAAATCGTGGGTCAGTGTTGAAGACAGAGGGACCGTTTGTCAGGATTGTAATCTGGTTTGAGAAATGAGGTGTCGTGCAGGTTAAACCAAGGCGTGCGCACGCTCCTTACGGTGGCGATCCTCATTCGCAAGATCGGCTATCGGGGACAGAATACCAGGATCGAAATCATCAAGTACTGCACCGCGCAGCACGCGGGCCGGCCAGTCGGCATGGGTCAGCGCGCCGCGACCAAGTGATACGAGATCGGCTTGGCCGCTCATTATCAAGTCGGCTGCGCGGGTGGGATCATGCAGTGAACCATTGGCGATTACGGGGATACCTGCATACTGTCTCGCCAAGCTGGCCAGGCTGGGGCCAGTTCCGAAGGCGCTGTGCCATGCTTCAAACTCGGTTGTATGAATATAGTCGAGAGGCAGTTTTTCCAGTGTTCCGAAGATGATTGCAGCATCGTCTTCTGCATTACACCACTTATGCGTAAAATCGTTGACCTTGGCTTGGGAAATGCGCAGACCGATAGTGAACCCGGGGCCAACCGCCGTGCGTACGGCCTGCGTGACTTCGATGATCAGGCGCAGGCGCTGCGCTACATCGCCGCCATAGCAGTCGCTACGCAGGTTGCTTCCTTCGCTGAGGAATTGGTCAAGCAGGTAGCCGTTTGCACCGTGGATTTCTACGCCGTCGAAGCCAGCATGTTTTGCCCGTGCTGCCGCGTCGGCAAAACCACTTATCGCTTCCGCGATCTCGTCGTGAACCATAGCGCGTGGCTGGGGATAGCCACCCTTGCCTCGATAGAATGTCATCTGCTGCCCTTTAGGCCGCACTGCAGACGGACCTATCGTGTTGCTGCGGTAAGGGTTGCCCTGCGAAAGCGCACCGGCGTGCATCAGCTGCGCAACCATGCACGCCCCGTTTTGACGAACCCGGTCTATTGCCATAGCCCAGGCATCGCGCTGGATCTCGTCGGACAGACCAGGTTGGTTCAAGTAGCCTTGCGAGTATGCCTTGTCCGTATAGATACCCTCGCTGATGATAAGTCCGAAACCGCCCTCGGCGAAGGCGTTGTAATAGTCCGTCATGTGCTTCGTCGCGCAGCCATCTTCGCTTGCGCTGACGCGCGTCATTGGGGCTACCGCAAGGCGATTTCTAAGCGCCATGCGGCCGATGGCCAGTGGCTCGAACAAGCAGTCGTGCTGCTGGACGGTATGCGTATGGGTGGCACTCATATCAGCTCCCAGTGTGATTGAGAACAGCAGCAATGGCCTCGATCTCTATCATGGCTGCTGGATCGTACAAGGCCTTGATTTCGGCGATAGTGTCGGCAGGGTAAGGTGCTGTGAAGAACTGACGGCGCAGTCCCACGACCTCTTTGAAGTTGCCCATATCGGTCACGAAGATGGTGACTTTGATGACGTCTGCAAGGCTGGATCCACCGGCTTCGAGCGCACGCTTGAGGTTGGCGAAAGCCTGCTGACCCTGAGCGCGGAAACCACCGGCGACAATTTTGCCATCGTCACCTGCACCTGCCTGGCCGGAGACAAACAGCAGGTTGCCGAATTTAATCGCCTGAGAAAGCAGGTAGGGCTGGTAGTTGTCGGGCTGGGTAATAATTTGTTCGAGCATGATTTGCTTCTTTCATAGAGGGAGTGGAAGATTGCACTGCACTGTCAGTGCCGCAGCGAGAAGATAGGCGCATGCCCCTGCGTTGACAAACGCTATGTTGTCAGGTATCGGATGAGTTAAACTCATCTGTTATTTTCATTACTTATTTTCATCCATACCTGCAATGCGTCGACTCCCCTCACTCTCAGCACTACGCGCGTTTGAAGCGGCAGCCCGTCACGGTAGCTTCAAGCAAGCTGCCAATGAACTTGCCGTCACACCGACCGCGATCAGCCATCAGATTCGCCTTCTTGAGGAATACACTGGCCTGTGTCTGTTCGAGCGGCAAGTGCGCAAAGTGGTGTTGACCGACGCCGGTGCGGAGCTGTACCCGGTGTTACGTGACGGTTTCAATGCTTTCGAGACGACCCTGCAGCGCTTGGGTAAGTCACAGGCACGCCGCCGTGTCATCATCTCGACCACCAGTGCGTTCATGGCGCGCTGGTTGGCACCCAGGGTGACAGGCTTCCATAAGTTATATCCGGAAATTGACCTGGAACTGCACGCATCCGATCAAACAATCGACCTTGGGTCTGACCAGGCCGACATCGCGATACGCTATGGGCGAGGGCCATATCCCGGCATGGTGGCGGAATCACTGTTCAGCGACTGCTTCGCGCTGGTGTGCAGTCCCCGGCTCGGGTCTTTAGGAGTGGCAGATCTGGACCGGTTTCCTCTGATCGATTTCAAATGGACTAACGAGCATCTGCTCAACCCTACCTGGCAGAACTGGTTCGCGGCCGCAGGCTTGCCTTGGAAGGCACGGCATGGGCAGCTACTTTTTTCAGACGAAGGCCATGCCATCCAGGCGGCCCTGGCTGGCCAGGGTATCGCCTTGTTAAGCCTTGATCTGGTGGCGGATGACATCACAGCAGGGCACCTGATGCAGCCCTTTGGCCCCAGCATACCCGGGCATACCTATCATCTCGTCCGCAGTGCGGGGCATCTGCCCGGGCTGGAAGTCAACTCGGCATTAGCATGGTTGCGCAGTCAGATACACGGACCGGTGCGGTCTGAAGAAGCAAATGATTTCTCCCATCCATGAGCCAGCGCTACCTTGAGGTAGCCAATAGGTAGACCATAGTGTTGCCTGAAGAACATGAAATTGCTGATTTTTCTGTGCAGTCAGCAAGGCTGGCGACCAAGGCTGTTTTGGGAAAGACGAAGTTCTGAAATTATTTGAGTAGATTATTCTACAAAATTTGTAATAATATTTTCTTTCGTATATGATGTGTTTCATGAAAACCCATAAAATCTCCTTAGAAATCTCTTCGCGCTGGTTATTGCTGGTACTGAGCCTGCCGACCAATAGCGCCACTGGGCGTATGCGTATCTGGCGCAATCTCAAGGCATTAGGTTGCGGTTCTTTGCGTGACGGGGCGTATCTCTTGCCTTTTGGTGAAGAGCGGCAACTGGCTCTGCAAGAGCTGGCCGACGAGACCTTGCGTGAAGGCGGCAGTGCATGGTTGTTGCATGTGCTGCCACAAACTGAGGAAGAGAATCTGGCTTTTCAAGCCTTGTTTGATCGCAGTGGCGAGTATGCCACCTGGCTGCAGACCCTGGCGGATGCTCGCCCTGGTCTGGGCAATTTAAAGCCGCAAGAGATCATCAAGCTTCTGCGCAAAATGCGGCGAGAGTATGAGGCTTTCCTGAGCATCGATTATTTCCCGGGTGATGGCAGTAATACGCTCTCCGCCGCCTGGATGGATTTCATGCAGATGGCGGAGAGCCTGTTGTCGGTAGGTGAACCGCAGGCAATGCAGGCCACAATCCAGGCTTTGGCAATTGCCGATTATCAGGGCCGTAGCTGGGCTACCCGGCAACATCTGTGGGTGGACCGGGTGGCCTGTGCCTGGCTGATACGCCGCTTCATTGACAAGCAGGCGCGCTTTGTCTGGCTGGAGTCAGTCACTGATTGTCCGCCAGATGCGCTGGGTTTTGACTTTGATGGCGCAGCATTTACCCACGTCGGCGAGCGCGTCAGTTTTGAGGTCTTGCTGGCCAGCTTTGATCTGGAAGGCGACCGAGGCTTGCAGCGGCTCGGGGCCATGGTGCATGTGCTGGATGTGGGCAATGGTTTTGTACCCGAGGCCAGCGGCTTTGAAGCCATGTTGACAGGTGCCAGACAAAACGCCAGGGATGATGATGAACTGCTCGACAAGATCAGCATGGTGCTGGATGCACTCTACCAGCATTTTTCTCAAGTGCCGCCAGCGACAACTTAAAGGGAGCCACCCATGAGCCAGAGCCAAACGGATGTAGAACAGGCTGTAATCGATACCAAGCCTGGTTATACCTTATGGCAAATGGTGCTCTATATGCTGCGCCTGGGTGCGCTGGGCTTTGGTGGCCCGGTGGCCCTGGTTGGTTATATGCAGCGTGACCTGGTTGAGCAGCGAGGCTGGATTTCGCCAGCTGATTACAAGGAAGGGCTGGCGCTGGCGCAGCTGGCACCTGGCCCGCTGGCAGCACAGTTGGGCATCTATATGGGGTATGTCCATTACCGCATCTGGGGCGCAACGCTGGCAGGCATTGCCTTTGTCTTGCCTTCCTTCCTGATCGTGGTGGTATTGGGCTGGGCTTACGTCGGCTATGGTGGTCTGGCCTGGATGCAGGCAGTATTTTATGGTGTTGGGGCTGCGGTGGTGGGCATTATCGTGATGAGCACCAAAAAGCTCACGCAAAAAAGCATAGGCAAGGACAAGTTGCTATGGGCTATCTACCTTTTGCTGGCAGCACTGACCTTTATCACCGAGACAGAAATTGCCTGGCTATTTATCACCGCCGGTGTACTGGTCTGGTTATTACGTGCGCCACCGGCATGGCTGGGTGGCAGCAAACTGCCTGGCCTAGCGCTGCTGCAATGGCCCGTAATAGGCAGTTTTCTGAGTACCCAGGACGCATCGCTGTTGACGCAGATCGCCATCTTCTTTGCCAAGGCCGGAGCCTTTGTGTTTGGCTCTGGCCTGGCGATTGTGCCTTTCCTGTACGGTGGCGTAGTGACTGAGCATCACTGGCTGACAGACAAGCAGTTTGTTGATGCTGTCGCGGTTGCCATGATTACGCCAGGGCCGGTGGTGATTACCGTCGGTTTCATTGGCTACCTGGTGGCGGGCTTGCCGGGGGCGATAGTGGCCGCGCTGGCGACCTTCTTGCCCTGCTATCTGTTCACCGTCATCCCGGCACCTTATTTTAAAAAATATGGCAAGTTGCCCGGCGTGATCGCCTTTGTCGATGGCATTACGGCTGCTGCGATAGGGGCGATTGCCGGTTCTGTGCTGGTCATCGCCAGACGTTCGATACTGGATGTGCCGACGGCGGCAATTGCCCTGGTCAGTATTATCTTGTTGTGGAAATTCAAGAAATTGCAGGAACCTGTCATCGTTGCGGCCGCAGCGGTTTTGGGGCTGGTCATTTACCCCTTGCTTCATCCTTAGAGGAGTCAAAAATGGAACAAACAAAGCAAACCGTCAGCGTCGCCGAATTTATGCGCGAGCTAAGCAGCGCCAATCCACCAGCGGTCATCGATGTACGCAAACGTCCGGCTTTTGAGGCTGATGCCCTGCAAGTCGTCGGTGCAGTCTGGCTTGATCCTGAAAAAGTGACTAGTTGGGCACCGGCGCTGACGCAACAACAAAATGTCGTCGTGTACTGCATCAAGGGACATGAAGTTGGCATCAATTGCGCAAATGCGCTAAACGAAGCGGGCATCGCAGCACGATATCTGGAAGGCGGGCTGGAAGCCTATAAGCAAGCCGGTGGCATGCTTGCCAGGCGGACTGCATAGAAGTAGTTTTGATATTGAGGGAGAACAATCATGCAATGGATTACCCGTGAACGACCCAAGATAGACCGCATTGCCTGTCCCTGGCTGATCGTGAATTTCATCGACAAGGATGCAGAATTTTTATATGTGCCTAATACCGATGTCTTGCGCATCGCCAAAGAAACCGGTGCCATACCGTATGACATACCAGATGTGGAGTTAAGTCATGTCGGCGACCTGTGCAGCTTTGATGCCTTCCTGAAGAAATATGCGCTGACTGAGCCCGCCCTGCAAACCCTGGCGACTATCATCCGTGGTGCAGACACTGGCAAGCTGGATTTAACGGCGCAATCTGCGGGTTTGTATGCCTTGTCGCTAGGTTTGTCAAAAAATTTTGCAGATGACCATGTCATGCTCGAACACGGCATGCTGATGTATGACGCGCTCTATGCCTGGTGCCAGCATTGTCAGCAAGAGGCGCATCAATGGCCGCCAAGCATGAAGTGATAATGCTATTGCTTCGCTAACTTGGAGAACTTATTGTCAGGATGAGGTCTCCAAGTACTGACATAAGCACATAGATAGGACTTACCTAGGGCTACCAATTCAGCGGTGTTGCCGACTTTTTCACACAAGTAAAGTATAGCCATTGGCTTTGCGCTTTACTGCAACAATGACGTGTAAGTACGCAACAGAAAGTATTCATGCATGAAAAAAAATGGCGCATTGGCCGTTTCAACTTGCCGCTGCGCTCATCCTGCTGGCATTGGTCATATTGACACAAATCTCACCTTTGAAAACGGTGGATGGCGCAGGCTTCTTGTATGTCATGGCCTTATTCTTATGGCCAGTGCTGGCAAGCTCGTTTGCACTTATTGTCGCTGGTGTGAACCGGCTGAAAGACAAGGATGCCAGTGACGAGAAGAAATTGATAGGGGTCGGTATTTTATTGTCTGGGATTTTAGGCGCGGCTTTCGTCCTGCTGCCAACATTCACGAATATGTTCGACGTATTCAGGGCAATGCTGCGGGCGATCTAGGGCATTGTTCAAACTGGGAATTGTCACATATTTGAGCTATTGAACATTAGCTTTAGAATTTTCAGGCTGTTAGTACTCGCCTGTGCACAGGGTAGGCTGCTCATCATTGGGGGCTTCGCTGGGCGCAGTATTTCATCGCAAGATCATTGCTGAAGGTGTAGAAACACTGGCACACGGTGCCGCCTTACTCCAAATGGGATGTCATTTCGCGCAAGGCGATGGCATTACACGCCCCATGCCTGCCGGACAATTCCATGAGTGGACTTTGCAATGGCAAAAAAATGCAATATGGAAAAGTATAGTACTGCCTGAGCAGGCTTGAGAGAGAACAGCAGTAAATACGCTTGGCATTAACTGACATCAGCAGGCACTGAGGACCCTCTAAGATCGTAAAACAGGTGCTAGGACATGGTAGTTATTATTTCACTTGTGTCGATGCCGGGCTTTTTTCAAACTGGGCATTGCCTACATATCTGAGATATTTGATATTGCCCTTGGCATCCGCCATCTGGTAATACTCCCCTACATGCAGGGTAGGCAGCTCATCATTCAAGGCCAGCATTTTTTCTGCTGTGACATAGTGAACCGTGCCACTTTGCGCATCGAGCCTGTAGACCTTGCCGTCTGAAGAGGTGACTAGCTGATAGCGGGCATTGGACCATCCACCTTCACAGGCCGTTGCCGTAAATAATAGTGAGATGATTAAGAGGCGGTGCAGCTTCATGCGTACTCCTGAATTGTATTGCCATGACAAAAAACTCTGCCTGTTGACAAGTAGATGCAAATCACATTGCGAAAATATAAACCAATATTATTCAATTGGCAATTGGATTTGTTAAATAATTTAACCTTTTCCTGAAGTGCATGTACAAGTGTATATACACAATCTGGTAATTAAAAAGCGATTTCCTTCTTGCTAATATTTTAATTAAATGGCGGTTTTCATTGCGATCTAAAAAATATTTCTGTAGCATTCGCCGGGTATTATTGCGGCCGCAAGCGGCGATTTGATGTGAGCGGGGGGTAACTAGTGGCCTGTTCGCTTTTCTAACTATTTCTTTATTTTCCTGATTGCAACTTCATGGCAAACGTCTCTATCAAGCTTTCGCAAAATGTTGTTACTACCATGTACCAGCAGTTGATCAAAACCCCGCCCACCAATGGCTCGATTGGCAGTGTGTTTGATACGTTTTCAAAGTTGGGCGCAATGTGGTCCAAAGATCATTCACAGTATTCTTCCGCTAACTTCACTGGTTATAGTTTGCAATTCGGCTTTTCTGATGGCGCGACATCCACATTCAGTGGTGTGGTGCTCAGTGACCCAAATGCAACACAAGGTACGGCGACAGCTTCCAGCTCACAGCTATTTAAAAGCGGCTCGGTGTCTTTGACACAAACGGGACAGTATTTTTTCAACTATTCTCTTAGTAGCGCAGGCGCGCTAACTATTAACAGTACAGGGGCACAGTCAACTAGTTTGTCAGTCGATACACTGATACCTAGCAACAGCGCTTCCTATGATCCATTGTTTGGCAATGTATCCCTGTCTGCATTCGGTTCCATCAAGTCTGATCTCAATGGAAATAATTCAGGCACGGTTACCCGCATAATGTCTTCCGCCGATAAATTCCTGGCATCGTCTACCATAGATGGTAGCTTCAACTACACTGCCAACTCCGTCTCTGTCGGCAATGGCTTGAGCAAGTCTGTGGTGACTGGTACGATGACGGCAGCAGACACAGAATATCGTGATGGCAGTTATATGCGCTTGACCGGCTTTTCGGCGCCACTTTCTGCCAACCAGCTCGTGGATGAAAAATTGCTGGCAAATGAATCCCTGTTCAGCGGCGCTGACGTCATCAGTGTCGACTTGCCAGCCACCATGTATTCTGATTACCTGATCGCTTCTGGTGCAGGTGCTGACTTGATCACCATCAACGGTGGCGGTGGTCATTTGCATGTCAATGCAGGCAGTGGCAATGACGCCATCAATGTAGGCACAGGCAATCATAATATTGACGGTGGCACAGGCCTCGATACTGTCATCATGGCGGCACAAGCCAGTGCTTATACAGTGACGCAAGTAGGTGCCGCTTATCAGTTGCGCGTGAATGCCAGTGGGGATGTTGATAATCTGAGCAATGTCGAGCGCATACAGTTTTTTGACAAGAGCCTGGCTCTCGATATCAGCGGCACTGCAGGTCAGGCATATCGCCTGTACCAGGCAGCGTTTGGCCGCAAGCCTGATCTTGAAGGCCTGGGTTACTGGATCAAGGACATGGACAAGGGTTCCAGCCTGACGACTGTAGCTGCTGGTTTTTTCCAGTCACCTGAATTCCAGAAGCTGTATGGCAGCAATCCTTCAACCACGACCCTGATCACCAATTTCTACCAGAATGTCTTGCACCGCGCACCAGACCAGGCAGGCTTTGATTACTGGAACAATCAGTTAAGCAAAGGCCAAATTACGGCAGCGGGTGTCTTGGCCAGCTTCTGTGAAAGTGCAGAGAACCAGGCGCAAGTTATAGGCACCATACAAAACGGCATAGAATTCAAACTCTGGCTGGGTTGAGTTTGACCCTGTAGTCGTTTGACTTTCTGATTGCAGCCTGTATTGCCGTGTTCATTGCTGGTAATGCAGGCTGAACAGTCAGCTTGATCTCAACTGGCTTTGCCAGCACGCCGCCTGTGCCATTCATCGGCCACATCTCCCATGGTTTTGTGCACGCCATTGCCTATCCAGGCCATGAAGTCGCGATCAAACTTGAAACCATCCCCACATTCTGCAGTTAAAAAACGCCTGACGTTCTGGGTGTTTTTGTAGCTTGCGTCAACATGCGTTGCGCGTGAGATTTCTATGCTGTGCCAATCTGTATTCATGAAGATGTCCTGTGCTTGTTAATAGGGGCCTGCATCACAGTATGACCACCAAATCCGGATCAAAGTTCTCATTCTCCATCCTGCCGTTGTGCAGGGGATAGCCACAGGGATTGCAGATGACGCGGCATTTTCCCAGATGATAGTCAAAGCTTTCATGCATGTGGCCGTGTATCCACAAGTCAGCTTTTTGCGCCAGTTCATCGAGTCGTGAGGCGAAGGCAGCAGATAGCAAGTCATCTGCATAACGTGGTGCGACAGATTGCAAAGACGGTGCCATGTGGCTGACGACAACGGTGCGACTAGGGAAACTGGTATTGAGTTGCCGCTTGAGCCAGGATGTTTGTTGAAGATGAATTTCTCTGGTATCCATTGGCAGGAGCTTGCGATAGCCTTGCTCTGCCAGGGTGATGCGCTGATAGTCAGGCATCAGGTCTTCTGCCTCCTTCAGGGTGTAAGGCAGTTCTGTTTGACCAAACAGACAAAAATCTGTCCATAATGTCGCCCCAAGGAAGCGGACATCACCTAACTGGTATTCACTGGCATTGAGAAAGTGCACATTGTCCGTGGCCTCGCAGGCGCTTGCAATATCAGCCTGCATGTCTTCCAGGTTTTTGCCATAGGCTTCGTGATTGCCATGCACATATAAGACCGGGATACCGGCAAAGTGTTGCGCTGCCCAGCTCACCGCCTTGCTGCCCGCATGGATGTCCCCGGCCAGGATCACGACATCAGGCTGGCTGATGGAGGGATTAGCAAAGGGTGCAGTATCCCCCCAGGCTTCCAGGTGCAGGTCGGACAGGATTTGTAGGCGCATGGGATAAAGTCTGATAATGGGCTATAGTAAGGGCATCCAATTTCGCAGTTATTCTTTTGCAGCGAATTCGACGCGCGGCTGTATTTAGTTTACTGGAATTTCATGATGTTTGGATATCTGCTCAGATATCGGTTTTCTGGAAGAGGCTAGTCGATGTGATGCTAGATGCCACTGAGTGTCACTGAGGTTTGTGTGCGCGCTTTTAGACGGTTAAAATCTCAGGCGATTTTGTAGATGGACGAAGGAATATTAGATGAATATCGTTGACTATTTTAATTTTGAAAATCAGCTCAATGCAGCATTTCCGCTGACGCGCCCCGCCATAGTCTGGCCACAGCACGAGCAAGGCTCTGAGGCAAAAGAGATCTTTGCTGAATACAATTGGCGCGAAATAACAGGGTTTAGCCTGCGCGATCTGGATTGCTGCCTCTCGCACAATTTGAAATTATTTCCTTTACCTGCATTAGTGTATTACCTGCCTGCCTTTTTGAAGCTGGCTGCACTTGCGCTCTATTATGGTGGCGACAGTCATGATTATCCTGCTGAAGTCGCTGATGCTTTATTACTGCCTTTGAATCCCGATGTGGCAGACTTTGACGAGATCGGTCATGAATTGACTGACGGTGCATGGACTGGTTTTCAGCAAGGCAGGGTGCCGCTCTATCACGCAATGAGTCAAGAGCAGCGCGCTTGCGCGGCACGCTATCTGGAAATCTATCGTGCAGATTCTGGCAAGAAGGGGGAGGGCCTGTATTTGAGCGAACGCGGTAAATTTATTTTCCAGTGCATGATAGATGTCTGGAAGACAGGTGCCTTGCTGAACGATCCAGGATATTGATCAAAACCCTTAGCTGAGAAGAACAGTGTATACGCGCATCCATGTCTGAACTCGTCATCCTGACTACTTATTTTAATCCCTGCCGCTATGCGTCACGCAGGCAGAACTATGACATCTTCATGCAGGGCATGCGGGCCGCTGGGGTGACTTGCATTACGGTGGAGTGCGCATTTGGTGACGCGCCGTTTGAGTTGCCTGCGGCCGTCGATGTCTTGCAATTGCGCTCGGCCACTTTGCTATGGCAGAAGGAAAGATTATTGAATCTGGCGGCATCATGGCTGCCCGCCAGTTGTCGTTATGTTGCCTGGCTGGATTGTGACATCGTGTTTGAGAACAGGCACTGGGCCAAAGAATTGGTGGTGGTATTGCAGCATTACCCGGTAGCGCAAGTCTGGCAAACTTGCTTACGGCTGGAGCAGGATGGTGGCGTGGGGGCTGTCGCCGACCGTGTCACTTCATTTGCGGCTGTCATGCAAGCCCAGCCAGCGACTTTGCATGCGGGGCGTTATGATACGCATGGGCATACCGGTTACGGCTGGGCCATGCGGCGTGGCCTGTTCGATAGCGTGGGGTTGTATGAAGCTGCTATATCGGGTAGTGCAGATCATTTCATGGCGCATGCGATATATGGCGACTATAATTTTTGCATACAAAATGCCTTGAAGCATGACCATGCCCAGATCGCCCACTTGCAAGCCTGGGGCCAGCGCTTTTATCCGCAGGTGCAGGGGCAGTTGGGTGTGGTCAGCGGTGAAATCCGTCATCTGTGGCATGGTGAAGTGGCGCACAGGCGCTATTTTTTGCGCATGCATGAGATTACTGATCTGGGCTTCAACCCCTGGACAGATTTGAGCATGCCTGCAGGTCAGCCGCTGGAATGGCATGCAGGTATGGGCAAGCCCGGTTTGCGTCAGTATTTTATGGATTATTTTGCTTCCCGCCGTGAAGATGGCGAAATTCTTGAAAAGGTGCTCCATGCGTGAATCAAACCAGGATAAAGCGATGGCCGCTGTTGATGCGACCCTGCCGGACGTGCAACTGGCTTTACAGGGTTTGCAAAATGCTGTGCAGGCCATGCAGGCGGAGATCGCCAGCCAGGCCAGCTCACTGGAGCAATTGCAAGCACATAGGCGCCAAGTGCTGGAAAACCAGGTAGCACGGCTGCTACCTGATTTTTCTGGTGCCACACTGGATGCGCTGGTGCAGGCTTGCCCAGGTTTTGTCGATGACATGGTGCGCGGTATTTTTAGCGATAATCGCAAGATACTGGGCCTGTTTACCAGGCCAGGTGCGGCTACGGCACTGACCACCTTGAGGATACGCCTGGCTTTTTTCCTGGATACCCGCAAGGGTGCAGATTTACGCAGCCTGGATGAACAGATCACCCTGGCCAGTGAAGCAAAACAAAGGCTGGAAAAGTTGTACTACGAAACCCGGGCCGGCATACAAACCCTGGAAAAATACCAGGCCAGCGGCCAGCCCATACCGTTGGAATTGCAAGTCTATATATGCCAGCTGGCGGAGCGGGCGCGCCAGATTTCCACGCGGGGAGCAGGGCCGCAAACAGAGAATGCCAGCCAGGAATATGATAACAACTATCATGCTGGCTACGACAATAACGCCTATCCCTGGCTGTATTTCAGTCACGACATAGGGCAGATGGGGGTAGATACCAGCGATGTCGCGGCCAGCAAGACGGTAACAGCGCCCACAAGTGTAGCCTGCCCGCCAGGCAACACCGATACTGCGGCTAGCCTGGCTTGCCGTACTGATGACAGTCTGGGCGCTTATTCCTAGGTGCTGAGGGGGAAAAAGAGTCAGGATACGCAAAAATGCGGGTAAATTTACCACGTTGAGCAGGAATAGCTCCTGCCAGCTTGAAATTTTGATTGTCATCAAGGTCACGAATGCTAATATCAGTATTGGCATCCAACCTCATTTCTGCTTGATATGTCGTTTCCCCGATACTTTCGTTTTCGCGACATCAGCCTGAAAACCCGTCTTAGCCTGGCGGTGGCGATTTTCTTTGTCTTGTCGCTGAGCTTGCTCTCTATTCTGGCGGCGTCGGTATTTGAGCGTGCACTGGAAAGGCTGATCGTGGCGAGGCAGACCAGCCTGATTGCCAATATCGCCAACGAGATAGACCAGAAAATCGAGATCAGAAAAAACGCCTTGATACGCCTGGCCAGTGACCTCGGTGCTGGCGATACCGGGAACGAGAAAATCCAGCATTTCCTGGATACTCACCATAGCCTTGACGGTCTTTTTGATAATCTGGCAGTGTTTGACTTGCAGGGTGACTTGCTGGCCAATCTGGATAATCCTGAGACCAGGGGCAAGCTCAATATCAGCAAGCGCGAATACTTTCAGCGCGCAGTCAAACATAAGAAGATCGTCATTTCCCCACCTTTGAAGAGCGGCATTTCCGGACGGCCACTGGTGGTGATTTGCGTGCCTGTATTTGCGCCTGATGGCGACATATTATTGGCACTGGTTGGTACTATAGAATTGACACAGGATAGTTTTCTCGCAGATCTGGCGACTGCCAGGATAGGGGAGCATGGTTATTTCTATGTGCTGACGACGGAGGGCGTATTTGTCAATCATCCAGATCACCGGCGCATCATGAAAACCAGCCGCGAACTGCCAGACAAGAACCAGTTACCGGCAAATGCCTTTGCCACCCTGGAAGGTAACCTGACCACCAACGACAATACCAGGGATGAAGCCATCGTCGCTTACCGGCGCCTGAAGTCCCTGAACTGGATGATCGTTGGTGTCTACCCCACCAGCGAAGCCTTCAGCATCATTTCAGAAGTCAGGAAAGATGCCTTGTTGTTCAGCCTGGCCCTGTTGCTGACATTGCTGTTACTGGTCTGGTGGTTCATGTACTGGCAACTGGCACCACTGCAAAAATTGCGTGACAAGGTGAACAATGCAGAAAGCGATATGCTGGTCGCCCAACTGGAAAAGCAGGCCGATAAAAATTATTCCAAAGATGAAATAGGTGATTTGACCAAGGCATTTGATGATGCCATGAGCAAGCGCCGGGAGGCCGAACTGGCCTTGAGTGCCAGTGAAAAAAAACTGCGCCTGATTGCCGATAATATGTCAGCCTTTATTGCCTACGTCGACTATCAGGAAAAATACGCCTTCGTCAATAAGCGCACCGAGCATCTGTTTGGCATCACTGCCCAGCAAGCCATAGGCAAGACCATCAAGCAAATTTCCACTCCTGAGTTTTATCGTCAAACCAAGCCCTATGTGAGCCAGGTCTTGAATGGCGAGTGGACTTGTTTTGAACGGCGCACAGAGCGCTATGGTCATTGGGAATGGGACAGGGTTACCTATGTGCCAGACTTTAATAAGTCCGGCAAGGTCGATGGTTTTTTTGTACTGGTGGAAGACATCACCGAATTCAAGCAGGTGCAGGATGATTTGACGCGCAGTGAAAAACGGGTGCGTACCATCACCGATAATGTGCCTGCCATGATCGCCTATGTGGATGCCAGCGAACGCTATCAATTCTGTAACCGCAACTATGGCCTGATACCAGGCTTGCATCCTCAGGACTTGCTGGGAAAAACCATTACCGAAGTATTTGGTGAGCACACTTATCTGGAAATGCGGGAGAAAATCCAGCAAGCCTTGCACGGCGAAAAAGTCTCTTTCGAGCGTTATGCGCCTGAACGTGATATCAAGCGCTTCTTGCAATATGAATATGTGCCGGACATCAATGCCGAGGGTGCCACCCTGGGTTATTACTCCATGGTGATAGATATCACGGCACGCAAAGAAGCAGAGTTGAAACTGGCCGCCAGCGAGGGCTTACTACTTACCATCGCTGACAATATCCCTGCCTTTGTCAGTCTCATTGACAGTGAGAATCGCTATCAATTTGTGAACCGCCCTTATGAAGCCTGGTTCGATCTGCCCTTGTCAGAGATACGCTGCCAACCTGTGTTATCGCTATTGTCCGGTGCCATGCAGCAGGAGCATCATGTGCACTACAAGCTCGCCATGGCCGGTGAAAAAACCGAGTTTGAAACCGAGATCACTGTGGCTGGCAAGACTGGACATTACCATGCCACCTATGTCCCGCAATATGATGACAGCGGCAAGGTAGTCGGCGTCAACACGCTGATTAATGATATCAGCGATGCCAAGGCCGTTGAAAGGCAATTGCTGACGCTGGCAAGGTTTGATACCCTGACTGGCTTGCCCAACCGTAACCAGATCAATGAAAGAATGGAACAAGCCAGCGCCCGTTCACAACGCACCGGCCGTTTGATGTCTGTCATGTTCCTTGATGTCGACAAATTCAAGAGCATCAACGATAGCCTGGGCCATCATGCCGGTGACCTAGTCTTGCAAGAGTTTGCCAACCGCCTCAAGCATTGCATACGCCAGACCGACCTGGCAGGCCGCCTGGCAGGCGATGAATTCGTCATCGTACTCGAAGGCCTGAACATGCACAGCGAAGCCGACATGGTCGCCAGCAAGATAGTACAGGCCATGACCACCCCCTTCGATATAGAAGGCAAGCCGATCATGGTTACCACCAGCATAGGGGTGGCCATTTCATCAGAACAAAACACCAACGCTGGTGACATGCTTAAAAAAGCCGATGAAGCCTTGTATCTGGCCAAGAAGGCGGGGCGGAATAATTTCAAGGTTTTGCAGCTGGAATAGCTTTTTAATTTTTTCTTTGGCAGTACCGACTCTTCAGAATATTCATGCTACAAGAATGAAGCCATGCTACCTTGTCTGCTCGCTCTTCTGGCACCTGGTGTTCATCCCGCCAGCAAGGCCTTGACGGCGGTCTTGCCCTTGCCACCTATCTGCATATTCTGCAAGGCATGAAGTGTAGCTTCTGGCAGATCCAGTTGCAATTCCAGTCGCAATTCATGCAAGAGTTCCAGTAGCATGGCCATATCCTTGGGCGGTGTTTGCGGGCTTTGGGTGACCATGATGCACAGTAGCTGGAACACTAGGTGCGGGGTCAGTGTGTGGGCGCGTGCCGCTTTACCCAGGCTCTTGGCATAACGGCTGGCCATGACGATAGGTGTGGCCAGCAAGTCGTGGATGGCATGACCTAGTGCTGCTGCATCCAGCCGTCCTTCCAGCCAGCTGGCGACTAGGACATCTATCGCGATGGCAGTCTGGCCCGGCTCCTTGCCTGCCAGGGCAAAGGCCAGCAGTATAATGGCGCTACTGCTCATGGCGACAGTGCGATCGAGCAAGAGCTTGAGGTAGGCTTGGTGATGCCAATAGGCATCTGCCCAATCCAGATTGCCAGAGATGAGGCACACACCTTCGGTCAATACAGCCTCTACACTGGATGGCAACATGCTGGCTGACCAGTGTATCTGGTTTTCATTGTCGCTGCTAAAGTAATATGCTGGCCAATAATGGCCATTGCGTTCTACTAATTGTGAATAGCGCAATGTACTCAAATATGTGGGGTCCGCTGGCTTTGGTATCGGCGTCGTGTGGGGTAGGCAATGATAGAAAGTGTATTCTCCATTTTTACGGTCATGCATGCCAAAGCGCGTACTTGCTGCATGACTGCCATCCGGTCCTACATCACCATATAATTGAATGAGCTTGGGGTCGTCTTTATTTGGGTAGCGGGCGCGTGCTGCGGCGATGAACAAGGCACTGTCTTCACCCATGGTGGGGATAGTGACTTGCGCCCCCAGAGCATATCGCAAGGCCAGGTGATAGGGGCTGTCTGGCAAGCTTGCTGCTTGCTGGCGCAGGTCAACATCATTGCTGGCGGCCAGGCGCAACAGGCTCAGGACTTGTTCCTGCAAGGGCTGTTGCATACCCAGTGCATATTGCTCACGACTTCGTTCTATTAAGATGGTTGGATCTATGTAGCCGCGCTGATGGGTAGGGGCAGCCAGTGGCGCGACAGATTTGCCTTGCGCCAGGATATCCATTAAATCATCAGTACGCTGGCAGATGGCGCTATGCACATTGAAATGGCTGCAGGCGAAACTTTTTGTCGCTGGTAATCTTTCTCCTTCAAAAATATAAGTCAGCAGACGTGCCAGCTCGCGAGCCAAAGGCCTATCCATATGATGCCAGTTGCCTTCGACTGGCTTTAATTTTTTTGCGCGTTTGAGTACAGGGCCAAATTGTTTTTTTCCCTCTGCAGAATAAGGTGAAAACCTGAGCAAAGCATCAAAGATGGTTTCAAAACAATCAGTGTCATTGTGGTTTTCAAAGGCATAGGTGCAAGCTTCTACCAAATCCTCCAGGCTTTGTATTTTAACCAGCGCGCGACTGCCAGCAATAGGCGATGGCAGGGCTTGTAGTTGCGGTAGTTTTGCTGGTGTACCGAGGCGGTTTGTTGTCTGTCCTGCGATTTCTTGCGATGCTGCTCCGAGCAAGGCTGACAAGGCATCCCGGTTGCTGTTGGCGACCTGGGGCAGTAACTGCCTGGCTTGTTCTTGTGTAGCTGCATCCATGCCCCATTTTTCCAGGCGGGCGATGATTTTCTTTTGTATGTCAGCAGTTTCATGCAGCAAGCCAAATACGACTATGGCGGCAGCTTCATGCATCAGGCTGCTTTCTTTTTTGAGGATTTGATCAATTAACTTGAGTGCTGCATCGACTTGCGCCTTGATGGTTGATGAAAGCAAAGGGTGTAGTGCCGCTAGCAAGGCAGCATCATCCAGCATGCTTGCAGTCTGCAAAACACTTAGTGCTGTTAGTGCCATGTTGATGTTAGGTGGGACACGGCTATGATGTAAAAAACCCATATAGCGTTCTGTGAACGAGGCCATTTCTGTTGTGCTGGGTGCTAATGCTTCGTGAAATTGATGGCACCAGCCCGTGCGGGATAGTAGGCGGTCGGTCTCCAGTGCTGTCAGGGTTTTATCCAGCAATAGTTCGCGACTATATAGACCTTGTTGAGCTAGCTCAAGGAAGAGTCGTTGCCAGTCCTTCCCGTTATAGGCAGGAGCATTGTTAATGTTGCCGGTGTCGAATAACTTTAAGAATGGTCCTTGCAATAAACCAGGATCGTGCTTGATCCAGTAGGCCATGTCAGGAGCATCGTCGCCATATACTTTCTCTGCCATCAGGCCCAACAAATAATTCTCGTGGGTAGGGCGCTCAATGAAGCCCTTGATAAAAAAGCTTTGAATAATACGAAAACTCCAGGGCCCCCGCTGCAGCAAGATATCGCATAACTCTTCAGCTTTGTTTCTCGGCAAAGTCTGAAATAAATCACAGAGATCATCTGCCCAAGGTCTGAAACCGGTCCATCTTGAGGCGATACTATTGATGCCGCCGCACCAGGCAATGGCAATGTGCAAGCAACGCTTTTGCATTTCAGTCGCCGGGCCATCCCAGCGCAAACCTATGATATTTTTATTATTTGAATAGAGGATGAGATCTTCCACATGCATGATAAGCGGCCACAATGTGGCACGCTGCTCCTCACTTTGGCCAGCAAGGTAGTCTGTCAAACCCTGGTGATCAGCGTCTACAATAAATTGTTCTATTGGCGTCTTGGCTGCGAACAGCTTGATGGTATTGGTTTCAGACATGAATATCCTGGCTGATGTGGTTGCATAGGTGAACAGCATTGATGTGGGGCAGCGGCATAACTGGCAAGTCCATCATCTATCCTTTAATAAGGATTTTACGGCAGTTTTTGCCTTACCAGCTGCCTGCATATTCTGCAAAGCTTGACGCGTAACTTCTGGCAAATCCAGTTGCAATTCCAGCTGCAGTTCATGCAAGAGTTCCAGCAGCATGGCCATGTCCTTGGGCGGCGCCTGCGGACTTTGGGTGACCATGATGCACAGCAGCTGGAATGCAAGGTGGGGTGCCAGTGCATGGGCGCGGGCTGCTTTGGCCAGGCTCTTGGCATAGCGGCTGGCCTTGACTTGTGGTGTGGCCAGCAAGCCGTGGATGGCCTGGCCTAGTGCTGCGGCATCGAGCCGCCCTTCCAACCAGCTGGCGACCAGGGCATCTATCGCGATGGCGGTCTGGCCTGCTTCTTTGCCTGCGAGGGCAAAGGCCAGCAGCATGATGGCGCTGTTGCTTATGGGTACGGTGGGGTCAAGCAAGAGATTGAGGTAGGCTTTGTCTTGCCATGCGGCCTCCCACCAGTCAAGGTTGTTGGCAATGGCATGCGCACCTCCGGCGAATACGGCTTCCAGGCAGGATGGCAGTATGCTGGCAGACCAGCGTATCTGGCTTTCATGATTGCCTGCAAAGCTCTCCAGGTGCCAGACATGTTTTCCATCTATGATGGTTTGAGGATGACGCAAAATGCTGAGATAGAGCGGGTCTATCGCACGGGGTGCAGGCGTGGTATGCAGGTGGCTGTGATAAAAAGTGTAGGCCTCGTTTTTGCTGAGCTCTATCTCAAAACGATAGTGGGCCGCATGCGCGCCATCCGGCCCAAAATCGCCATACAGCTGTATGAGGTTGGGGTCGTCTTCACCGGGATAGCGGGCGCGTGCTGCGGCGATAAACAAGGCGCTGTCCTTGCCATTGGCAGGGATAGTGACTTGCGAACCCAGGGCATATCTAAGGGCCTCATGATAGGGAGTCTCTGGCAAACTCGCTGCTTGCTGGCGCAGAGTCGCATCATTGCTGGGTGCGAGACGCAAGAGGCTCAGGATTTGTTCCTGTTGGGGTTGCTGGAGTCCCAGCGCATGTTGCTCACGGGTTCGTTCTATCAAGGTGACTGGATCTATGTAGCCACGCTGATGGCTAGGTGCCGCCAGTGGTGCGACGGATTTGCCTTGCGCCAGGATATCCATTAAATCATCGCTACGCTGGCAGATCACACTATGCACACCGAAACGGCCTTTGGCAAAGCTGCTGACGGGCGGCAGCCTTACTGCATCGAATATAAATACCAGCAGGCGCGCCAGTTCGCGCGCCAGCGGCTTGTCCATGTTGCGCCAGTTGTCAGGGCTGGGCTTGAGCTTTTGTGCGCGCTTGAGGACCGGACCAAAACGTTTTTTGTCATCTGTGGAAAAAGGTGCCAGCCTCAGCAAGGCATGTATCACGCTTTCAAAACGATCAGTGTCATCATTATTTTCAAAGACATAGGCACAGACTTCGATGAGACCGTCAATATCATTGATAGATACTAAAGCGCGGCTCGCCGCCAGCGGGGAGGGTAATGGCTGTAGAGTGGGTAGTACGTGCAAGGTCTGGGTGGGTGTTGATGACGCAGATGCGTTAGCGATTGCAACAGCAGAGCCAAGCAAAGCCACCAGGACATCATGGTTACTGACTGCGACCTGGGGTAATAATTGCCTGGCTTGCTCTTGGGTGCTTGCATCCATGCCCCATTTTTCCAGGCGGCTGATGATTTTCTTTTGCATGTCTGCTGCTTCATGCAACAAGCCAAACACGGCGACTGCCGCGGCTTCTTGCGACAGGCTGGCATCTTGCTTGACAATTTTCTCGAGTAATTTCAGCGCGGCATCCACTTGCGCCTTGACTGCAGATGACAGCAGAGGCTGCAGGGCAGTCAGCAGGGCTGCATTGCTGACGGCATTTGCTGCATGCAAGCTACCCAGTACTTTGAGCGCCATGCTGACAGTAGGCGGGATGCGACTGTGGCATAAACCCAGGTAGCGCTCACTGAACGTACTCATTTCTGCTACCGTGGGTGCCAGTGCATCATGGAAGCGCGAGAACCAGCCGGAGCGAAATTGTATCCAGTCTTTTTCCAGTGCACCCAGGGTTTTATCAAGTAAAAGTTTGCGGCTGTATACACCCTGCTGGCACAAATTCAAAAATAGCTGCTGCCAGGTGTGGGAAGGATCATGGTTATATTTATCGCGCCCGGCCAGGCTGATATCGGTCGTACCTTCGATGTCAAACAACTGCAATAGCGGGCCTTGCAATAATTCTTGATCATGCTTGAGCCAGTAGGCGACGTCAGGTACGCGGTCTGAATGTATTTCCTGACTCATCAAACCCAAGAGGTAGTTTTCATGCGCAGGGCGCTCGATCAAGCCATTGATGAACAGGCTTTGTACGATACGAAAAACCAGTGGGCCTTGCAATATCAGGGCGAGTGCCAGGTTTTCTGTAGATGGTGGCTTGAACTCTTTCCACAAATCGATAAGCTCGGCTGGCTGATAAAGATAATACCAGCAGTTCTCTGCAACATCAGTGGCGTTGCCGCATAAAAAAATGGCAGCACGCAAGCAATGCCATTGTTCATCCGTGACTTTGCTGCGCCAGGCTGACTCGCTCATGTCTAAGGTATAGCGCGATTTTTCCATGACTTTGCTCATGCGAATGACACTGGCTCTATGCTGTGGCCATAATGTTTTATCTTGAGCTTGCAGATAGGTCATCATACCCAGATAGTTGCCTGCGACGATGCATTCTTCCAACGGCGTTTTTGCCAGGAATGCGGTTTCGGCTTTTTGTTCTGCCATGGGTGTGTCCTAAGTGTTTGTCATTGCTTCAACCGCCAGCACATGCTTGCACGGCCCGCGCAAACCCTGGTGCTTGGCAAACCAGGGGCAGGTGCAACGCAATTCGCCCTCGACTTCACGCACCCGGTGCTGGATGTCGCCACTCTGTACGCTGGCTTCTAATGGTTGTTTTTTGATGATGCTGATGGCATTGTTTTGTATCAGCTCACGCGCAGCAGCCAGGCGCGGGTGCAAGTCTTCTGCCATGCTCAAATCCAGTGGCAGCACGCGATGGAAGTAGCTGCCTTCTGTCACATCAAAACCCAGCAGACCAGAGACGCCAAGTATGCGCAGGCTGTCTTCTATGCTGGCTTGCGGTAAATCCAGTTGTTCAGCCAGGGCAGCGGCTTGCAGTGTGGATTGCCATTGCAAATGGGCGCGCATGCGCGGCAGGGCATCGGCATTTTGCATATTCATCAGGGCGCGCAGGGCCTGGCCTTCGCCAGAAAAACCGCGCCAGACTTCGGCACTCAGGGCCAGTGTCAACCTGGCGCCGGCAAATTGCAGGACCCAGGCACTGGCTTGCTGTGCCTCATCGGCAAAAATCGCCATGGACTGCACGCGTGGCAGCAAGGCTTCCAGCACGCGCAGGCGGGTGCTATCAACCAGGCGTATGCTATTCGGTTCTTGCCTGGTGGTGGTGCGCAGGCCAAAAGGGCCATGTGATATCCACAGTGGTGTCTTGCTGGTCGATGCCCTGGGAAGTGAGCGCAAGAAGCGCAGGGCTTCTGCGCCGCTGACTTCGACGATCTTGCGCATGCCAGCCTGGTAAGACTGCACTTCCAGCATGCCACGTATCCAGCGCAATGGCAGTTCGACTTTTTTCTCGATCACGCTATTGCCACCTGCATGCAGGGTAAATGCGTCTTGCCCGACTGACAGCGCCAGGCCAGATGCATCGCGCACCCGTGCCAGCGCGGCCCGCATGGGGGCATTGAAGTCGACATTGGTCGTGCCCTTGCCGACGATATCGCCCTCATAGCCGTCGGGCAACATATCAACACGCACATAAGCGCTACAGCAGGAAGAAAATCCTTCAAAACGCAAGATGCCGCCACCCGAGGTGACGACAGGGTCTGCCAGCATGAGTTTTTTTGCCAGCGTGTTGGTTGGCGTGAAAAAACGTGATCCAACAATGATGTGGACAGCAGTCAGCAATTCAGCCGACAGGCGCGGCTGCTTCAGCATGCCTTCAAAGAAGTGCGGGTGGGCGACTGCTGCTTTGTCGTCAGTGCCAGATGTGGCCAGTTGCAGCCTGGGCCTGACATCGTTTGTCAGTGCCGAGGCTTGCAGGTAGTGATAGGCGTGTGCTTGAGTAGTCATGGGCGCTAGCATATCGCTTTGTGTAGCGATTGTCATCGCGCCCGCGCCTCAGTATTTCTATTCCTTTTTCTGCAGCAGCTCAAGTATGCTGGAAAAATCCTTGCCACCGGCACCAGCCTTGCTATGGATACCGTACAGGTTACGCACAGCTTCACCGAGAGGGATGCTGGAATTTGTACCCAGTGCTGCCTCTGTTGCCAGGCCCAGGTCTTTGAGCATCAGGTCTACCCCAAAGCCGCCGGTATAGCCGCGTGATGCGGGGGCGTTTTCCATGACGCCGGGGTAGGGGTTGTAGAGTTCCAGCGCCCAGTTGCGGCCTGAGCTTTTGCTCATGATGTCGGACAGGACTTTGGGATCAAGCCCGTTTGCCATACCCAGTGCCAGCGCCTCTGCCGTGCCTGCCATGAGTATGCCCAGCAGCATGTTGTTGCAGATTTTTGCGGTTTGCCCGGCACCGTGTTCACCAGCGTGGAAGATGTTCTTGCCCATGGCATTCAGCACCGGGCGGGCACGTTCGAGGTCAACTATGCTGCCACCGACGATGAAGGTCAGTGTGCCTGCAGCAGCGCCTGCGGTACCGCCGGAGACTGGCGCATCGACCATCGCCAGCCCACGTGCGGCTGCGGCTTGTGCGACTTTCTTGGCAGATTGCGGGGCGATGGTGCTGCAGTCTATGATCAGGGCGCCATTGGCGATGTGGGCGAGTATGCCGTCATCGCCGAGGTAGAGGCTTTCTACATGGCGGCTGGCAGGTAGCATGCTGATGACGATGTCTGCGCCTTCTATGGCTTGCTTTGCGTTGCCTGCGGCCAGGGCACCGGCGTCTGCCAGTGTTTTGAGGGCAGTGGGGGAGAGGTCGAAGACGGTCAGTGGGTAGCCTGCCTTGAGCAGGTTAAGGGCCATGGGCGCGCCCATGTTGCCGAGGCCGATGAAGGCGATTTTGGATTGGTTTGACATGTGGTTATCTCCTGGTTTTACGTGTTCTTTGTTTGGCGTGATGGGCGTTTCTTGTGGGGTGGGCCGGGCTCGTAGGTTGGGCTACGGTTTACCAGCCCAACACTGTGCGGTTGAAACACCACGCACGTTATTGAAGCGCCGAGTGTTGGGCTGATGAAGCGTAGCCCAACCTACGAATTTCAGCTTCATTGCATACTTACGCAGCTCTCTTTTGAATATTTTCACCCGCACCCAAATCCCGCAATGGATGCTGCTCTGCCGCCCAAAGGTGCGCAAAGTAACGCTCACCATCCTGCGGCTGCAATGCATCCAAACTACCGGGCAACCACTGCGGTTTCTGATCCTTATCGACAATCAAGGCCCGTATCCCTTCGGCAAAATCATGACCCTGCGCGCAGGCGAGCGCTGCCACCAGTTCCATACGGAAGATTTCTGCCAGCGACAAATGCTTGCCGCGTTCTTGCAAGGCGTGCGCCAGCCAGGCAGAGGTTGGGCTGCCTTTTTGCAGGCTGGCGACAGCTTTTTGCAACCATGCATCATCGTTCATCGCGCTCACATCCAGCTGGCAGATATTGCTGATGATGGTGGTCAGGTCAGCGGCACTGCACAATTGATTGATGAGGTCAAAATGCTGGCGCAATGGCCCGGCGCTGCTGATCACTTTGTCGCTACGCTGTTGCTCATGCAGGATATGGCTCAGGCGCAGGTGGTTGCTCAGCCTATTGTTGTCTACCTGCTTGCTCCATTCACAGGCTTGCAGGCGGGCCAGTAGTTCTGCCTTGCTCTCGTGCGGCAATTGCAGGTCGGCCAGTTTCACAAATACGGCGTCGCTGGCGTTGATGTTGGCACCCGTCAATGCCAGGAACAAACCCAGCTTGCCCGGCATGCGGTTCAAAAACCAGGTGCCGCCTACGTCGGGGAACAGGCCAATCGCAATCTCAGGCATGGCGAGGCGGGATTTTTCTGTGACGACGCGGTGGCTGGCACCAGCCATCAAGCCTATGCCGCCACCCATGACGATGCCATGACCCCAGCATAATATGGGTTTGCGGTAAGTGTGAATTTGATAGTCGAGGCGGTATTCCTGTTCAAAAAAATCCAGAGCATAGGCATTGCCCAGCAAGTCGTCTTTTTTGTCGGAAGCATGATGCTCGCGCATACTGGCGTACAGGTTTTGCAAGTCGCCGCCTGCGCAAAATGCTTTTTCGCCAGCTGCTTGCAAGACCAGCATGGCGATGCTTTCATCTTTATCCCAGGCTTGCAATTGCTTGCCCAGTAATTGCACCATCTCTTTGGACAGGGCATTCAGGGTTTTTTCTGAATTGAGGGTGGCCACGCCCAGTTGCATGCCGTTGGCGGCAGGCAGGGTGTGGAACAGGACTGGGGCTTCGCTCATGCATTCCTCCACACGGGTGGACGTTTTTCCAAAAAGGCGGTGACACCTTCTTTTTGATCAGCGGTATCAAACAGGGCCAGGAAGGCCTCGCGTTCTTGTGGCAGCACAGTGTTCATGGGTTGCTGGCGTGCGCCTTGTATGAGTTGCTTGCAGGCCTTGACGCTGCTGGGGCTTTGCTTGCCTACCTGTTTGGCCAGCGCCAGTGCGTGATCGAGTGCGCCGCCGGTGGCGACCACTTCTTCTACCAGGCCTATACGTAGGGCAGTGGCTGCATCGACACGTTCACCGCACAAGATCAGGCGCTTGGCCCAGCCTTCACCCACCAGCCAGGCAAGATTTTGCGTGCCGCCAGCGCAGGGCAGCAAGCCGACTGCGGCTTCTGGCAAGGCCATTTGCGCCTGGGTTTCGGCGATACGCAAATCGCAAGCCAGCGCGCATTCGAGGCCACCACCCATGGCGTAGCCATTGATGGCAGCGATGGAAACACCACGGAAGCGGCTCAGGGTTTCAAATGCTTCACCAAAGCGGCGTGCCATGTCCAGTGCCACGGCCTTGTCGCCATCGGCAAACAGCTTCAAATCTGCGCCTGCTGAAAAGAATTTCTGGCCCGAGCCTGTGATGACGAGGCTATAGATATCTGCATCAGCATTCAGGTCATTGACCAGTTGCGTCAATGCCTGCAAACCCGCAGCCGTCCAGGTATTGGCGGGTGGGTTGGCCAGGGTCACCAGGGCAGTGTGGCCGATGATTTCGCATTGCAGATTGGTGTAGTTACTATACTTGCTCATAAAAATTCCTCGCTTGCGGGTTGGTTTAGCATGTGGCGGGCGACGATGACGCGCATGATTTCGTTCGTGCCTTCGAGTATCTGGTGCACCCTGACATCGCGCAGGAAACGCTCCAGCGGGTATTCGCGTATATAGCCGTAACCGCCGTGGATTTGCAGGGCTTCATTGCAGACGGCAAAGCCGGTGTCGGTTGCCAGGCGCTTGGCCATGGCGCAATACACTGAGGCATTATCAGCCTTGCTGTCTAGCTTGCTGGCGGCGAGTCTGACCATCTGGCGTGCTGCCACCAGTTCAGTTTGCATGTCGGCCAGTTTGAATTGCAGTACCTGGAAATCAGACAGCTTTTTCTGGAACTGCATGCGCTCATTCATATACGCTTGCGCGCTATTGAGTGCTGACTGCGCCGCACCGATGGAGCAGGTGGCGATGTTGATGCGGCCACCATCGAGACCACGCATGGCAATGCGAAAGCCTGCACCTTCTTCACCCAGCAAGTGGCTGCGCGGTATGCGTACTTGGTCAAAATTGACAGTGCGGGTGGGCTGGCTGTTCCAGCCCATCTTGTCTTCTTTCTTGCCATAGCTGATGCCCGGCAAATCTGCCGGTACGGCAAAGGCAGAGATACCACCAGCACCATCGCCACCCGTGCGCGCCATGACGACCAGCATATTGGTGGCACCAGCGCCCGAGATAAAGGCCTTGCTGCCATTGAGGATATAGCTGTCACCATCGAGGCGGGCGCTGGTGCGCAGTGATGCCGCGTCAGAGCCTGAGCCAGCTTCGGTCAGGCAATATGAAGCCAGTTTCTTGCCTGCGGCCAGCCTGGGTACCCATTCCTGCTGTACTTCTGGTGTACCCCAGTTGGCAATCATCCAGCTTGCCATATTGTGTATCGTGATGTAAGCCGTGGTCGAAGGGCAGGCGCGCGCCAGCTCTTCAAAAATGATTGCTGCATCCAGCCGCGTCAAACCCAGCCCGCCCAGTTCTTCAGGCACATACAGGCCGCAAAAGCCCAACTCCCCGGCGTGAGCAATCACGTCCAGGGGGAAGTGGGCATTGGCATCCCAATGCGCCGCCTGTGCCGCCATTTCATGGGCGGCAAAGCTGCGGGCAGATTGTTGGTAGGCGCGCTGGTCTTCGTTCAATTCGAAGTCCATGGCCATCCCCCTATTTTAAAGAGATGGTCGTATTCACCTTGCCAGCGCTGACGCTGTCATCAAACCAGCGTGCCGTGATGGTCTTGGTCTGGGTGTAGAACTGTATGACTTGTTTGCCATACGGCCCCAGGTCACCGAGCTTGGATGCACGTGAACCGGTAAATGAAAACAGCGGCACAGGCACAGGGATAGGCACGTTGATGCCGATCTGACCTACATCGATATCTTCTTCAAAGGTACGAGCCGCAGCGCCAGACTGGGTGAACAGTGCCGTGCCATTGCCGTTAGGGTTGGCGTTGATGATGGCGATGGCTTCAGCCAGGGTATCTGCCTGCATGATGCACAGCACAGGGCCAAAAATTTCTTCTTCATACACACGCATGCCAGGCTTGACGCCAGTGAAGACTGTAGGGCCAACGAAGTTGCCGTGCTCATAGCCCGGCACTTTGGGTGCGCGGCCATCCAACACCAGATTGGCACCTTCAGCAATACCTTGGGCGATAAGGCTTTCTACGCGTTCTTTGGCAGTGCAGGAAATGACCGGGCCTATGTCTGTGTTTGCTTCAGCGCCTGCATTGATCTTGAGGCTGCGGGCACGATCCAGCAAGTCTGGCACCCACTGGTTGGCTTCACCAACCAGTATGACCACAGACAAGGCCATGCAACGCTGGCCAGCCGCACCAAAGGCAGCACCGGCGAGGTTGTTCAAGGTTTGTTCTTTATTTGCATCTGGCAGGACGATGGCGTGGTTCTTGGCACCCATCATGCACTGTGCACGTTTGCCTGCCAGTGTCGCGCGGTTATACACATGCGTGCCTACGCGGGTAGAACCGACGAAGGACACCGCCTTGATATCAGGATGGTCGCAAATCGCATTGACGATGTCTTCACCACCATGCACCACATTCAGTACGCCAGGTGGTACACCAGCTTGCATAGCCAGTTCAGCCAGACGCATGGTGACCATGGGGTCTTGTTCGGATGGTTTCAGGATGAAGGTATTGCCGCAGGCAATCGCCATAGGGAACATCCACAGCGGTATCATCGCCGGGAAGTTGAAAGGGGTAATGCCAGCGCACACGCCCAGCGGCTGGTTCAAAGTATAGGTATCAACACCGCTGGCGACGTTATTGGCAATTTCGCCCATTTGCAGGTTGCCGATATTGGCGGCATGCTCAACCACTTCCAGGCCGCGGAAAATATCGCCTTCAGCATCGGCCAGGGTCTTGCCCTGTTCGGCTGTCAGCAGCGCAGCCAGCTCGGCCATGTTTTCACGTATCAGTTGCTGGTATTTCAAAAAGATACGGGCGCGTGTACCTATCGCTGTCTTGCGCCAGGTCTTGAAAGCGGCCTTGGCAGCATCGACTGCAGCCTGCATTTCATCTGGCGTGGCAAACGGCACATGGGCCAGCACCTGTTGCGTGGCCGGGTTGATCACATTGCGCCATTGCGTGGATTTGGAGTCTATCAGTTCGCCGTTGATGAGCAGTTTGACGTTGGGAACCTGGGTAAGAGTTGCCATGGTGATTTCCTGTACCTTCCTGATTGTGCACGGACAGACGGCGGGCTTTGCCCGCAACAACGGCCGCACTGATGCCTGAAAACAGAATGGCCACTGCATACAAAAACTTGCCGCAGCAACGATCCTGACCATGGGCATACACCGTGTGGGCGCACACCCGCCACGCACCTTCCGTACGTGACCAGACCTTGGGAAAACAGTGAAAGACCAGTAATGAAGATAAGCACACGCCCGCCATCAGGCGTGCCATGCCATATCCCAAACATAGCCTTCCGCAATGTTTTTCTCAGCGATCAACAGGCCGGTATCCGGGCTTGCAAGTCTTGTTACATCGCCTTCCCAGTCATGCATGACCAGTGGCGTGGATGATGTAACCGCACTCGCTTACCGTTGCGGAGGCAGCAGGGGCTTGGAACATATTTACTATCTTAAGCGCGAGCGTAAATACGTTTTTAGGTCTTGATAGCTACTGTCACTAGCCAGTGACAACGATCAGGACGACCACTTTCCCGTTTAACACAACCCAAGAGATTGGGGTGTGCACCTGTTATTTTTAGAATAGCACAAGAATTGACGTTAACGTAAACGTTAATTGGTGAAAAAAATTCAAGAAGAGGAAGTGATAGACAGGGAGTCAATATAGTATGCGCGCTGACTCAAGATCAATTTTCGATCAGCTTAACTATTATCAGCCCATGGTAGCGTCTCATAAAATTTTTTGAGAGCATCAAATGCCAAGTTGAAATCTGGCAAAACACCATCAATTTCATCTTCCAACTGTAGATAGCGTTGTTTACTTCTTTCTTTAATCTCCGGATTGCTCATGGAATTTTTGTTAACTATTAGGTCGCGGTCTTTTGATTTTGAAATCAAGAGACTTAACAAGTATGTATATTCCTCTGGATTAACTGGATATTCGGTCAAAATGGTATGCAAATCAAAAATATCTTGCCCTCTTGGTGATCCTTTGCGACGCCCCCCATTACCTGAAGTTTGTTGTAGAAGAGCTCTAAATTTCTCTGCAATAACAGTTAACTGACCATATGTTCGAAGATCCTCACCTCCTGCGTCAACAAGGCCGATATCGCCGACCTTTTCGTTAAAACTGTAATCAATCGATACGACCTTCGCCGATGAGCCGGCATTCAATTTTGCCATTTCATTTTTTTGACTCTTCAAAGCATATCCGATATTAAGATGCAAAGTCTGATAATTACCCTCAGACCCAGGTTTAAGTTCTCTTTTCTGTATTCGGCATGCTAATCCAAAGGGTAAAATTTCTGCGGAAATCTTTATAGCATTTTCTAAATTTCGGATAAATTCATCCTCTCCATTTTGAAACTCTTTGTAATGCTTGGGAGTGGAAAAGTCTATATCCTTTGTATAGCGACCTGTTCGATAAATAATTGCAAGCAAAATACCGCCCTTCATGATCATTTCTGGCTGTAATTCATGATGAGATGAAATGGCGTGAAGAACAATATGAACTACTCTGCGAAAATTTAATTCAGTATTGTCTTTCGATAAATTTACCCACTCTTCAATCTGATTCATAACTTAATTGCTCACATTAATTGACAGACACCATTTCTCTGAAAAAGTAGACCAATATGGCGCCGATGGATCAAGAACGCGGGATCCTCCACGCTGAGCGAATTGAATCCATGACTCGATTTTAGGATTGCCAATGATGTTACAGCGCTCTTCAAGTATGTAGCCAGCACGGACCTTTTCAATTTTTTCTCCATGGCGATCTATTTCAGAAATGATGAGAGGGAGATAAGTTTTAGCTTGTTCCGTGAAGACATCAATTACATGGTTCATTCCGCCGCATAATTCTGACTTACGTAGCATATCTAAAAATGTTCTCCCAATACTTGACACTCGTATTGGTCTGTCTGAAGGGCTGATGTAGGCACCCTGATCAGCAAGTTTTGTTACCAAATAATTGACATTCGATTTGTTGAAATTGTCGAAAGAGTGCCTATTAAGAACAGGAAAGGCCAAATTTTTGAATAGCTCATAGTTTTCGCCTAGGTCTTTGACCATTTTTGCTTCCGCTCTTTCTTTCCAAATGGGTGTTGTTGGTGTCGTTAAAAATAATCTTTTGGGGAATCTATCGGTTAAGCCGTGATATGACATTGCTGATAAGTGTGAGATGTAGCAAAACGAATCAAGACCGCAAGCAAGATCAAAGGGATCTTTGAATGGACTAGCCGTTAGTAAAAAACAGTTTCTGGGGAAATCATTCCTTGCTTCTAATATCCCATTTTCCATCATGGAGTTGCGAAATTTAACAATATTGTCGCGTCTTGGTGCTTCAGCGCGAATGTTTTTGATTTTATCCCCCGCATACTCTTTGCGCGCATACAGGCGTAACGCTGCCACGCTTAGGTCATATAGTGACACGACTGGGGAGCGATGCTCTTTCAGTAGATAGAGACCTAATGCGCCAACAATTGACAGTTGCATAATATAATATTTAAATTAAACTATAAAAGTAATGCTTACGTCCTGAGGACGTAAGCATTACTTTTAACATAAATATTTTTCTTTGTCAAGATTGGAGTAATTAATTTAAATGTTAGGTTGTGTTAAATAAAAATAAGTTTTAATTTTACTTATTCCGATGTATAATGCGTCCTCAGGACGCATTATACATCGGCTTGTAATGTTGATTGTTTAGTTGTCAGATTTCATTTTCACCAATTAGCATAGTCTGGGTAGCATAGCCCGGCAAGATGGTTTCTGGGATGAATGGTGATATAGGTAGAGTATCCTTAATTTGCCTGGTCTGATTGCGATAACCCTAGTTAACATAAAATATGGTATAGGGCTTTAGCGAGGCTGACACCAACTGTCAGAGATGTATAAAGCAAGTATAAAACTGTTGTTGGCAAGTCGTGCAAGGATGTGATCCATATAATCAATTTGAACCAGCTATGCTGGCATAGAGCCCTATGCCAGCTTGATCTTGGCTGGTAGTTTTAGTAATAATTTGATGCTCATCATCATCCACCTCCGTAGTCGCTCTTAACAACTTGGCAGCCTATGCCATGTTCTCCAGTAGTGCAAATCAGCAATCTATGTCCGAGCGAAAGGTCTCTATGGTGAACGTCCGCATTCATGGCGGCTATCCAGGGCGGGATGTCGTGGAATCCTGAATGGCACATCTGTGTAATTATTCCTGAGGACAGCAGAACTCAGCTTGAAGGTGCGTGCTACCAGTCAAAATAGGCAGTCAATCTTGCTGTTTCAGCGTAAGCCTATTTCCCACCGACACGCTGCATCTTTATTTCATGCCCACCCTGGCGCAAGATGACGTTTTCTGCGAGCGGCCCTTGGGCATCAAATTCCAGGCTTGCATCAACCACGGTGAGCTTGAATTTATTGACATCGGTAGCCACAATCTCGGCACTGGGTTGGCCTTTGGCCTGGACTTCCAGGCCGCCCTTGGCGGTACGCCTGATGTCGACACTGAACGCTGGGCTGGTGTATGAACCGACAAGTCGTGCGAGTTGTACTTCGCTTAATGTGGGGGCTGCTGTTTCTGCTGGCAGGTCACCCTGACGTGCCCATAGCTCACTTGCAGAACTGCCTTGTGGGTAAAAGTTGAGACCGGTAATTTTTTTCTGTCCATCGCGTACCAATTCCATCCAGGTGAGCGCATCTATGTCAAAGCCTAGTCGCTCCTGCGTTGCGGTAATGAGTGCCAGGTCTTGTCCGCCCTGGCGTCGGGAATAGAGTTTTCCATCCTGGAATTTGATGGCGCGTGTCACGCCATCTTTGGCGTAGATGCCTTGCACATTTTTCATGCTTTCTTCTGTCCATTTTTCACGCGTGAGAACAACAAAGGGATCGCCTATGACTTGCGCCGCCAATTGCATCAAATAAGGCTTGGGAGGGCCTTCAAGGTTATTCAGTTGCACGACCGTGGTGCCACTGTCCGGTATATACGTCAAAGCAGTGACGAAGCCATTAATGCCGCCGTTATGCCACAAGGCAGCATGACCGCGCACCTGATTGTTAAGTATGCCAAAGCCGTAACGTTCTTTTGCTGCCGCCCCTTGTGGCGTCGTCATTTGCTGATACGATGCTGTCGACAGTATGTGCCCGCCATGCAGGGCTTCGTTCCAGTGCCACAAGTCATTGACCGTGGAGATCAGGGCACCGGCACCTTGCGGTACGGTCATGCTCATCGGGCTGGCAGGGGCATAGCCCCCCTGGGCGTTTTTCTGGTAGCCACGCACCAGCCCAGGCCAGACTTGCTCCGGGTTTTCCCAGCCAGTATCCTTGAGATTGAGTGGCTTGAAGAGTAATTCGTCCAGCGCGAGATTCCAGCTTTTTCCGGTAATTTTTTCGATCACGGAACTCAACAGAATATAGCCAGAATTGGAGTATTTCCATGAAGTACCTGGTGCAAAGTCTGCCGGTAATACGCTGATCAATTTGACCAGGTCTTTACTGGTGGTATCTATCCTTTGGGTTGTCTCTGCAAAATTGGGAGCGTTGGTGAGGTCGCTGACACCCGCTGTGTGATTGAGTAACTGCAGCAAGGTGATTTTGCTGGCATCAGGAAAATCGCTCAGGTACTTGGATAAGGGATCGTCCAGCCTGGCTTTACCTTGATCTACCAATTTTAATAGCGCAACGGCGGTGAACTGCTTGGTGATGGAACCTATCCGGAATTTCTGCTCAGGCTTCAATGCCAGACCTAGTTCCATGTCAGCCATGCCTCGTGCTGAAGTGCAAATAAGCTCACCTTTGCGCGCGGCAAGTACCACGGTGCCTGGCCCAGTATCAGACATCCCTTGCAGTATGGCGTCACATTGCCCTGCCAGCGACTTCATGCCTGGTAGTACCGACGTAGCCGCAGCCGTTCCTGCATAAGCACTTGAGCCCGCAAGAGAAAATGCAATCAGGCTAAGTAATATTAAGGATGTGGTAGCTGGACGGGATGATGCTGGCTGACGGTATGCGCGCATGATGGATTTTTCAAAAAGGGGTTGATGAATGAAACGACAGCATAAGGAATTGGCAAGGAAATTACCTTGGCAAAGCGACAGAATCCATTGTTGCAGTCATGAAACGCAATATGTGCATGCTCAATCGACCATGGCGTAGGGTGGGGGCTCGCGCTGATCGGACCGGATCACTGATTCTGGCGCTATTTTCGCTCTCAGCGATTTGCAGCTTGTACCGTGTTTTCACTCAGTATCTGAATGAATGGTTTGCCGCATGCTGTGTAGATATTGACTTGAACTAGCTTTTTTCAGTTAGATTTTGTTTGCAATTTTCCTGTCACTCAACACTATCATTCAGCGTTCATGTGCCCATGATGTAAGGCGCAGGACATAAGTTGTAGAGCACAAAGGCACAAGCTCACAATAAAGTGAGCATGTGCCCGTACATCAATTCAAACCAACTTACTAAGACCTATCAACAGCAATCCTGATGCTCTTCATCATCCGCTGCCACAGTCGCTCTCAACAACTTGGCTGCCTGCACCATGTTTTCCAGGGCGGCTATCGTCTCTGGCCAGTCGCGGGTTTTGAGGCCGCAGTCGGGGTTGACCCAGAGGCGGGCGTCGGGGAGTACGCTGCGGGCTTTTTGCAGTAGCCTTTGCATTTCTGTGACCTTGGGTACGCGTGGTGAGTGGATGTCATACACGCCGGGGCCTATGTCATTCGGGTAGGCGAATTCGCCGAAGCCGTCGAGCAATTCCATGTCCGAACGTGAGGTTTCTATGGTGATGACGTCAGCATCCATGGCGGCTATCCAGGGTAGGATGTCGTTGAATTCTGAATAGCACATGTGGGTGTGGATTTGCGTATCATCCCTGACGACGGCAGAACTGAGTTTGAAGGCGCGCACTGCCCAGTCGAGGTAGGCGGACCAGTCTTGCTGTTTCAGCGGCAGGCCTTCGCGGAAGGCGGGTTCGTCTATTTGTATCATGCCTATGCCCGCTTTTTCAAGGTCGGCGACTTCATCACGCAGGGCCAGGGCGATTTGCAGGGCGGTGGTGGAGCGGGGCTGGTCGTCGCGCACGAAAGACCATTGCAGCATGGTGACTGGGCCGGTCAGCATGCCTTTCATGGTTTTGTCAGTCAGGCTCTGGGCGTATTCGCTCCAGCTGACTGTCATGGCTTCCGGGCGATAGACATCGCCATAGATGAAGGGTGGTTTGACGCAGCGTGAGCCATAGCTTTGTACCCAGCCATTCAGGGTGAAGCCATAGCCCCACAGTTGTTCGCCGAAATATTCAACCATGTCATTGCGTTCTGGCTCACCGTGGACGAGTACGTCGATGTCGAGCTTTTCTTGCTGTTCTACGACCAGGCGGATTTCTGCGCGCATGGCTTCGAGGTATTCGAGATGAGACAAGTCACCACGCTTATAGGCGGCGCGGGCCTGGCGTATGGTCTTGGTTTGCGGGAAGGAGCCTATGCTGGTCGTAGGGAATAGGGGCAGCGCAAAACGTTTTTGCTGTTCGCTGATGCGGCCTGCAAAAGCATTATGGCGGGTGACATCCTGTTCTGTAACCGCAGCCAGGCGTTTTTGTACAATGGGGTTGTGGATGCGTACTGAGGTGCGTCGACTGCTGACAGCCTGCTCGGCAGCCTTGAATTGCTGGGCGACGCTGGCGGCATTGCCATTCAGGGCTTGCTTCAGGGCGGTGATTTCATCGAGTTTTTGGGTGGCAAAGGCCAGCCAGCTCAGGGTTTCTGCATCGAGTGCGGTTTCTGCTGCCAGGTCTACTGGCACATGCAGCAATGAGCAACTGGCGGCCAGCCACAAGTTGTCGCCCAATTGCGCATGGGCAGCTTGCAAGTCGGCCAGCAAGGCTGTCAGGTCGGCGCGCCAGATATTGCGGCCATCAATGACACCGGCAGACAAGACACGGTCTTGTGGCCAGTTGACCAGCAGGGCAGGTAATTGCTGGGGTGCACGTACCAGGTCCAGATGGACGCCAGTAACAGGTAAGGCATGCAGCAGGGCGGCACGTTCCTGTACTGATTCAAAATAAGTCGACAGCAAGATTTTTGGCGTGTTTTGTGCCAGGGCATTGTAGGCCAGCACAAAGGCATCCAGCCAGGCATTGTCGAGGTCCAGTGCCAGGATGGGCTCATCTATCTGTACCCATTCCACACCTTGCTCTTGCAGGCGTGCCAGCAGGCGCTGGTAGGCGGGGATGATCTTGGGCAGCAAATCCAGCTTGATCGTCAGGCCGCTCTTGATTTTACCGAGGTAGAGCAAAGTCAGCGGGCCAACCAGGGTAGCTTTGGCCTTGTGGCCCAGGGACTGGGCTTGTGCCAGTTCTTCAAACAGCCAGTCTACCCCGCCATCAAAGCTGGTATCTGCAGTCCATTCTGGGACGAGGTAATGGTAGTTGGTATCAAACCATTTGGTCATTTCCATTGCGAAATGCTGGGGGTTGCCGCGGGCCGCGACGTAGTAGTCTGCCAGACTCAGTTGCCTGGCATCAAAGCCAAAGCGTGCAGGCAGGGCACCCAGCAGGGCCAGGGTGTTCAAGACCTGGTCATACCAGGCAAAATCGCCGACGCTGACAAAATCCAGGCCAGCCTGCTTTTGCAAACCCCAGTGGCGGGCGCGCAAGTCGCTGCCGGTTTCGTGCAGGGTGGCTTCGGTGATATCGCCGCGCCAGAAGGATTCTTGTGCGAATTTTAATTCTCTTTGGGCGCCTATGCGGGGGAAGCCCAGGGTGTGTGCTGTGGTTGTCATTTTCATTCTCCTATCTTGGTTTTAGTATGATGGGTTAGAATTAACTATGATTCAAACGACATATTTTAAGAATCATCTTGAATTTTATTCATAATGGAGCCTGCAAGGCTCAGAGATCATGCAATCCATACTAGAGCTACGCCACCTGAAAACCCTGCATGCCCTGCGCGAATCCGGCAATTTATTGCGGGCTGCGGTCTTGCTGAATCTCACCCAGTCTGCCCTGTCGCACCAGATCAAGTTGCTGGAAGAGCATCATGGCATGCCGCTATTTGAGCGCAAGACCACGCCCATACGCTTTACACCAGCCGGTGAGCGCCTGCTGCAACTGGCCGACAGCATCTTGCCGCAAGTCGCCAATTGCGAGCGCGACTTGGCGCGCCTGGCCCAGGGCGTGGCCGGGCAATTGCGTATTGCGGTCGAATGCCATACCTGCTTTGACTGGCTCATGCCAGCCATGGATGTATTCCGCCAGCGCTGGCCTGAGGTGGAGCTGGATATCGTGTCCGGCTTCCAGGCTGACCCTGTAGGGCTGCTGTATAGTCACAAGGCGGATGTGGCGATTGTGTCGGAAATGGATGCCGATGAAAGCGTGGCTTATCACCCCTTGTTCCGTTTCGAGATCATTGCCTTGATCGCCAAAGACCATGTGCTGGGGACGCGGGATTATCTGGTGGCACAAGACTTTGCGACTGATACTCTGATTACTTATCCCGTGCCAGATGAAATGCTGGATGTGGTACGTCAGGTCTTGAAACCAGCCGGCGTGGATACTGTCAGACGCACCACCGAATTGACAGTCGCCATGCTGCAACTGGTGGCCAGCAAACGCGGCATCGCCACCTTGCCGGTGTGGGCCGCACAAAATTATGTGAACCGCGATTATGTACTGCCCAAGCGTATTACAGCAGATGGCTTGACTGGCAGGTTGTATGCGGCTTGCCTGCCGGATTTGTCTGCCAAGGCTTATCTCAGTGATTTTGTGACGACGATACGGGAGAGTAGTTATTTGAATTTGCAGAGTATAGAGTTGATTTGAATTGGCGGATCCAAGCTCGAAGCGCATCGATGCACTGATGCACCCACGTATCGAAATTTGCAAATCGACTATAATAAAAATGTTAGATACAGGAGTTTTATCATGACTGCCAAAACGTCTGGCCGCTTTAGCTCACCGACTCGCTTGGATGGCGAGACTACTATCATTGGGGCTACTGCAAAACAATGGGATGAGGCCTTGACTGGCGACATGAAAAATTCCCTCGACATCATCAAAGAAAAAGTACAAGCCCTGAAGCATGAAGATGTTACAACCCAGATAGCCATGCAGCAAATGTCATCTGGCGATCTGGCGAGTGCAATTAAGCATCGCAAAACACCCACTGCGGCTTGAGCAAACAGCACCCAATAAACTACCTATCAACAAACAAGGCTGCTGACTGCTTTTTTTATGATGACTACTCAACATCGCTTGAACCAAGATACACCTTATGTGATGGTATTTGCTGGCCCCAATGGTAGTGGGAAGACCACGCTCATCGAAGAAGTGAAGAAGACAGGCTTGGCTGCACTTGGTGACATCTTTGCGACCCCACATTATTTTATCAACCCGGACCAGTTTGCCAAAGACATGGCGGGCGATTTTGCTACCCAGGATGAACGTGACTGGGCGGCGTTCAATGCCGCCGTTTCCATGCGCACCGCGGCAATAGAAAAGCACCAGACATTTGCATTTGAAACGGTGATGTCGCACTCATCCAGAATCAATGAGTTGGTGAAACTGAAAAACCAGGCGTACCGGGTTTTACTGATATTTATCGCGACTGATGATCCTGAAAAAAATGTGGCGCGGGTCACGAATCGTTTCAAAACAAAAACCACGACCGGGCATTTTGTCGCACCTGATAAAGTGAAAGAGCGTTACCACAGGACGCTGGCGCTACTGCCAAAAGCCGTAGAAATCGCCGATGCTGCTTTTATCTATGATAACTCTGTGGATTTTGAAAAAGCCAGTTTGCAGGCTGTGACTGATATGGATACATTTGCGCTTGATGATCAGGCCAGGTCATGGACAATGAAAAAATTAGTCGCCCAGCTGCAATCCAGGGAAAGGCAACAGTGTGAGATAGACCATGAATTTGCGCAAGCAGGCCAAGCAGCTTTACACGATGCCGATGTATTGAATGGGCAGTACACTGGTCGTATTACCAAGATCACTGAAGATTATATTGTTCAGTTGGATAACAAGTCGGGTCATGTGATTATCCATGACCGTTTGATGTTGGATACTTCAAGAGAAACAGCGTCGGATTATAGTATTACTGATGAATTGCGTATTATTTATAGCGCTGAAAATGCGCCAGAAATTGTTAAGCTTGATCATTAAGCATACTTGAGTTTCTGGTTATGCTTTGATTTTTGCATTCCATGCAGCGATAACTGCATTCTGTCCATTTCTTCTTGTTCATACCTAAGGCATACCCTACATTCTCAAGATTTATTCGACTGGAGGTAAGGTATGGGGCTATGGGTAAAACGGATTCTGTTTGCAAGTGTAGCGATGCCGGTTCTGGCACAGGCGCAGCTTGATCTGACGACGCTGGATCGTGACATGGCGGGGCCGCGTGCCCAAGTGCTGGTGTTGGGGACTGTGCATTTGCGTGGCATGCCAGCCAGCTTCAAACCTGCGTCGCTGGACGGTGTGCTCGACAAGCTGGCGAAATTCAAACCAGAGATCATTACGATAGAAACTGAGTCTGGTGAAGAATGTGATATGGCCGCCCGTCATGTCGCCAGATATGGTGCTGACTATTGCGCATCGGTCGAAGCAGCCAGGCTGGCGACGGGCCTGGATGCGCCTGCGGCGATGGCTGAGGCGGACAAGTTGCTGAAAGCCTGGCCAAAGCAGACAATGCAGGTAAAGCCAGCGCAACGCCGTCGTCTCGCGGCCTTGTTCATGGCTTCGTATGATACGGCATCGGCCTATGTGCAATGGCTGCAATTGCCAGAAGCGGAGCGCCATGCGGGCGATGGCTTGAATGAGGCGCTGGTAGAAAAGCTCATGCAGGCTGGAAAACGCAATAATGAAAACTACCTGATCGCTGCGCAACTGGCAGCACGCCTGGGTTTGCAGCGCGTTCATGCCGTGGATAACCATACTGGTGACCGTATTGATGTGGCCGATATCAAGGCTTTTGTACGCTCCATTGAATCTGCCTGGGCGGCAGGTAATCAAGACCAGAAACTGCGTAAGAAGCGGGAAGAGGAATTGATGCTGGCCACCGACCTTTTGCCTTTGTACCGCTATATCAGCGAACCAGAAGGCTTGCGGATTTATGCCGAGACGAATGTGGTACCGGCTATGCGCGCCAAGTCTGCAGAAGGTTATCCGCAGATCTGGGTGGCTGGCTGGGAGATACGCAATATGCGCATGGTTGCCAATATCCGTGAAACTTTCCGTGAGCGCCCGGGGGCACGTGTGTTGTCTGTCGTCGGTGTTTCACACAAACCCTGGTTTGATAGCTGGCTGGGGCAAATGCAGGGGGTGGATATCGTGAATGTTGCGGATGTCCTGAAGTGAGGTGCTCATTGCAGTAAGTGCTGGTTTTTCGTAGGAGCGGCTTTAGCCGCGAATGTTCTGCTGCGTCGGCTGTGCGTGATGTTGGCATTGCTGCATTTGCTGTTCGCGGCTGAAGCCGCTCCTACAGAGGGAATTACGTTTTTATTGACTGGCCATTTCTGTATTTACTGTTTCATCTTCCGAGAATTTTTCCAGTCCGCGTGCCAGTGATGAGACGCTGGGGTTTTCTACGAAGACGCAGCGTTTGCCGGTGCGTTTGCAGAAATCCTTGACGCGCCAGTAAGCGGTGTGGCTGATGCAGCCGGTCTGGCAGATGACGAGGTCGGCGGCGGCCAGGCTGGCGTCGAGCAGGCTTTGGTTGTCTTCGAGGCCGCCATCATGGTGGGCGAAGCGGCCTCCTATGCGTTCTATGAGGTCGCGGTAGGTGGGTACATTGCCGCTGCGGCCACCTACACACAGCACGGTCTTTTGCTTCAGGTGCAGGGTGATGGGGTAGACTTTTTCTTCTGGCTGTTGCCTGCTTTGCTCGGCTGCCTGCTCTTGTATGTCGGCGGCGGCTTTGCTGGCTTCTGCGAGTTTTTGTTTCAGCTCGCGCACCTGGTTTTCTGTTTCGGTCTGGCGCTCAGCCATTTGCTCGATTTTCTTGAGCAGGCGCTGGCGGGTTTCCAGTTCAGGGATTTCTGCTTTTAGCGCGGCGAAGTCGCAACTGAGGAAATGGATGCTGCTGTCCTTACCTATGCTTTCTGCACGCAGTTGTATTAGCTGGGTATTTTGTTTTTCTATTTCGCGGGTTTTTTCTGCCAGGGCGCGGTTATGTCTTTCTTGCACGCGGCCCAGTTCGCGGGTCAATAATTTGTTTTGTTCAACCAGGGCATTGAAGCGGGCGATGTCTATGCGTACGCTGGCACCGGCCTGGTGCTGCAGCATATGCATGTCGCGGCATAAGCCGTCTTGCAAATCAGCGTCGCAACGTGGGTGTGTCAGTGCGGCCCAGAAAGCACCGGCGACATCGCCTTTGTCGATGGCGGCCAGCCACAGGCGGGTGACGGCTTCTACTGTTTTTGCCGCACGAAATTCCTGTATGGTGCGGGCATAGCGCTGTTCCAGTTCTTGCTGTATGGCTTCTGACAGACGGTTGCGGCGGCCACACTCAGCAATCGCGCCGACATGGATTTCATAGTCTTCGGCTATGGCCTGGCCATTCATGGCCTTGTTGACGATACGTCGCAAGGTCGTCAGTGGGATGCAGACACCGACGACGGGGCAATGGCATTCATGCGTCAAATCCCAGATGCGGCGACGGCGTGAACCTGCCGGTGTCGCTTCTGGTGTTAATGCAATACTATGTTTGTCATGTTCACACATACAGTACTCCTCTTGATACTTCCGACCAGGTGATGTTGCATAAATTTGCTTGATGATTTGCCTAATGATTTGCTTAATGCATTTTTTTGCCCGGTGCTATTTCAAAGCCGGTGACGTGAGGCGCTTCCGGTGTTTTGGGCAGGCGCGCATCATAGCTTTCTATATTTAACTGCGCTTCTGCCAGCATATAGGCGAGCACGCGGAAAGCCTCGACATCAAAGCGCAGGGACACATGGTTCAAAGACAGGTGGACTACCCCGCATTCAGGGCAGATCATGACTTCGCCGACTTTACTTGTAGCCAGGCCGAGGTGCTGGCAAGCGTTGGCTGATGACTGATGTTTCATGTGTTCCTCTGCGCTAGGCTTAAGTTGGGTTCTAGGTTGGGTTCTAAGCTGGGTTCTAAGTTGGATTTTTTGGTGCTTGAATACTCAGGCATGGATCGGGACGGGTATGTGTCTTGACGACATGGCTGACGTCATAGATGGATGCAGTGGACGCAGTGGATACGCTTCCTGATTTTCTGTCATCTGCTTCTACATAAGTTTCTACATAAGCATGGATTTGCAGGCCGGCTTGCTGACTGGCAGGCAGCCATACAGGCACACCAAGGTCACGCCTGACGTGGCCATTGCCAGCCAGCAGGACGACACCACGGTCAGCATTGTCAGCGACGACCTTGGCCATCACGACATCACGCGCGACTTGTGCCCTGACCATGCTGGGGACGATATTGTCTGGCATCTTGCCGCAATGGCCGCTTTCCATGGCGGCGCGCTGGCCATCGACTACCACGGCAGGCAAGGGCTGGTCGAGCTTGAAGCCGGTGATGGTGTTTTTGTCGAGCACGGCGGCATAGCCTTCACGCATGACACGGGCAGCATCGCTACGGGACAGATTGGCAGCCAGCAGCGGTAGTTTGTAATCGATGGCGAGCTGGATGACGGGGCGATAATGCGGCCATTCCCAGCGCTTGTTGCCGAGCTTGCTGATGATGCAGTCTGCATCAGTGCAAGTTGCCTGTGCCTGGGTGAGTTCGGCCTGGTTTTCGCGGTCGAATTGTTCCATGGCGATGGCGGGACGCCATCCAGCGATGACCAGTTTTTGCAGGTCGGCATAGCGTTGCGCATGTCCGTCTGGGTTGTCATGGACTTCGCCCAATAACAATATCTTGCTGCCGCTGACTGGATTTTCAGCCTGAGTCGCGCATGCTGATAAAAGGCTGGCTGTGGCCAGTGCTGTGGCTGCACTTGCTAATCGAGATAATTTACGCATTGCTACATTGATCCATTTTTTCGTATGCGCTTTTCCTGGCGCGGGATGAAGCACGTAAGGGAGTGACCAGCAAATCGCCTTCTTCATTATGCATGCAGGTCAGGGCGATATCGTATAAGTCTTCCAGCGCCGGTACTGCTGCGCGGTTGCTGGCGATGTCGGCAACGAGCTGGCCATTCTTGACTAACAGCAGGCGCTCGAATGCCTGCATCGCATGGTTGATGTCATGCAGGATGGCGACGATGGCATGCTGGCGTTCTGTCGCATATTCTTCGAGGCTGGCGAGCAGGTCAAATTGCAGGCCGGGGTCGAGTGCTGCCAGCGGTTCATCGACGAGTATCAGACCATCACGCTGGTCCCACAGCTGGGCAAAGATGCGTGCCAGTTGTATGCGTGCCTGTTCGCCGCCAGAGAGGCTGTCAAAGCGGCGGCCCAGCAAATGGGCGGCATGGGCCATGGTTGCTGCCTGCCTGACGATGTTGGACAGTTCAGGGTCATGCGCACGGCTGACGCGGCCGAGGCTGATGACCAGATCAGTCTCCAGCCCAAAGGCGACATCACTGTTTTGCGGCAGGACAGCGCGCAGGCGGCTGAGTTCCATCAAGGACCAGCTTGCCAGCGGGCGTGACTGGAAAGCGATGTTGCCGCTGCTGGTTTTCAATTCACGGGACAGCAGTTTTAACAGCGTGGATTTACCTGCGCCGCTGGGGCCGAGTATGGCGACTTTTTCTGCCTTGCCTATGCTGATGTTAAAGGGCCCAAAGTCTTTCTTGCCCAGCCTGGCGTAGACGGCGTCAAGCTGGAGAAAATCCTGTTGTGTGGTGGTTTTCATTAACATGATTGTGTAGACGATTCAGGCTAAGCGACCACGTGCATTACGCAGCAGGATCAGGAAGAAAGGGCTGCCCAGCAGGGCCGTGAAAATACCTACTGGTACTTCAGCCGGGATGGCGATGCAGCGTGCCACGGTGTCAGCCAGCAGCAAGAGCAAACCACCCATGAGCATGGAGCGTGGTATCACCTGTCTTTGATCTGGCCCACCCATGGTGCGCACCAGATGCGGGGCGACCAGGCTGATGAAGCCTATCATGCCGCACCAGGCTACGGCAAACCCGGTCAGTACAGCGACCAGCACAATGACCTGGGTGCGCAAACGGCGTACATCAATGCCGACGTGGGCAGCCGCAGCTTCGCCCAGTGCCAGTGCATTCATGGCGCTGATCATGCGTCTGACCCACCACCAGGCTGGTAACAACAGCATCAATAGCAAGCCAGCAGCCAGCCAGTTGGCACCTGCCAGTGAACCCAGGGTCCAGAAACTCAGGTTACGCAATTGCTCGTCCGTTGCGAGGTAAGTGCACAGGCCCAGTACGGCAGCGCTCAGGGCATTCAAGGCTATACCTGTCAGCAGCAGGCCAACGATGGAACCAGGAGAAATCCAGCGCGCGACGCGATCAAGTGCAAAGCAAACCAGCAGCGCACCGCTGAACGCAGTGACCGGCAAGATCCACATGCGCCAGGACATGGGGATAGGCAAGTGCATGCCTGACAAGACAACGATACTCAAACCCGCAGCCGCGGCCGCACCGGCAGTAATGCCCAGCAAATTGGGATCTGCCAGCGGGTTGCGGAACAAGCCTTGCGTCAAGGCACCTGACATGCCGAGTGCTGCACCCACCAGCACGGCAAACAGGGCACGTGGCAGGCGGATATTCCACAAGACATAGCTGCTGCCTGTCAAAGTCTGGTCATCGTTGAAAGCTAGCAGGGTCCGCCAGTCTTGCAATGTGACAGGCACGGCACCGAATTGCACACTCAGCAGCAAAGCGGCAAGCAGGGAGATACCCAGCACCAGCAGCAGGCCGGGCCTGCCGCCTTGCAAAAGCTTTGCCTGCAAACCTTGGTGTAAACCTTTTCGCAATTCACCAGACACGGCTACTGAGGTCTTCATGCCTGCATGGCCTTGATGATGGCGCTGTCAAGCTGGCTGATAGACGATGGCAGTCGTGGCCCAAAGCCCAGCATGAGCATGGCTTCTTGTGACAGCACGCGGCGCTTGCGGCCTGCCGGTGTTTGTTCCACACCTGGCAATTTCAGCACAGACTCTATACCGCCCGAGGCTTTGAGACCCTGGTCAGTCACGAGGATGATGTCAGGCTGGGCGGCGATCATGGCTTCTGGTGTCAAAGGCTTGTAGCCACTGAACCCATTGCCGCCATTCGCCGCCGTCAGGGCATTGCTGGCACCTGCATATTCAAGCACGGCATTGGCAGCGGTTTCACGACCTGCCACCATGATCTGGTTAGGTGCATGAGCGAGGATGAACACGGCTTTGGGGCTCTTGCCTTTGCGCTGCTCTATCGGCGTGCGGACCCTGGTCCATTCCTGCTGCAGGCTTTGCATCAGGGTAGCTGCCTGGGCTTGTGTGCCAGTCAGTTCACCAATTTGCTTGATGCGATCGAGCACGCCTTCAAACTTGTGATGCGCAGGCAAGACCGCCAGTGGTATGCCGGAGGATGTCAGCTGGCGTATCACGGCAGGCGGGCCTGCATCTTCGCTGGCGATGATTTGCGTTGGAGCCAGGGCCAGTACACCTTCTGCCGACAGGGCACGGGCATAACCGACGTTAGGCAGTTTTTGCACGCTCTCAGGGAAGTTGGAGGTGGTATCGACTGCGACCAGGTCATTGCTGGCATTCAAGGCGAAGATGATCTCGGTGATCGCGCCGCCTACGCTGATGATGCGCTGCTTGCCTTTGCCGGTTGCGGCTAGGGCAAAGGATGGCAGCAAGCTGGAGCCAGCCAAGCCCGCCAAACCTGCCAGTTGCATCAAAGCCTGCCTGCGCAGGCGATTGTGCTGGGTTTGCGGACTCAGGCTGCGCATGTCTGGCTTTCTGACAAGAGGTTGTCGATCAGCGCGCGCCATTCGCAGAGTTCTGGCTTGCCGGGTTTGCGTTCGCCAAAGAACATGGCGATGGTTTCGCCATCGGCATCAAACAATTCCAGTGAAGTGACGAGGCCATCCGTGGTTGGCTTTTTGACGACCCATGCACTGGCGATATGGTCTTCACGCAGATGCAGGTTGAAGCGTGGGTCAAGTACATTCACCCATGGGCCCATTTTGGCAATCTTGCTGACCGGGCCGGAGTGGATTTGTATCATGCCTGCATTGCCAGTGAATACCATGATAGGCACGGCTTCGGCAGCGGCTGCCTGCAACAGGTCCTGGCAGCTGCTGATATCGATTTGCTGGACGAACTGCTCATCAGCCAGGCGCAATGCCTGGGTGCGTGTCACGGCAAATTTTTTCATGAGACCAAAGAATTCATGGGTATCACGCAGTGATGCCCATGCCTGACGGAAGCCGGTGACATCAATATCCTTGTCAGCCAGTTCCAGCAGTTTTTTTGCGGCGTCTTTTGTTTGTATACCGGTTTGCTGTTCAACAGCAGTAAAACTGGCGACCAGGGCTTCATAAGCCTCTACATTGCTTTGTGGCTTGATAAAGATCTTGTGAATGGCCGTGCCGATCGCATCATAGAATTGCAGGCTTTTTTGCTCGCTGCGTTCTTCAGCACTTCCTGTTTGCTCAGTGACGGCAAAACCAAACGCCCATTGCTGATAAAAAATTCGCAAATCGATTTCACCTGCCAGCACCAGGCCGACATGGTGGTTGTGGCTGATTTTTCTGTAGCTCCCAGTTTTTTCATGGACGCAAGAGGGATTGCGTGTCAGGGCCATGACTTCGCCCAGGCTTTCTACCGCGGCGATGATTTCTGGCCATTCTGCGCGCAGGCAGGTGGCACGCAGCAGGCAGTTGCTTTCTATAGCTGCTGTGCCTGCGTGGGCAGCGATCAACTCGCCTTCACTGATCTCCAAAGTTTCTGCGATGTCACGATGTCTGGCTTTTTTCTCACGGCGCATGCTGGCGAATTCTTCACGTACTTTAGCATTTTGCTGCGGGTTCAAATGTTGGGCTGGCATGACGATTCCTTCTTAAAAGTCGTAACGAACTGATACCTGGGCATTCCGGCCAGGGGCGGTGTAAGCATCTTTGACGTTGGTGTTGTCAGCCAGGCCGCGTACATCAGACCAGGCCCAGTATTTGGTATCAAAGACATTGTTGAGGTTGGCATTGACTGTCAGGTTTGGCATGGGCTTCCAGTACACACCGAGGTCAACGACGTGATAAGAACCTGGTGCAAACTGTGTTGTCGCTGCTGGTGCGATTCTGTCGAGCTGCTTGCCTTGATGATGCTGGAATTGCGCACGTGCCCCCCAGGCTGCTGTGTCATAGCGCAGACCTGCCAGGAATTTCATCGGGTTGATGGTGTCGAGTGGCGTTTTTACGCCAGCAACTTCGCTGTCTCCCTTGGTGTAAGAGACACCGGCAGTGGCTTGCCAGTTGCTGTCAATTTGCAGTTCTGCACGGGCTTCTGCACCACGGATCTGTGCCTTGGCCAGGTTGATGTACTGGAATACCAGTGGGTCAACTGCAGTGCCTGTGCCACGCACTACTTGCTGGCTGATGAAGTCTTTGTAGCTATTGTCGAATGCGGCGAAGGAATAACGCAAACCCTGCACCTTGCCACGGAAGCCAATCTCAACGCTGTCGGCACGTTCTGCTTTCAGTTGCGAGTTACCTATGCTGGTGTAGCCAGATGCCAGATTGGTAAAGCCATTGTTGACCTGGTCAGGAGTAGGTGCACGGAAGCCCTTGGCGAATTGTGCATAAGGTGCAAAGGCAGCGTCGAGTTGCCATACCAGACCCAGGCGCGGTGTGACTGCACTGTCAGACAGGGTCGCGACTGCGCCGCCTGTGTAACCTGCACTCGATGGTGCAAGTTTGTAATGGTCATAACGCAGGCTGGGGATGATGCTCAGCTTGCCTGCTTCGATTTCATCCTGGATGAAGGCGCCTGTGACGGTGTAAGTCGTATCAGGGAAAGGCTTGGCCGGGAAGCTCTCGCCAAATGGGGCCACCGTGCCATCGCGCAGGCCGGTGACTTCAGTGCGGTTCCAGTCAAAGCCATAGCTGAGTTTTTGTTCAACAGCACCGGAGAAATTGCTTTCCATGATGTTGGACAAGCCGATGATCCTGGTGTTGTAGTGATTGTCGCGAGTGCGGTCAGCGGCGGTGTTCCTGTCTTCGGCAGAGTATTGGCTGACCTTGGCATCTTGCCAGTACAGGCGAGTCTCGGCATTGTGCAACCAGCTGGAATTCAGGTTTTTATAACTATGAGCCAGGCTCAGCTTATTGCGCTCTACCTTGTCGCGGGTATCGAGGTCCAGGGTGCTGGTAGATGCCAGTGGCGGGATGGCGCGGGCAGAGTAAACTTCAGTATCCTGCGTGCGTTTTTGAGCTTCTACACTGGCTTCGATTTGCTGATTACCATCGATTTTGAAGATTGCTTTACCCAACAGGTATTGGGCATTGAAATCAACGGGATTTGGTTTGGTGCGGTTGACGTTTTTTGCGTCATTGTCGGCTCGGTTTTCTGTTTCATTACCACGGCGGTCGCTGAGCAGCAGCAAACCTTGCCAGCTGCCATTGTCGCCAGCGATGGCGGCAGTATTGCGCCATGAACGGTCCACAGTGGCATAGCCAGAGCGCACGAAGCCGCCAAAAGACTGGCCTTTTTTGAGCAGGTCAGACGGGTCCAGGGTGCGGAAGCTGACTGCACCAGCCAGACCATCGCTACCGAATTGTGTGGAGGTAGGGCCACGCAAGACTTCTACTGTCTTGATGCCATCGAGTTCAAGGAAATCACCACGGCCTGTTGCAAATGCGCCAAACGAAAAACTACCCGGTACACGCGTACCATCCACCAGCATCAAGACCTGGTTACCTTCCAGACCGCGGATATTGATGCCTTCGTTACCAGCGCGACCAGTGGAGCTGCCAGCCGCTGTAAAGCGGGTAGGGGCGGCGCGTACACTGATATCGAGTTCATTGCGGAACAGGTCCTTGATATCGCGCCCACCTTCTTGCTCTATCTTGGCAGCAGGGATGACGGTGACGGTATTGGGCACGCTATCGACTGTCCTGGCTGTACGCGTAGAGGTAACAGTAATATCTTTGAGGGTAGTTGCTTCTGTCGGTGGGACTGGGCCGGGAGTTTGTGCAAAAGTAGTTGCCGGAGCCATGCCCCATGCCATACCCAGCGCCAGGGCGATTTGCGTCTTGCTTAGCATCGTGTTTCCTAATTAGAAAATTGGACACTGGCTAGCGGCGACTGGCTGGTGCGTATCATGTCAACTCCATAGCCGACACGGACATCGCACCGTGCTTGAGGCTGGGAGCATCGTAAAAAGGGGAGTTTTTACGACTAATATATTTTAATCGGGTTTATTATAAATGAGAATCATTCTCAGTTGCAAGTGCAATTGGAATTTTCTTTTGCTTGATTTTGAGCTAGAGAAGACGGACATTCCATGTGTAAAAATAGGAAGGAAGTAAGTAGGTTGCGTTGCAATGCACCGGTTGTGGTGGTAAAACGAGAGTGGTAGTAGTGCAGAAATCGGCGCGTTACAACGCACCCTACAGGCTGCAGACCAATGATTATGCTGACCATGACGCGTAGCGAAGCGTCATGGTATCTATGCGGGCTGGATCAATTTCTTTAATGTGCTGATGCAGGCACGGCGCGGAATGCTGCGACTTGATTTGACATGATTTTTATTTCGGGAAGTACATAGCTGGAGTTCGTGGCGGTGAATGTGTAGCTTTGGTAGGCCGCAGCGGCGTTGGCGTTGAAGGCGGAATTGGGGATAGCTGTCAGTGTATTGTATTGATACACATTGTATTTAACCCCGGCGGTCAAACCGTATACGGTTGCGATCAAGCTCAATGGGGCTGCTGCTGGCGCGGTATTCGCCCCTTTGGTGATTGCCGGGTTTTCGTAATTCAAGTCGGTAGCCAGGCGTACTGGTACGGTTTCGTGATTCAGGTCGATGACACCGGTGATTGCGACGGCGGCATTTTGAGTGCTGCTGTTGCTATGCAAGGCAAGTGAGTATGGTGGTGCAGTTGCGGCGTTCGCCTGGGTGCGTGTCATCTGGAATTTGTCGAAGCCATATTGGAACAGATAAGCAGCGGCGACTGGTGGTGCACTGGTCTGATTGGGGTAGTTGATATTGTTGGTGCCGCTGTTGTCGCTGAGCTGCAAAATATCGTCGGCATAATAAGTCTGGTTCAAGCCGGGTACCAGGGGGTGGTTGGAGGCGATGCCATTGACGGGCACGATGTGGTCGTAGCTGGAAAAGCCAGCAGAGGGATTGCTTCCAGGCTCATACCAATTGACATAGACACCCATGATCACTGGATAGCCTGCCAGGACATAGCCCTTGACCCAGGCCAGGTATTGGTTGGTGGTGACTGTGTTGGCCTGACCATTCCATTCAATGGCATTCAGATGCATATTGGCTGCTGCCGTCAAATCATTGACAGCAACGAGTAGCTGGCTACTGACGTCGTTTTGATTCACGCCCGGTGTGGCGGCAGCCCGTGCGGTGTATTGCGATACATACTGGCCATAATACAAACCGGCACTGATGAAGGCGACTTCACCACAATAACCATAATTGGCATTCCATTGATGGCGTGGTGGGATCGCCAATGACATGGCGTAGGTAGCGCCGCTGGGCGGCTTGGGGGAGTCAGCAGGCACCGGCCCATGCAAGATTACCGGGACAAGACCGGCACTGATTTGGTTTTGACTGCTGGTATCTGGCGCAATGCTGACGGTACCAGCGCTGTTGCTACTGCTGCCGCCACCGCATCCAACTAATATCGTTCCGAATAAACTGACTAACAGGACGCTGGTGATTTTTTTATTCATGATGTCTCCGTATTGTGCGTGAATTTTTTCATTGCACTTTTTTTACAGCATATGCAAGCAATTGCGCGGTAGCGATTATGCAATGTTTTAGCTGTTTAGTGAGAAAAAATAAACGCAACAGAATGCATTGGAGATAAGCCATGTATTTCTTTACTGGTGTTAAAACCGAAGTAGCGTTAAAAAAAATGCAGCAGCGCGGGCATTGCTGATGCTTAAATTGAGGTGCTTGAATTGCATGGCTGGCCTGGATGTTTGTTTGATGGATGATTTCAGTTTGCTGACTTGTCTTTGCTGCCAAATAATTGCTTGCTGCCTTTTTGTGAGGCCAGCAGGGCGGCAAAGCTGTGTTGTCTTACCTGGTCTTCATAGCTTCTGATGGCGTGTTCTGCTGTGCTGACGCCTATATATACCTGCTGGATAGCGGTTACCAGGGCGGCGGCATCATGCAGGGCGGAATTGGCACCCAGACCGCTGGCGGGGCTCATGGCGTGGCTGGCATCTCCCAGGGCGGTGATGCCATGCGTGTTCCATACGGGCATGTCGCTGGCTGTCCTGATGGGTAGCAGGGCCAGTGCTGCTGTGGGTGTCAGTTGGAATAGTGCTTGTAATCCTGTGGCCCAGTTTGCTGTCGTCTGCGTCAGGCAGTTGTGTATGGCGAGTGAGGTCGCGGGGAGGCGCTGGTCATTGTGCAGGCCAAAGCTGGAGCGTTTGCCTATCAGGGCCCAGTAGATGTAATCTGCTCTGGGGCTAATGCTGGTGTCGTCTGCTTGCACATCATCGCGGAATAACATGGTATCTACGACGGCTGCTATTTCATGGGCAAAGATGATGGAGGTGCCGGTTTGTAATTGCACGGCTACTTGCTGGCGCACATCATCGCTATATGCGGTTTTGCCATAGATGCAGATGCTGCCTGTGTCTTGTGGGACCAAGTCGGGAAAGCGGATATCACGGACCCTTGAATGCACGCCATCGGCGGCAATGAGTATATCGGCCAGGCTGCTGCTGCCATCTTCAAATTGGGCGAGGATTTTGCCATCGGCCTGTTCGCTGTAGCCAATCAGGTTTTTATTGAAGTGCACATGCTCTTGTACGCCACTCAGCAAGACTTGGCGCATGCTGAGGCGGTCGGCTTTTAGATCTGGCACAGTATCTGCGCCAGCTTTGTCATGCTGCCAGTCTTTTACCCATTTGTCTGTCAGAGTCTCAAGTTGTGGATTGAGGGTGTTGACCTGAGCTGAAGGCAGGGCGCAGGTGTGCTGGAACAAGTCATACAGCGCGGCGGGCAGGCAGGAGGCAAGTGCAGTCTGGCCAAGCTGGTCTATACGCAGACGATAACCCTGGCTGCGGCTGTCAGGTGCGGCATCTTTTTCATGGACTTCAAAACTGATGCCATGTTTTTTCAAGCCTAGTGCCAGGCAAAGGCCGCCTAGTCCGGCGCCTATGATGCAGATGTGGAGAGGAGTCTTCATTTTTTATCCAGGTTGATTTGTCTTGCGCCAATTATTGGACAAAAGAGAGAATGCCTGATAACGTTGTTTTGACAATAAATAATGAATTCTTGCCATGAGATTAAATTCTGTTCCTGACTATAGTGACTGGGCTGATGGCCCACCCTTGATTGCCTTGCGCAGCGAGAATGGGGCGGATGCCGATCAGCAGTTTTTGCTGGGAACGCGGGAATATGACTGGCACAGCCATGTTCGCGGGCAGGTGTTTTGTGTGGAGAGTGGGCTGGTACATGTGCGCACCAGGCATGGGTCGTGGTTGCTACCGCCTCACCGTGCCGGCTGGATACCGCCAGGGCAAGCGCATCATGTGAGCGTCAGTGGGGCCATGAGTGGTTGGAGTGTCTTGTTGACTGTGGCAGCCTGTACCGCTTTACCGGCCCAGCCCTGTGTCATCAGTATTAATGCGTTGATGCGCGCCTTGGTGGCGCGTGCGGCGAGCTGGCCTGCGGTAGAGGAGCTGAGTCGGGAGCAGACGGCGGTGATCACGGTCTTGCTGGATGAGTTGCGTCAGGCACCGCATGAGGCCTTGCATTTGCCCATGCCTGCCAGCCATCGCTTGCGAGAAGTGACTACGGCGATACTGGCACAACCGGGGGGTAGCCTGGGTTTGCCTGAGCTGGCCAGCCTGGCCAGTATGTCTGTGCGCACACTGAGCCGTTTGTTCCTGGCTGAAACAGGCATCAGCATAGGGCAGTGGCGTCAGCAGGCGCAGCTCTTGCATGCGCTGGAACGTTTGGCTGCAGGTGAAGCGGTGGCTACGGTTGCGGATGCCCTGGGTTATGCGACACCGAGCAATTTTATTGTGATGTTCAGGCGTCACTTTGGGCAAGCGCCTGGCAAGTATTTTAGTCAGGCTTGATGGGTTTCTTGCTGGCTACCGGTTTCAGCATCGACTGGCAGGATAAAAAAGAATTCACTACCCTGACCTATGACGCTGGTGAAGCCGATTTGCCCGCCATGGTGTTCTATGATGGCTTTGGAGATGCTGAGGCCCAGGCCAGTGCCACTTTTTTTATGGAAGTCGGAAGTGATTGCCTGGGCAAATTTCTGGAAGATGCGGTCACGGAATTCATCGGCTATGCCTATACCCTGGTCTATGATGGCGACCCGCAGTTGTCCAGCCTGGGAACTCAGGAGCACATCGACGCAAGCCCCCTGGGGTGAAAATTTGGCGGCATTTGAGAGCAGGTTGATGAGGACCTGGGTGATGCGGTCGGTATCTATCCTGACGAGGTCTTCTTTAACCTCTGTCTGGAGCCTGAGGCTGACCTGGTGTTGTTCTGCATAGGCGCTGGTAGCGGCGATGGCTTGTTCCAGTACGGGGATCAAATGTACTTGAGAAAAATTGAATTCCATCTTGCCTGATTCTATTTTTTCGACATCGAGAATGTCATTGATCATCCTGACCAGGCGCTGGCAATTCTTGGTGGCGATGTCGAGGATTTTTTCGGCACTTTCAGGCATTTTCCCTAGCGCGCCTCCCATCAGCAAGCCTAACGCGCCACGTATGGATGTCAGTGGGGTACGCAATTCATGCGAAACGGTGGATATGAACTCGTTTTTCATGACTTCGACTTTTTTGCGTTCGGTGATATCGTAGGCAATATTGAGGAAGCCGGAAATTTCTCCCTGGCTGTCTTTGAGCGCTGTCACCGAGAGCATGACAGGCAGGTGGCTGCCATCTTTGCGCCTGTATGTCCATTCGCTTTCATCTGCCATGCCATGCAGTGCACGCAGGGCAAACACGGCAAACCCTGCTGTTACGGGAGTATCAAATTCCAGACTGAGTTTGGTGGCGCGATTCGTCAGTTCGGCGGGTTCATGCAGGCTGACTGGGGTTTGCAAGCCTATCATTTCTTCTGCGCTATAGCCGAGCATGAGTTCTGCGCCTTTACTCCAGACTTGTATCAAGCCTGTAGTGTCGGTGGCGATGATGGAAAAATTGGCGCTGTCCAGGATGGCATTCTGCAGGGCGGTGGTCGCAGCCAGTTGGGTGTTCAGGGCGAGGATGGCTTCTTCGGATTTCTTGCGTTGGCTGATGTCAGTACCTACTGTGCAGACGCCGTAGATTTCACCCGACTCATTACGCAGGGGAGTGAGCATGAGGATGTGGGTGGTGTTGATACCAGCTGCTGTCACGGCGATTTCTGTGCGGCGTATTGTCCCGGTCTGGATGACTTCATCCGACATGTGCATGTATTGCTCAGCTTTATCCCTGGGGAATAGGTAATACACACTGGTGCCAACCAGGCTGGGGATATTGGCAGGTTTGAAGAGCCTGTCATATTCTTTATTGGCGTAGAGATAATTGCCATGCTTGTCGCGCAGGCAGACGGCTGATGCGGTGCTGTCCATGACTGCTTGCAGCAGCATGAGGTTTTCATATTGGGCAATTTCATCACGCTTGCGCTGGGTGATGTCGGTTCCTACACCGCAGGCTCCAAAGACTTCGCCATCGGCATTGATGAGGGGAGAACGGACGACGAGGTAAGTATGCATGCCATCTTTTTGTTGCACCATGGCTTCGGTGCGCAGGGCTGTCTTGGTGGCGATGACGGTTTGTTCTGCACTACGGTATTTCCTGGCCAGCTCAGGCGGAAAAACATCTTCTATGGTCTGGCCTATTAATTGTTCACGTTTCATCTGGAAGACGATTTCGTATTCCTTGTTGATGTAGAGATAGCGTCCATCAAGATCACGCACGTGGATATAGGATTCTGTGCCTTCCATGACGGTTTGCAGCAGCAAGCCGCTGCGTATTAATTCTTCTTTGCTGGCTTGCAGTTCCAGTGTGCGCTGCCTTACTTTATGCTCAATATGAAAGGCGTTGCCACTGACGACCAGCAAATACACGCTGATGAGGCTGCTAAAGAATAGCCCGCCTATCAAGGTGGCCCAGGCGGACCAGGAATGATGTAACTGCCAGTAGGCAGGAGAGGGCTGTGCCAGGAATTCAAATTGATGATCGCCAAACTGGATGAGGGTGCGAAATCCAGGGGCTTTCGGCTGCTGGCCCAGGGTGTTGTAGACATCGGCTTTGTCGGGGGGACTATTCAAATCACGCAGGCGGAACAGGACCTGGGCGCGTATTTCATCGGAAAAAACATGTCTGACCAGTTCATCGACTTGCAGCACGCTCAGCACGACACCACGAAAAGCGGCACGTCTTTCTTCCAAGGTCGAAGGCGAGCTGTTACGCGTATAGACTGGTGCAAAAATCAGACTGCCAGTGACATCTTTTGCCCTGTCCGTCCGAATGATGCTGAGTGGCGACGTGGTGCTGAGATGGCCAGTGTCCCTGGCTCTTTCTATGGCGGCCCTTCGACCTGGTTCTGAGTAGAGATCAAATCCCAGGGCCGGGCGATTACCCATATAGGGCTCGACGAATTCAACCGGCAGATAAAACTCACGCTCTTTTGCGGGACCGAATAGTTGTTTGTTGATGCTCTGACTGATGCTGAAAGTGGTATGGCCTTCTGCCTTGAGTCTGGCTTCATAGGCTGGCCTGTCACGGAGCATGACCAGGGGTGCCCAATCGACGGCGATGATGGTGCTTTCTCTCTCCAGGGTAGTGCTGACAAAGCTGTGGAAATCGGTCCTAGTGACATGATCTGAGCTGGCAAAGAAGCGTTCCATATTGCGCAGCAGCTCGCTCTGGAAATCAAATCTTTGCTGTATGGCTTGCACCATGCGGTTCGCTTCAGTTTTAAATTCTTGTTTTTGTCGCTCAATTTCCGAATCGCGCACATACAGAAAGACGGCAACCACGACGGATAGTGTCAATAGCAAAGGCAGCCCCACGTTGTAGCGGCGTGATTGCCAGATGGTACGCGGTTGGCCTATCAATATCATGACGAGCGGAGCGACGATGAGGACACCGAGGATGTCACCTATCCACCACGTAAGCCAGTTACCAAACATGTCGGCAACTGGCAACAAACCTAGGCCGAACAGGGAGATAATGCCCACACTGGAATTGACCAGGCAACCAACCGGGCCGGCCAGTAACAGGAAGAGGGCAACATGACGTTCATCATCAAGTGCCGCGGGGTAGCCAATAAAGCGTTTTAGGAGATAGGTGCTGGCCATTGCCTGTAACATGGCGCCAGTGGCAACCAGGAGCGCAAGTTGTATATTGGCTGCAGTGAGTTGCCCCTGGCTTTCCCAGCCTATCCATAGATTGAAAATACATGAGCCGAGAGCGACGCCAGGCAACAGGCGGTAACCGCGTGTTAATACAGCGGTAACGGCAATCCCTGCCGGTGGAAAGACGGCAATGGCATAACCGGGAGGAATTGCCAGCAACAAGGCTATACGTCCAAACAGGATGTAGACGAAAACCAGTAGCAGATTCCTCAATACCAAGGATAAGACATTGTTCAAGGATGATACGGGCAAGATACCTGGCTCCCTAGAATGAACACCTTATAGCGAAAAATTTGCTTTGAATAATTATATGACTGAAAGCAAGCCATTGTGATTTTATTCATCATGGGCTTGGTAGATTTAGTGTTGACTGAGCCCTTGTCTTTTTGTAAGCTTGCTTGGAAAGATATCGAAAAAATTGATAAGGAAGAAAAATTTGAACTGATTAAATAATCAGTATATAGTGTTGTTCAGGGCGAGTTGCGCCCTGTTACAGGACACTAGCATCCTCCCAGATAAAAACCATAAGCCCTGCTTTATGAAAAGCGGGGCTTATGGTTTTTAATCGATTGTTTTTATTACTTATTTTAATTTTTTAAAATTTGTATCTGGCTTGTTTCTGAGTTGTTGTTTTTTGCTTTTACTGCCTGCAATAAATCAATAAGAAAAATTTGTACTGATTAAATAATCAGTGTATAGTGTTGTTCAGGGCGAGCTGCGTCCTGTTGCCATTTTGTAGTATCCCTCAGATAAAAACCACGAACCCTGCTTTGTAAAAAGTGGGGTTTTTGGTTTTGAGCGGCAGGATTTTTCTTAAATATCTGCTCTGTGTTTTCAGGAAATTTCCTGGTAATGTTCAAGCTTAAGAAAAATTTGCACTGATTATATAATCAGTATATAGTTCTGTTCAGGGCGATTTGCGTCCTGAAGAATTTGATTTGTTAGATTTAATCTGGCCCCGCTACTGTAAAGCAGCGGGGCTTTTTGTTTTCTGCGCGTTGTTAACGAATTTTGTGGATGAGCGCAGAAATTCGACAGAATTGTGCTGCACGACATGCTCGTGCTGGCGCTCAGGCTTTTATATCTGTCTGCCTCGAAGGCCTATGCTGCGACTTATTCCACTGGTTCCGTGATACACACTGATATCTCGCATGCCACACCACGCACAGGAGTTGTGAACCAGTGGACACATGCCTTGTTATCCGGTTTGCCTGTGGTGAATACAGGTGATACCTCCAAAGTGCCTATGACCTGGGACTTGAATGTGGCTAACAAATTTATTGATCTGGTCAACTGGCCAGCCAATACCTATTGCAAGTCACTGCGGACTTACAAGAATTTTTTGGTGGCTTTGAATGTGACTGTTGCAGGAACAAATAAGCCTTTCTTGGTGAAATGGTCGCATCCTGCCGACCCTGGCGCATTTCCGTCCACATGGGATGCTGCAGATACCACCAAAGATGCCGGTGAGGCTAATCTTGCCGAAGCCATCAGCCCTATCGTCGATGGCTTGTCATTGCGGGATTCCTTCATCATCTACACTGAAAATTCTACTCATAGAATGGATTATGTTGGTGGACAATCGGTATTCAGGTTCTCAAAAATAATGGGCATGTCTGGTATGTTGAACCGTAACTGTGCAGTAGAGTTTGATGGCTGGCATTTTGTTGTTACAGGTTCAGACGTCATTGTGCATGATGGGCAAACAGCGACATCGGTATTGGATAAACAGACACGCAGATCATTCTTTCAAAATATTGATGTCGCGAACCGGGGTTTGGTATTTTGTTTTAAGAATCCTTTCCTGAATGAGATTTATCTGGCTTATCCATCCATAGGTGCAACGGCATGTGATACGGCCATGGTATATAACTTCGTTGATAAAACAGTTTCATTCCGTGATTTACCTGGCATCAATCATGCCAGTTACGGTTCAGTGTCAACTGATCTTGGGGGAACCTGGTCGCAAGACGCTGATTCATGGGATTCTGACTTGACCTTCTGGAATGGCCCAGACTATACCCCGGATTCCGCCCGCGTCCTGATGGCATCCAATGACATGAAACTATATATGCTGGATGCCTCTGCAAGTTTCAGTGGCAGCATACCACCAGCTTTTCTTGAACGTCGTGGGCTGTCGTTTGATACACCGGAAAGTATTAAATTTATCAAAGGCATCAGAGCCAGAATATCCGGCAATCCCGGGCAAACCGTGATCATCAGTGTAGGTGCCGCGACCTCACCGTATGCAGATCCAACCTATACGGATGTGACCTACACTATAGGCTCAAGCGTAGCCAGTGACCTATTCGTTTCAGGGCGCTATATTGCAGTGAAATTTGCTACAGGCACTTCATTTCAATGGCGGCTCGACTCTTTCGATTTTGATGTTGAAACTGTGGGGGCATGGTGAAAGCCACTAATTTGGGGAGCGCTAATTATGTTCCCGCGACATTACCAACAGACGCTGCCGAATTGCAGCGTTTTTTTATATCTGAACTGCAAAGAATATCAGCTGCTATTAACTTGATAGGACTGGGGCATCTGGAAAAAACAACGACGGCTCCAATCAAGCCCAGGGACGGCGATATTCGCTATGCAGATGGTATATCGTGGAATCCTGGGGTGGGCACTGGAATTTATTACTACAAGGGTGCAACATCGGCCTGGGTACTTTTAGGATAAAGAATGGATACTTTACTTGGCAATACTCAAGGGAGAGCCCGTATAGGGTTGTTGAATCAAATTGAAAGACGTGACTCACAATCTACTCCAAACGGATTGCAATTGGCTTTGCAATTAATGCAAAGTCCAAATGCAAAAACAGCACAAGGGATTATAGAAACGCTTCATAAAATGCAAAACCCAGAAGCTAAGAAATTTGAAAAATTATTATCCGCTGCGCAAGGAAATCCCGAAATTTTAAAGAAAATGGCTGAGTCGGTAATTCAACAATTAAGTGGAGATATATGAGTATGGAAAATTTTATGTGTATAGCTCAGGGGGCTGACATAACACCGCTAGCTTTAGCAATAAAAAGACGTCCGGAAATTTGGAAAGAAGACACCTATTTGCGGGATTATCCACAAGGACCATTTGGGGAAATTGAATCAATTATGCTTCGTTTTCCTGTGAAAACCGTTGCAGAAACAGAAGAAGAATTACAGAACGCACTTAGCAAATATGATCAGCATGAAAGCATAGATTACCCAGCATATAAATTACTGCCAGAAGCCAAGGCATTAATAATGTCACTAATGGCTCGTGTAGGTGGCGAAAGGCTGGGAAGATGTATGATTAATAAAATAAAACCTGGCGGAAAAATATTTCCACATGCTGATACACCTTCGCATGCCGAATATTATTCCAGATTTCACATTGTGCTTCAATCCGCTCCTGGAGTAGTGTTCCGCTCAGGAAATGAACAAGTCTATATGGCTATCGGTGAAGTCTGGTGGTTCAACAATAAGCTTGAGCATGAAGTAATAAATAATAGCGCAATTGATAGAATCCATTTAATCGTTGATATCAGGACCTCCAGATGATTACTTGTCATGTTGAATCATTTACAGAAATGCTTGCGGAGTTAAAAACACTGCTTCCATTGCATTATGAGGAATTGGCTCTTGATAAAAAGCACGTACCACTGTCTCCTCAATATGACATCTATAGGCAGCATGAAGAATCTGGAAAATTGCTATTTGTAACATTGCGCGAAGCTGGTGAAATGATTGGCTATTTTATCGGGATGGTGTCGCCAGGACTTCATTACAGTACATGTTTGACTTGCATTATGGATATCTTTTACGTACGCAAAGATAAACGTATGGGAACTGCAGGGATCCGTCTATTCAGATTTGTTGAAAAAGAATTGCGTAGGCGTGGCGTTCAAAGATGGTTCATGGGTTCAAAAATTCACGCTGATGCAAGTGCTCTTTTTAAAAGGATTGGTGCCAGACCGGTAGAAATATTTTATAGCAAATGGTTAGGAGATTAATATGGTTGCAGCAGTAGTAGGGTTAGCAACGGCGGCCTCCTCAATTTATTCCGCCAGCAAATCTGGTGGAGGAGGGCAACAAACACAAACAACTCAACAGCAACTCGATCCGCGCATTACGGCGATGCTGTTTGGATCTGGTGAAAAAACCTTAAAAACAGGTGCCAAGCCAACTGGCACGGATGAAAATGGCAAACCAACTTATGCTGAGTCTGACTATAATCAACCGACTCAAGGCTTGTTGTCACGCTATCAGGGTTTGCTTGATAAACCTCAAAATCCTGGCTTGCAGTTATCTGGTACTGCTGCGGATAATTACGTCGGCGCAAATAGCGCATATGATTTCGGGCAGCAACGTATGACAGCGCTGGGATTGATGAATGATTCGTTTTCAGCGCCGCAGATGAATGCCGCCCAGGGTTATGGCGCACAAGGTATCTTTACCAACCCGATGATGGCGGCGCAAGGCTATGCGCCAAATGGCTACAATGCCGAACAGGCGCGTGTCTTTACGGCAGCACCTGCAGCACAGATCAATGCGCCAAGTCAAAATGATTTGAACTTGAATCCAGCTCTGGGTAATATCATTAATGGCGATCTGGGAAATAACCCCTACCTTGCTGGTGCAATTCAAAAAGGCTTGAATCAAAGTTCAGCAAACTTCCAGAATCTCAAGGATGACATGCTGACCAGCTTCCAGCAAGACTTGCTGCCATCCATTCGAGGTGATGCCATCGTTAATGGCCAATATGGCGGCTCACGCCAGGGCCTGGCGGAGGGTAAGGCAGCAGATTCCCTGACACGTAATATGACGCGTGCATTGTCTCAGGTAGGGCAAAATCAAACTGATGCTGCAGTGCAAGCGCAGGCGCAGCAGTATGCGCAGGACCGCCAAAACCAATTGTCCGCAGCCATGGGACTATCAGGTCAGCAATATGGAGTATCCGGCGCGAATGCTGCTGCTACAAACCAAGTTAATCTTGCCAATGCTGGCATGATTAATCAGGGTAATCAATTCAATGCCAACTCAGCAAATCAGGCGCAGCAACAAGCTTACCAAGGTTTGCTGAGTACCTTGATGCAGAATTCGCAATTCCAGCAGCAGGCAAATTCTACAAATTACCAGGGAAATCAGCAAATGAATTTGCAGAATCTGGGCAATCGCCAACAAACTAACATGCAGAATCTGGCGAATCAGCAACAAGCCAATCAATACAACACTGGCATGCAATTCAATACTCATCAATTGAACAGTCAGAACAGGGCAACGGGTGCGGGGCTACTTGGTAGTGTGCAAAATAATGCCTATAACCAGGCTCAGAATGCCAACGACTATCTGATAAATCAAGCAGGTAAAATTAATGGCTTACTTACCCCATATATTGGTGCAAATAGTGGCTCAATATCAAGTTCATCCCTTTATCAAAACCATGGGACGAATGTGCTTGGTGGCGCTTTGGCGGGAATGCAGTTGTTCAAGCAATTTGGTAGCGCGTTTAACTCCGGCAGTACAGACAGAAACCAAGGCGCTAACAACCCTGGCGCTGATAGTAATGGCTGGGTTGATTGGTCTAAATTCAGCAATAGTGATAATCCTGGTGCTGGTGCCAACGGATGGGTTGACTGGTCAAATTAGAGGAAGAGATATCGAGCTGCCGCACATATAATTGAGCAGCAAGGATAGTCCGCAATCTAAAGAGATACCACAGTCAATCCTTCTCCACTTTTTCTTTGCTGGCGTTGATTTTGCCAAATTTCGTTGTAGGCATTGAAGGAATTGGGATTTTTATAGAAAAAATAGACAAATCCTGTTTTTCGCCCTTAGCTGTAGTTTCATCTAAAAATTAACCCGCTCAGGCGGGTTTTTTTACTTTTAATGGGTTTCGTACACATTGTCATTCCGGGCATGAGAAATCGATTAAAAATTGAATGATATCCAGTTCTCATTGGCCTGCATTTATTAGTGTGTCGCATCGGCCACTTTTTTAGATCACTATTTATGCCTTGTCTCCAAGATAGCAAAAAATTCATCATCAAATTTTTACAAAAAATAGTTTAAAGAAAGCCCCGCATGAAAATACCTGATCACGCCGAAACTGCCGCCAGCCAGGTGGCAGAGGCGATCACCAACAACCCGAAAACTGCATTGGCCGTACCGGCAATCACCACTGCAATCGCGCCCCTGACCTCGATTGCTGAAATACAAGGCTATCTGTCAATAGCTTCGATGGTCGTTGGTATCGCCATTTCACTCATCCTGTTGCGCCAGCGCTGGGTCAGCCTGAAAACCGCAGAAATTGAAAGGCAAGAAGCAGAACAACGATGGAAAGAACATCACCATGAATAATTTTGAGCTTTGTATCAGTCCCATACTGAAAAATGAAGGTGGCACCAGCAATCATCCCTTGGACGCTGGCAAACTCACGCGGTTTGGTATCAGTCAACGAAGTTACCCCAAGCTCGATATTGCAGCACTTACGGCAGAGCAAGCCAAGGCACTCTACAAACGCGATTTTTGGGATGCCAATCAGCTGGACCAATTACCGTTAGCTGTTGCCTTCGAATTTTTTGACTGTGCAATTAATTGCGGCGCAGGTACGGCAGCAAGATTGCTACAACGTGCTCTTGGCATAGCCGAAGACGGCATCGTTGGACCTATCACCCTGGCAGCTGTTGGAAAAATCAATGCCGACAAACTAGCCAGGCGCATGCTGGCTCACCGCATACAGTTCTATACCAAACTATCCAATTGGCCGACTTTCGGTGCGGGTTGGGTCAATCGCCTGGCAAACAATGTTTTATGGGAGACCGATCATGTTTGAAAAAGTCAATGCAATCGTTAATCTTTTTCGCAAAGGCAGCGAGGTCAGCAATGTCGAACTTTGGAAAAACGGTGGTATCTCAGTCGCCGCCCTGGCAGCAGCATTGGGTGCGCTTGCTCAATTCGGTGACGCAGTTGGTATCCATTTGGCCATCACCTCAGAACAGCTCAATGGCCTAGCTATTGGCGTCGTCAGTCTTGTTGGCGTTGTGCTCCCTGTCATTACCTCTAAAAGAGCCGGCCTATTGCCAGCAAAGGCAGGGCAACCCGCTCCAATCGAAGATCATAGTTTCATCGGCAGCGTGCCAGCAATACCCGCAACTATGGCAACAGGCGCACTGCAGCACCAGTATGGCACCGCCATTGTTGACAGCGACAACCCGCTTGCCGGGCTCGACACCACATTCCGTGGCTGACTCGGCCCGCGACTACGACAACTCAATCGACGGCATCACCCTGAAATATAAATGTCAATTTTAAAGGACAAACCATGCTGCAAATAGCCGCAACCATATTGCAAGTCATCAGTTTTCTTGCTGAACACAAAGAGCAGGTCAAGAAGCTGATACTCGACATAGAAAGCCTGATCCCTGCGACACCAGGCAATAGCAAGGCTCTGATCATACGCAATTTCATCGCCACCAGTCTGAATGTGGAAGCGCAAATTGAGCAAACCTGGCCTTTCGTCAATGGCTTGTTTAATGAGCTGGTCGCTACGACCAAACGTCCGAGCTAAATCCTAACAGTGATGTGAGCATTGAGACCGGGTTCCGGTTCACAGATTGCCACCCTCACTACGTAAGAAAAATTCTCTACCGCCGTTTTTACAAATATATGCCAACAGGCAGCACTCTGTGCGTCTGCTCTGTTGGCACTTTTCACCTAAACCACCTGTGATATGCAAGTGCATGCCACAACCAGTATCAAGAGAATGACATGGTATATAAACTTTACGAAGATGATTCTGATTTTTTTGATCTGTATAAAAATTTAAAGCTTGATGAAGATAATAGTTGCTTGAATGAAATGAACACACACAGGTTTGACCCAGGTATGCTATCTGGCTATGCAGAGACACAGCCTGACTTTGGTGAAAGATTGCCCCGCTCTGACAATGGCAATGCACTGTTTCCTGCCATATTGCGTGACCGGGGAGCGATAGATGACGATGCTGAGTGGGCCAAGTCCAACTTCTTGCGTTCCGAAAAATCTGGATATGAAACAGGGGACTTTGACACGCGAGACCTGAATGGCGCTGGTGACAGCGTGTCAACCCTGTTCAAGAAAAACTATGGTTATACACCAAGTGCCGGTGAGTTGAATCAGTATGCCAGTCTGATCAAATCATCTGCGCCTGATGAATTCTCTGCGAATATAAGGGATAGTGATGCTAACTTACTTTCACGCATGCATACAGATCAACTAAATGAGATGGAAGGAACGCCTCAGGCAAGAGGGCTGCTATCGAAATTTTCCGGAAATGACAATGATCGTGAAGAGGCCGGATTCGACAAATTGATAAATGGATACTCAGAGAAGGAGGACTCAACTGGAAACTCGGAATACGATCAATCCAGACCGGGTCAGGATGATATGAAGAGGGAAATAGACTTGCTCAACAGACGCACGAACACACTCGCGAGTGATTCAAAATCAGGCGTTATTTCTTCCAATGGCAGAGATTATTATTTGACGATGCGTGATCCGAATGGTTTAGGCATTTATCAGAATATGGATGTGGGGGCTTCACTTCCTGAAGGCCGGCGTTCTGATCAAGGTACCAATGTTGAAGCGATGCAAAAAGTGGTTGTTACTGGAAAGCCAATGTCGGATCAGGAGAAAGAGAATTACGACAGAGAGCAAATGCAATTGTCCATGCAAAAATATAGACCACGCGAGCAAGCACAGTCAGGAAATAATTCAAATTCTCTGCTTAAAGTTCCGGCCGGGCAAATTACATTTAATGCAGAGGGGAATGATGTTCCAAAGTCCCAATTTTTTACTCGCACATTACATCACCCAACAGCCGGTTCCGGTGTCACTATTGGACGAGGCTACGATATGAAAGAGCGTACTCCAGAACAAGTAAAACAGGATTTAATATCTGCCGGACTGAGCCAGGAGCAAGCAGAAAAATATGCTAGAGGAGCGACACTGAAAGGTGAAAAAGCTGAACAATTTGTAAGAAATAATCGAGCGGCATTTGAGCCTTTGCCGCGTGATGTTCAAAACAATTTATTTTCAAATTTCACTTATCCAACTTACGTAAGTGCAGCAAAAAGAAATTACCAAAAATCCATTGCTGGCAACCCAAGCGCAGTGCCATGGAATGATCTGGACGATAAAGTGAAAGATATTGCGATAGATTTTCAATACCAACAAGGTCGTATATATAACAGCCAAATGTCTGCCATCCAATCAAATAATCGCGATATCCTTGTTAGAAGTATAATAGATGATCCCCGGACACTTAAGTATGAACAGGGTAGACAACGTTCGGCATATCTCAGGAGAAATTGAAAATGGATGAAGGGCGCAAGTTAGTTGTTACATCGGTAATTGGAAAGATGGCATTGAGTTTTTTTCTGTTGGGCCATTATGGTTTGAGTATGGCAAAAGACAAGTTGGACGAACTGGAAGGAACTTATTCAAGCCCAAGCAGTGAATGTTCAAACTTCAATGCAAAAAAAAATAAATTTGCGTCTTGCAAGAAAGAATTCAATGACTGCCTGGTGATTAAGAAAATTAATCAAGAAAAGGCAAATGTTGAAATCTTTAGCACGCAAGGTTTGCAGCACACTTGCTCTGTAAAATCCGAGGCAAAAATAGTCAATGGAGAACTCGTCTTATTTTTTGACGAAACAGAGGATTCTCAACGTCTGCATTTTATTTCAAATGGGGCCGGAATTATCCTGAAGCAGGATGTCCCTCCTGGGCAGCACAGCGAGAATTGTGGTGCACACGCAAGTTTTGACGGGTTAAAGTTTAAAAAAATAAGTAAGGCTGTAAAAGCAAATAGTTGTTTTTCGGGATAAATGTAGTGGGGGGGATAGAATGAATATTATCCCCCCTTTCATGCTTACTCCTTATCGCAGCTGTCATCAAAAATAAATATCGTGATGAGGTCTGTATTCCTGATTTCTATTCACTCAATTCTTGATTAAACCTGCATTCAAAAACACGTTTTCAGCTGGTATATTTTTTCGATCTGACGTCGATAGAAGATACAAGCTTCATTTTTGTATTTTAGCGTTCTCAACTACTGTGCAAAAATACTGCTAAAGCACTAGTGTGGTGCCGCAATTATCGACAGCAACAATCCGCTTGCCGGGCTCGGTGGCATCTTCTTGGCTGGCCCTGTTTTTGGCAGATATTAAATCAATCAATGGCATTGCTATGATGCGTTCTCAGCGACAGCTGACATTGGCAAGGTGACCCTGAGTATACCTAATTCCACTGCCACAAGCCTGAGGGTGGCAGCAAAGAGTGGGCAAACCCGGCCTTTTGCCTGCGGCCTATCTAATGACCTGGTCGCGCCTTTCAAATGGCTTGACTAAATAAAATATTTTCAAAGTAAGACCAGAAAGAGGCTACCCGAGCTTGGGTAGCCTCTTTTTTTTATCAAAAATTAACGCTGTATTGATAGCTATACATAGATCCAGAAAAGGACAGGTATTGCAATTTCATTTTATAAGGAAAAAACAATGGCAAATTTCCAAAGAATTTTTGGCGATGATGGACTTCCATATCTCATCGATGCATCACGCGTAGGAACGAATGAAAGTAATTCTCCATGGAGTATTGGTAGTGATGATCTTGAACTCAGGTCAGAGCCACCACCATTTTTTCGTGGCATTGATATGGATTTTGGTTATGGTCAGGACATGGCACGTTTCAGAGAGGATACAGCGAGTCGCCTTGGATCAATGGGCGCGTCATCTGATTTAACTGATTTGACGAGATCGAATTTTCTGCAAGCAGAAAAAGCGGATTATCATGATGGTGATTTTGACCGTTATGGTTTTAGCGCATCGGGTAATAAATTCGACCAGGATACTCAAGGTATTCAACAGAACCCTGCCTATTTGAAGGGGGCCAGGTGATTGGTTCGAAGTGAAAACTCAAAATTCACGTCAAATTCACCCTCGCTAAAAAACACTGACGCATTACTTCCCTATGATACTGCTTTAGATAGTGGCATTGCCGTGATTGATCGCGGGGCTGATAACCGCGGCTTGCTCAACCAGGCAGAGATACGCATGCTCCCGCGTTACTACTCAAATTTTCCAAGTCAGAAACCCGGTCAAGTATATAGCCCGCATCTCGATTGGAATGATGTCTCGGATTTTTATGGCGATAAATTAAATGCGTTTAAAAATGGAATTTCTGATACGTTTGAAAACATACCAAAAATTCCATCGGCGATAGGTGCCATATTCAGTGACCCGCGTTCTGTATTTGTGGATGGTGGAAAACGCATGCAGGATGAGCAGCGACGTGCCTTCATTGATGCAAGAAATGGAGACTTTAGAGCGGCCGGAGAAGTAGAAGGAAAACAATTGGGTTCAGCACTTGCTGACAGTGCTATTGGCTGGGGTGTGGGAAAGACACTAGGTTTTGGTGTGCAGTCAGTCAATGCTATACGGCGCGCCAATATAATTGCAGCGCAAGAAAAAAAGATGATCGATGCCGAAAGAATTACAAATAATTTCGGAGCAGATAGTGGATATGAGCCATATGAATATTCATTGTTTGCTACACCTGGTACCAAGGAATTGACAGCAAAGATTACAGACCCTCTTTTGCTATATGGTCATGTTGGATATAGCTTTGATCGCGGAAATACAATACATGGTCAAGGCCCGAACATTGTGAGTAGTATGGAGAATGCAGGGGCAAAATTACGCAAAGGGGAAGTTTTCCCCGGCATTATCAATGATGACAAATTATTTTTTCAAGAAGCGCTAAAAAGTGAGCTTCAAGCTCGTGGTAGATTGGGTAAACAGACTGTATATAAACTGGATTTGCCTATCACGCGTCCGCAATTGGAATTGGCACAACAGCTCCATAATTCACGTGGCGTTGGAGTGCCGTTACCTGAATTTCCTTATTCATTTAAGCCTGGAGGCGTTGGTCAACCTCCATATAATTGCGCAACATATCCGGCAAGCTTGGGACTACCGATTCCTGAAAATTCAGGTACACTCTTGAAGTATATTCCCAAAATGATTGACTCAGGCGCCACACCTTGGAAAGAATAAGCTAAGTTTTTTTATCGTGAATAAAGTTGAAAAAAGCTAACATGGAAAAAAATGGAGTGTATGTAACGGCTGGTATAAAGTATGCCTTTTAAAGCAAATATTCGTATTTTGTAGGAGCAAGATTAATGTTTCTATTTATTAATTCTTTCAGGAGTTTGCTCAAATACAATGATCTCGTACTCGCGAGGCTTCCACATGTGGGGAACAACGAGAGTATTCTGGAGCTGGGGACTGTCTACAGAACTAAATATTTGTTCAGGCATCGTTATTTTAGCTTCGGGCATGAGCAATTGGAAGTCCAAGGCTGTGGTAAAGCTGGATGGAGGGAATTGCCGAGTTATAGTGGTGAGCTGGGATTATTTTTTCTTCATAGAACTGGCCATGATACAGTCCGTGCAAACTACCATATTCCTGTAGAAGTACACGAGGACGGTGTTTGGTGTTTGATACATCAGACACCCGTCTGGAAATACAGAGACGTGCCTATACTATTAAAATACAAAAGCAAGCCAGATTTCTCAAGACTTGATAAAGATGGGCAACCGATTCATTTTTGGGTTAAGTTCTCAGCGCTTGAAGCCTATCTCAAAAATATGATAGTGGATATCGACAAAAAGAGTTATGAAGAATTCGATATTCAGCCAGTGAAATCATGGCTAGGGGCGGAAGTGTGATGTTTCGTGCCTATTTCCAGTCAGCTTCTGGCGCTTACTCTTTATCGTAACTGTCATCAAAAATAAATATCGTGATGAGGTCTGTATTCCTGATTTCTATTCACTCAATTCTTGATTAAACCTGCATTCAAAAACACGTTTTCAGCTAGTATATTTTTTCGATCTAACGTCGACAGAAGATACAAGCTTCATTTTTGTATTTTAGCGTTCTCAGCTACTGTGCAAAAATACTGCTAAAGCACTAGTGTGGTACCGCAATTATCGACAGCAACAATCCGCTTGCCGGGCTCGGTGGCATCTTCTTGACTGGCCCTGTTTCTGGCAGATATTAAATCAATCAATGGCATCGCTATGATGCGTTCTCAGCGACAGCTGACATTGGCAAGGTGACCCTGAGTATACGTAATTTCACTGCCACAAGCCTGAGTGTGGCAGCAAAGAGTGAGCAAGCCCGGCCTTTTGCCTGCGGCCTATCTGATGACCTGCTCGCGCCTTTTAAACGGCTTGACTAAATAAAGTATTTTCAAAGTAAGACCAGAAAGAGGCTACCCGAGCTTGGGTAGCCTCTTTTTTTTATCAAAAATTAACGCTGTATTGATAGCTATACATAGGTCCAAAAAGGACAGGTATTGCAATTTCATTTTATAAGGAAAAAACAATGGCAAATTTCCAAAGAATTTTTGGCGATGATGGACTTCCATATCTCATCGATGCATCACGCGTAGGAACGAATGAAAGTAATTCTCCATGGAGTATTGGCAGTGATGATCTTGAACTCAGGTCAGAGCCACCACCATTTGCTCGTGGCATTGATATGGATTTTGGTTATGGTCAGGACATGGCACGTTTCAGAGAGGATACAGCGAGTCGCCTTGGATCAATGGGCGCGTCATCTGATTTAACTGATTTGACGAGATCGAATTTTCTACGTGCAGAAAAAGCAGATTATCAGAACGATGACCTCGACAGGCGTTACGTGAGCAGGACTGGCGACACGATGGCAGCATTATTCAAGAAGGAATTTGGTTATACGCCAAGTAGCGGGGAGTTAATACCTTTTGCAAATATGAATGAGATAGCTAATTCTCGACTATTACAAATAAAAAAAAACGATGCGAGTAATTTTTTAACACCTGACTTGAGTTTTGACAAATTTTGTATCTCACCGAGACCAATTCAATCCAGAGGCTTATTAAATAGATATGAGGAAAATAGTGATGAAAATGACTTCTCTGGAAAAAAACCTCAATGGGCGTCTACCAGTGATAGTGATGGTATGAGCGATATGGATGACCGTAACTTATACGGTAATCTGGAATTGGGCAGCGATTCTGCTGATAGTTGGGCAACACCAGACGCAAATGCACCGTTTCAAAATGGCGTTGTACTTGACAAACAATCAGGCCGGAGAAATTTATTGCCTTCCTATAACCCGGCGGAGTTGCAAAAGGCTGGTTATAAAAGGAATGCAATATTCTTTCAAAGCCCGGAAGACCAAGATGGCCATGTGATTCGAAGCATCGCAGATGTACATAATTTTGAACGTGAACAGGCACGCGCAAGATTAGCTCATGACTTGGACACATCTATTCCCAAGAAATCGATTAATGACTATCAGACTTCAATTGGTTTGCGTAAATATGCGCAGGACATGTATGTGCAAGGAAATATGCAAGAGGCTTATGCAGCGAATCGTCGAATCATTGCATTGCAAAATGAAAGAACTTCTGATGCTCTTAAAAGTGCATTTCCAGGGATTCCGAAAGAAGATGCAGATATGTTTGGAGGAATGATTTTTTCTGAACCACAGATGGTCCAGGCACCGGTCGGATATGGACAGGCAACAAATTATGCAGATACCTTAAGAAAAAATGGGGGCATTACCAATACGCCAAATGCAACAGGCTTTCATAAATCTATAGTGCCAGGTTTCAAAGAATTTGTCGGGCCTATGACTAAGACAGATTTTAAAATATTGTTTGGCGAGGCCAAGCCAGGAACAAACCAAATTATTGGCGGGCATTCGCCAGATGTTTTGAAATCACCACTATATACGATGAATTCAAATAAGGTGATTAATCCAGATGATACAATTTCAGTTGATAAGTTCAAAGGCCCTGTGGTCCGAAAAGATGGAACATATGCTTTGTCAGCAGGAAAATCACCGAACATACATACTATAGCCCCGCCAGATTGGAATAATGTAGAGGTTTTGAGGGCTGGTCAATTGACAGCAAATGCGCCAGGGATACTGCTTCGTGATGTGAGCGGCGTGAAAACCACTTTGCATACTGGTTATTACAGAGGCGTACAGTGGCAAGTGATAAAGGATAATGGCGTTGTTACGTCGTCATTTCCTGCCGGGACACGTCCCATTGTACCTACCGTACCTTAAGGAAAAAAATGGATGAAAATAAAGTAGATTCATTTGAAAAATTGCTAGGAACTGAAACCTCCTCATGGCAGGAATATAGCATGGGGATTGCCTCAGAAGCCTTAACTTCGTTTTCTAAAGATGATTGGGAGGTTTTGTTTGCCGTAACTTTGGCCAAACCGCTTTACTGGCAAGAGCGCTGTGCTGAAGCCATTGGTTGTCTGGAACACAGGGAAGGCCTTGCGATTTTGATGGCTTTGCTGCTGTCTCCATCCAAGGACATCGCAGTGACTGCAGTCATTCAACTTGATTACACGTCGGCGCAATTGCCACGGAGATTCGAGACTACCCTAAGGAATTTGCTGGTGTATGTAAATGAAAATAAGATACCGCTCGATGATGTGATAAGGGATTTGATTGATCGTTTAAATTGAATTGCAGAAGAACTTCCGATGAACGGTGTTGATGCAGGCTAGCTTTATTTGCGCAGTGTGATCGCCCGTTTATCCGTAATGGTGATCTTAAGGAAAAAAATGGATGAAAATAAAGTAGATTTATTTGAAAAATTGCTAGGAACTGAAACCTCCTCATGGCAGGAATACAGCCTGGGGATTGCCTCAGAAGCCTTAACTCTGTTTTCTAAAGATGATTGGGAGGTTTTGTTTGCCGTAACCTTGGCCAAACCGCTTTACTGGCAAGAGCGCTGTGCTGAAGCCATTGGTTGTCTGGAGCACAGGGAAGGCTTTGCAATTTTGATGGCTTTACTGCTGTCCCCATCCAAGGATATTGCAGAAATTGTAGTTGTTCAGCTTGATTATATGTCGGCACAATTACCGCGAAGATTTGAGGCCACTCTAAAGAATTTACTGGTTTATGTAAATGAAAAAGGGAGTCCGCTTAGTGATGAAATAAGAGGTTTGATTGATCGCTTAGTTTAAATTGAATCGCAAATATCTGGAGCGCAGATAAGAAAATCGCAAGACTTGAGTAAGAAATCAATTAGCGCATTGTTCTTACGTTAGACAGATTTAATACAAGTGGCAAGGTATCACACCAGAAAACTGACCTGTGAAGGTGACTTGGATGAAATCCATTGGGGCGGATTCATTCAAGGTGGCACACTACTTATGAAAATAAGTGCTGGTATATTCAGTATTTACGTTACCTGAAAAAATCTGATCAGAGTTTTGAATTTTTAAATGCAGGGTAGAGAACTCAGAATATAAAACATGAATATGAATATCGCGATGATCAAAAGAAACACATTGATGCTATCAATGGGATTATTTTTCTCACAGTCTATATACGCGATAGGCATTCTTGATGGCGTTGCAAAAATATTTCCTGGAAAAACTCCCTTATTATTTACTACTGGAGTTTTATCCAAATCAGATGAAGTTCAGCTTGAATTTTTTGGCAAAGACGGGAAGGAACAGTGCTGTACAAAAGCCTTTATTGAAAAAGAAATTCGGGTAGGACCAGATGACTTTGTTACTGATGCGATGGAGCATCGGGATATGCATGTGTATGGCTTGAAACTTAGTAAATCTCTAGCCTATCCAGATCCATTTATAGGGATTGCTGTTATTGGGAAAAATGTGAATGTACAAGCCAAGGGCGCGCAATATCTAATCACCGATGAAAAATTGACTTCAACAGTGTCAACTTGTTATAGCCAGGAAGGAATGCACGTGATCAGACGTGAGGGCAAGAAGAAGTTGAGTCATTTCTATATTCCTCTGGGATATGATGTTGAGCCGACTTGTCCTAAAAAAATGTAGATGCAAGGTAGTTACTTTGTAACTCCGATTTATTTTCTGTTCTGTGAAATCTGTAATCCAAGGGCCTTCGCTTGCCACTGATCGTATTCATTGCAGATTGAGACTGCATTCGGTATCTCATGCAGGAATAATGCATGCATATTTTTCAGCACCACCTTTTAAGAAGTTATTTCAAATTTGTTTTGGTAACATTCCCGCTTTGCAATTCAGGATGCTCGTTAAGAAGCTGGCCCTGCATGGCAGTGATGCGTCGTAATTTTTCTTCGCCTTTGGCAATATCTGCGGCTGCAATACCCATGTCGTGGGCGCGGGCAATCGCTGCGCGCAGTCGTGGTATTTCTTCATCTGCTGCCTGTACATAGGCGGCATACAGACGTGTGTTTTGCCTCGCTTCGTATTGCTGATAGGCTTTGGGATCTGCCAGCTCGGCGGCGCTGGGCATTTCTTGCGTGACTTGAGTATGCTCTATGGGGGGCGTACGCGGGTCGCCATCGCGGGTAGCGGCCAGGCTTTGGGCGGCAGAAAGTAGTGGCCCGGTGGCCAGTAAAGGCACGAATTTTCTTTCGTCATTGCGTTCAGGGAAAGGCGGCGGCCATGATGCCGTGCTTTGTTGCGCGGGTTTTCCAAGCGCAGCCGTGCTGGATGAAGCGGCAGCGGTTTGCAGAGGGATTTGCTTGTCCTCGGTTTGCGGCCACAACAGCCAGACGGCGGATGCTGTCGACGTTACGATTGCCGTTGCGATGAGTATGCTCTTGTTTATCATGACCCTGCCTCGCTGGTTGTTTGCTTAGATTATTGCTCAGTTATTGATAATGCTGTGCCTGCCTGGTTTCTATCTTTGCGCTCTTACGCAATTGTGCTTGCAAAGTGGATAACTGGCGTATGGCTTTTTCTTGCGCTAACGCCAGGCTGGCCTGGTAACGCACGGTTTCTGAGGCCGGGTCCTGGTAGCCTTCAATGCGTTTTTCTACCAGTACGATTTCCCAATAGGCTTTTTCATTGGGCGCGACAGCAGCACGTATGGGCGGGGATACCTTGCCGGGCTCCTGCATGTAGGCCAGTTGTTCCAGCCATGATAATTGTCCCCGGTGGGCAATGATGCCCAGGTCGCCACCTTGCTGGGCATCTGCTGCGGTGGAATACTGCCTTGCCAGGCTGGCGAAATCACCGCCGCGCTGCACCAGTTCAGCGACTTGCCTGGCCTGCGCTTCATTGTCGAGGCGGATATGGCGTGACTTGACTGACACGATGCGTTTGAATTCTTCCTTATGGGTGCGAAAGTATGCGGCAACTTCTTTGGGCTTTACTTCAGCGGCGAGCTGGTTCAAGAGCCTGCTTTCCGAATCGGTATCGGCACCTATGCCATGCAGGCTCATGATGGCTCGCACGGTATTTTGCTCTTCCACTGCCTGTCTCAAATCCCTCAGTGCCGGTTCACCAAAACGCTGGCGTGCCCAGTCCAGCACATACAGGTTGGCCAGATAGAGTTGCGCCTGTTGGCGTATGTAGTCACGGTTACGATTGAAAAACTCTACTCGTCCTTGTACATTCTGGCGACGGAACAGGGCATACAGGCTGATAGTGGCAGCTGGCGCAAAGTTGCAACGCAGGACCAATACATGGTTCGCCGCCGCCTGCTGTGAGGGGTTCAGGCTATAGTCAAACATGACCCTGTTTCTGGGGCCGAAAACCTTGCTCAGTTCATCTTCTTCCAGCTTGCCTTGTTCCTGGATCAGTGCATCGAGTCTGCCACCGGGGAGTTTGCCGATGGCGGCTTCCAGATCCTGGCGATAAACGGTGCGCAGATAGCCGCTCAACTGGTTGTCCAGCATCACGTCCGCTTCAAACGCCACCCGCCGCGATGGCTGCAATTCTTCTTCGCTAAACTGGGCACGGCCTGCAACAGCCAGCAAGCGATTATTGACTATGTTGTCGAGAATATCGGCCTGCCTGGTTTTTGGTTTTTCCAGTTGCGTCATGTGGGCGAGCACGTCCAGTGTCAGTTTATATATAGGGGCACCATTCAGGCGGGCCACCAGGTCGGACTGAAGAGCCGCCTGGCTGGCCGCCGCAGTTGGTGATATGTCTGCCGCCATCGCAGCAGCAGACATAGCCAGACACAGTACAGACAGGCAGCTCTTCATGCCCATGAAACGTAAGGTACTGAAGATACCCATCAAGCCCATTTTTACTTGCAAGCTGCTGCCTGGTCTGTACATGGTCTGCCTCAGCTATTCAGACGGTTGGCGGCACGGTTCAAGACATGAACCATCATGGCGATGGCGTGTGGCACCACCAGGCGGCCAACCCGAATGCGGTCATTCTGATCAGTGGAGGAGAGTACGATGCCGCCGTTTTGATAAGAGTAAGTGCCACCCTGTGTCAGCAATTGGCGAATGTCGGTGGCATTTGCTGCCAGCGGTGTGAAGTCGGCCATGGCTGATGCGACCAGGGCTGGATCATTCAGTTTCTGACTGTCGTAATAGCTGTTGACCCATTGCTCCCAGCCTGAGTGATTGCGGGCCGATGTGGTCCAGGTATGATGGGGTTGCAGCAGGTCGGTGGAGTGCATGACAAAACCCAGGCTTTGCAGGCTGGGGCTGCTCAGAAACTGCTGGAACCAGTACTGCGCCAGATTGTCTATAGGCTGGAAAGGGATTTTTTCAAAGTCAGCATATTGGGCTGGTGTTGAATAACCACCCAGGCGGTAATGCGCTTCAGTCACGCCATAGGTATTGTATTTGCTGCTGTCGCCGAACCAGCCTTTCATGCCGCCAGGGCCGTCATCAAGATAGTCACCGACCAGCCATGACGCTGCCAGATTGTCGATATCGCCAGCGACGGTCAGCTTGGCATAATTATAGCCACCGAACGGGTTGCCGTGCACATCAGGGCCCGCAGTATGGTTTTGGAAATGCCAGTAAGAAGTGTATTTGACGATACTTTGCGCAGCACCCCAGATCGGTGCCAACTGGCAATCACCAGTGACTGCGCCACAGATATAGGTGTCAGCGAAATCATCGACATCGTAAGCACCCTGGCCCATGGCCGTGGCGAACTGATCCACGGTATAACCAGCTTTTGCCAGGCCAGTGACCAGCGCTTTGTAGTTGGTTTTGTCAGGATTGTTTTTCATGAAAGTCACTGCATCAATGGCGATGCGGCGATGGGTCTCTTGCTGGAAGGCATGTGCAGGGGCAAAACAACAGAGCAAGGCAGCCACGGCTGCCACTTTGAAAACGGATTTCATAGAACTTCCTTGAAGTTTGTTTATGTAAAGGAGCGAAACTCAGACCGCTAAAATGATCGCCGCGACATGCCCCTGTCTCTTGTGCGGGAAACAGTGAGCTGGCAGCAAGCATGCACAAATATTGGAATTTAAATAATTTCAGTGCATTAGCTTTTTAACATGAGGGGAAATGAAAAGCTTATAGTTTTCTCTAGAATGTGACCTCTAGTGTCTCGTAATGAGCACGTCACTTCGATGGGGTAATGATAGGTGTCGTGCTTTAGTCATGGCTGCTAAAAAAACAGGCTAATCCCTGATCTTGAAGGCCGGCCTCATGTTCGCCGGCGTCTATAGAATTTGCCTGGCATAAGATGCAAAAAGACTAAATCCTATGGTGGAATTTCTTCCTGTAACGCTCATCTGGTAAAATACGGCTTTTGCGTAACAAGTGACTTCAAACCGGTGCATTAAGCCACCATGCAAGTCGCAGCGCTTGGGCATTTGCTCAAGCCACAGACTGAGTTTGTTGTCCCACAAGTAACTCATCCCTTCTTTTCTGATTTCCTGTATGTCTGAATCCAAACCTGCTGAAGGCGTAAAGCCGCTGTTTTATGATCCTACTGAGCGCCGCATCCGTAGCTTTGTCACCCGTGCCGGGCGCTTGTCTGATGCACAGGCCAGAGCAATAGAAAACCTGAGTCCGCGTTTTTGCATCCCGTATCAAAAAGCACCGCTGGATGTAGACGCCGCATTTGGTCGCCAGGTACCAACGGTGTTTGAGATCGGTTTTGGCATGGGCGAGACCAGTGCCAAGATTTCTGCAGGCATGCCTGAGAAAAATTTTATCGGCGTCGAAGTGCACACGCCAGGCGTAGGCAGCCTGCTCAAGCTGACGGATGAACTGGGTTTGCAAAACCAGCGCATCATCCAGCATGACGCCTTTGAAGTGCTGACACATATGATCGCTCCAGCCTCTCTGCATGGCATACACGTGTTTTTCCCCGATCCCTGGCATAAGGCCCGCCATAACAAGCGTCGCTTGATACAAGGCCCGCTGGTGGCCTTGCTGGCCTCACGCCTGGCCCCTGGAGGTTATCTGCATTGCGCCACGGACTGGGAAGAATATGCCGTGCAAATGCTGGAGGTGCTGAGCGCTGAAGCGGCATTGGAAAATACTGCCGATGGCTATGCCCCACGCCCTGATTATCGCCCCGTGACGAAATTTGAAAACCGTGGCTTGCGTCTCGGTCATGGCGTGTGGGATTTGGTATTTAGCAAAAAATAAAACAAAACTGCTGTGTGCTTAATACAGGATTAATGCAAGACTTGCAGTGCTGGCCTGGTACGCAAGTCACGCCAGCGCGCTTCGGTCTTCCAGCGTACTGACCAGTCGACAAACTCATCTGCTGGCATGGGGCGGGCTATGCCGTAACCCTGTGCCAGACGGCAACCCAGTTCCAGCAACTTGGCACCATGTGCCATGGTTTCCACACCTTCGGCAATGACCTGGCGGTCGAAGGCTCCTGCCAGGCGTATCACGCCTTCGACGATGTCGAGGTCTTCGACATCGGTTAGCATGTCGCGCACAAAACTCTGGTCTATCTTCAGGGTGTCTACTGGGAGCTTGCGCAGATAGGTCAAGGATGAATAGCCAGTGCCAAAATCATCCAGCGCAAAATGGATGCCCATTTGGCGGCAGCGGTTAAGTATGGCCACTGCTTGTTCCATGTCAGCGATGGCAGCGGTTTCCAATACCTCCAGCTCAAAATTGCTGGCCTGGAAGTAGGGGTGGGCGCGCAAGGCTGCTTGCAAGTAGTCACAAAACTCAGGGGCCAGCAAATGATGTGCGCTGATATTGGCACTGACGCAGATGGCTATGCCGCGTAGCTGCCATTGATAGGCTTGTTGCAGGGCAGCCTTGATGACCCATTCTCCCAGGGATTTTTCCAGCCTGCTGCCATAGATGTGCGGTAAAAATTCGCCCGGCGCCAGTATGCCGCGATTCGGATGCTGCCAGCGTATCAGGGCTTCGGCACCAACAATTTCTCCACTGATCAAATCGACCTTGGGCTGGTAATACAAGATAAATTCATCACCGTCCAATGCAATTTCCAGTCTCTCCAGGATCTGCCTGCGTTGCTGTGCCTTGCGGTCACTTTCCGGGTCAAACAGGTGGTAACGATTTTTCCCGGCTTCCTTGGCCAGATACATAGCATGGTCGGCATGGCGTAGCAGGGTATCGGCATCGACATTATCGTCCGGGTAAAGGCTGACACCTATGCTGGCCGAGATACTGACTGTCGTCACATCTATCTGTATGGGTTGGCTGACACCTATCAATACACGGTCCAGTATCATTGCGCTTTCTTCTGCGGATGAAATGTCGGACAACAAGACAGCAAATTCATCCCCCCCCAGGCGCGCCAGGGTATCGTCGGCACGCAAGACGCGCTTGAGGTTCTCTGTCACGCCTATCAATAAGCGGTCACCGGTCGCGTGTCCGTATTTGTCATTGATGTCCTTGAAGCCATCCAGGTCAAGGAAGCAGACTGCCAGGGATTTATTGGTGCGATTGGCGCGGTTGACTGCCTGGCCCAGGCGGTCCGCCAGCAGGCGGCGATTTGGTGCGCCGGTTAACGGGTCATAATGGGCGATACGGTCGAGTTCGGCTTCATGTGTCTTGAGTTCGCTGATGTCGGTGAAGATGCCAATATAGTGTTGAATCTCTCCTGCCGCATCGCGCACCGAAGAGATGGACAATAGCTCGGGGAAGATTTCACCATTCTTGCGCTTGTTCCAGATTTCACCGCGCCAGAAATCATCTTCCTTGACGGCATTCCACATTTCAGCATAAAAACTGGCATTGTGATGGCCAGAGGCCAGTATCTTGGTGGATTTGCCGCACACGTCTTTTTCGGCATAGCCAGTAATGCGGGTGAAAGCTGGATTGATCTTGGTGATGCAACCCACAGGGTTGACCACCATGATGCCTTCGAAACTGCTGGAAAACACGGTAGCCGCCTCGCGCTGTGTCAGCTCCATCATTTTTTGCGCGGTGATGTCGGTATGGGTGCCAGACATGATAAGGGGCTTGCCCTGCTCATCCCAGGCAACGATTGCCCCCCGGGTTAAGACCCAGCGCCATTCACCGGATTTAGTGCGCAGACGTAATTCCAGTTCGTGGCTGGAAGTCAAGCCCTTGATGTGCCTGTCCAGTGATGCATGGGCGGCGCTCATATCGTCAGGGTGGATATGATCGGGCCAGTGCTCAGGGGTGACCTTCATTTCTCCAGGTGCGTATCCCAGCATAGTTTCCCAGCGCGCACTGACTTTGAACGTATTGCTGAGCAGATTCCAGTCCCAGTAACCAAGGTCCGAGCCCAGCATTACGCGCTCCAGTCTTTGTTCTCTTTCCAGCAATTCGGCAGCAATGATTTTTTTCTCGTTGATATCGGCCAGAGTGCCAACCACACGCAGTGCATTGCCATCATCATCGCGGCTGACCACTCGGCCACGCGCATGGACCCACTTGACTTCAGCTTGCTTGGTGAGCATGCGGTATTCAAAATCAACATCGCCACAATGGGTGTTTTTATAATTTTTTATATGCTGCATGACCAGGGGTATGTCGTCAGGATAAATCTGGCGCTTGATAAAGTCCAAATCCTGGGTGTCTTCACTTTCGGCATAGCCTGTCATTTCATAATAACGCTGTGAGCGATAGACTCTGTTGGTAGGCACGTCCCAATCCCATAGCGCTTCGCTGGTGGCGGCGATCGCCATTTGCAGGCGCTCTTCGCTGGCCTGCAATTGCATGGCGGCGACCTTGCGTTCAGTAATGTCTTGCACACTGCCATGCAGTCTGATGAGTTTGCCCTCGGCATCTTGCAAGGCTTCGCCGCGCGCGATAATCCAGCGGTGGTTGCCATCCGGTCTGACGACCTCAGCGTCACAGGTATAGGGGGAAAACGTTTTGATGGCTACTTCGACTACGGCAGCCAGTCTGAGCCAGCTTTCAGGGGTGAAATATTGCTGCACTTCCGGATAGATCGCTGGTGGCAAGGAGGTGTCCCTGCCATAGATCATATATACTTCTTCCGACCAGGTATGAACATCGCTGCGCACATCCCAGTTCCAGCTACCTACGGCAGCCAGACGCTGCGCGACTTTCATGGCAGCTTCACTGTCTCTGAGTGCAGCCTCGGCTTCCTTGCGTTCAGTAATATCCCGGGCAATACCAAACAAGCCTTGTACATTGCCAGCCTTGTCGAGCATCGGACCCTTGGTCACCATGAAGACCATTGCTTTGCCACTCATGGTGTCTACGTATTCGTCTGCTGTTTGTATCTCGCCACTGGCCATTACACCCTTGTCTACTTCTGTAATCATACGTGCAGATTCGGGCGGGAAGAGAGCATAATCATCATGACCTATTACCTCGTGCAAGGATTTGCCTACAAACTTGGTCGCAGATTCATTGGCCAGCACATAGCGTCCCTTGAGATCCTTGACGAAAATGGAGTCTGAAGTGCCGCGTATGATAGCGTCCAGCAAATTGCGATTGTTTTGCACCTTGCGCAAGGATTGTCGCAAGGCTTCACTGAGCAGGCTTACTGCGATGCCGTTAACGATAAGAAAGCCTAATTGCAAGACATCCTGATTGGTTTTGATGGCCAGGCTATACACTGGCGGAATGACAAAATATGACAATCCCAGGCCAGCGATCAAGGTAGACAGCAATCCGGGCCCCAAGCCCCCCAGCATGGCACTGAGGATGATAGGTAAGACAAACATGATGAGCATGGGCCGGTTTTCGAAGCTGGGGGCGATGGCCAGACGCAATAGCAACACAGACAAAGGCAGGGCGATAGCCAGCAGATAAATTGGCCAGCGTATCTGGCTTTGTGGATGAAAAGCTTCCAATAGAGAACTATCCAATGCTTCTTGTTCATGGGGGGGCAGCTGTGGAACTGCCCGCAAAGCCATGAAAAAAAGGGCTGTTGTGACAATGACAAAGAACACGCCCTTTACCTTTGACAACCAGGTTATGGCCTCGACATTGCTGAAACTGGACAACAGGCTGTCAGACAATAATATCCATGCCAGCGCAAACAGCAGATACAGCGCTGAGACTGTGCTGATATAACGATTGCGTGGCGTAATCATCATAAATAAGCTGCCGTTTCAACTTTACAAAGGTAGATGAAGTCTGGCGTTATGCTGTCTGCTGCTATGCCAGCAAAGCGGAGGTAAATCGGCAAGGCCTATAGCCAGAAATATCGTGACTACTTTAAATGTTGCCTTGAGGAATTTTCCTTAGCCTAACATGTTTGCATGTGGGCTTACTAGTAAGATGTGCTATGTGTGTTTTTTTGTCAATGTACAAAAAGGCAAAATTTGTAAAATTGACATAAAAGCGACTGAAATAGTATTTTTACTAATTCACATGCAGATTTTAACGGTCGTTTGCGATGCTACTTAAGGGCGCTAGCAAGGCTTGCAGGTCTTCTGTGCTGAATTTGCTGGCAAATGCCTGGTCACAGCCGAGTACTCCCTCGGCCAGCGCTGCCTTACGCGCTTGCAAGCCCAGGATGCGTTCTTCTATACTGCCTTCGATCAATAATTTGTAGATGAACACAGCTTGCTCCTGGCCTATGCGGTGGGCGCGCGCATTTGCCTGCTCTTCGACTGCCGGGTTCCACCACGGGTCCATATGGATGATGGTGTCGGCCGCAGTCAGGTTCAGGCCCACGCCGCCTGCTTTCAGACTGATCAACATGATGGGCACTTGCCTGTCCTGGAATTGCCGGACGACCTCGCCACGGCTTGCTGTCGCCGTCTTGCCCGTCAACATCAAAAACTCCAGCTGCATTTCCCGCAGGCTGGAGGCGATCAATTCCAGCATTTCCGTGAATTGCGAGAACACCAGTATGCGGCGGCCTTCTGCCACCAGGGCCGGCAGCATGTCACCAAGCATTTCCAGCTTGGCTCTTTCCATGTCGGGCGGCAGATTGCGGCCTTTCAACAAAGCCGGATCACAGCACACCTGGCGCAACTTGAGCAAGGCATCCAGTATCGTAATCTGTGCACCATCAAAGCCCTTGCGTTGCAGGATGCGCCGCACCTGTTCGTCGGCGGCAACACGCACGCTTTCATACAATTCGCGTTGCTTGCCTTGCAGGCGCAGGCGCTTGATGACTTCCGTACGTGGCGGCAATTCTGTCGCTACTTCATCCTTGCGTCGCCGCAAGATGAAAGGGCGCACTCTTTGCGCCAGCAATTGCGCCCGCAGGGTTTCGCCATTGACCTCTATGGGTTTGCGCCACAGCCGGGCAAAACTGCGCATATCTCCCAGAAAGCCCGGCATCAAAAAATCAAACTGCGCCCATAGTTCACCCAGATTATTTTCCAGTGGTGTGCCTGTCATGCACAATCTGTGTCGCGCATTGATCTGGCGTACTGCATCTGCACTGCGGCTGGCGGCATTCTTTACCGTTTGCGCTTCATCGAGGATCAGCAAATGAAATTCCTGTGCCTTTAACACCTCAAGGTCGCGCCATAGCAAGGGGTAAGTCGTCAGCACCACATCTGCCTGTTTGATATCGGCAAACAAGTCAGCCCGTTCTGGCCCTTGCAACGTCAATACGCGCAGGGCAGGAGCCATGCGTCTGGCTTCTGCCTGCCAGTTAAAAATCAATGAAGTCGGTAGCACGATCAGGGCAGGGATATCCATACGGCCTTGCTGTTTTTCTATCAGCAAGTGGGCGAGTACCTGGGCGGTTTTCCCCAGGCCCATATCATCCGCCAGTATGCCTGCCAGATGTTGCTCGCGCAGGTATTGCAGCCAGGCTAGGCCATGCAATTGATAGGGGCGCAAAGTGACGCCGAGTCCATCGGGCGCGGCCACTGCACGCGGGCTGCCAGCTTTCTTCAGGCGCTGCACCAGGCTGCGCAGACCCACATCACCTTGCAATTGCCAGCCACCATATGAACCTGCACGCGCAGGCTGGCTATCCAGCAGGCTGGTGCGCAAGGCTTCCAGCCGGTAGCTATCCCACGCGGACAAGGGCACGGGGCCTTCGGCTTGTGGCCGGTCGGTCAACAAATCCAGCATATGCAGGACGATGGCTTTCAGCGGTGCTGCCACGGCATCGATGCGCTTGCCGCCAGGAGCGCGTAATTGTATGAGCGCCATGTCATCGATGAGGCGTATCTGCCTGGCATTGAGCCAGCGTGCATCACGTTGCAGCAGATGCGCCAGCATGGGGACCAGGTCCAGCACCTCGCCTTCGATTTCTATCCCCAGACTCAGCATCCATGAGCCTTCACGCGCAGGCAGGCCTAGTGGCGTGATGATCTCGTGACGACCACGCATGCGTGATGCCACCTGCTTGCCAGTAATTGCACCGGTGTTTTCATCAATGATGAGATGCCAGGCATCGACAGGTACGCTCTCATGGGCAAAGCCAGGACGCACCACGACCAGCCAGCCGAGTGCCTGCATCTCAGGCAATTTTTCAGCCCAGAAATCAGCAAAAAATCCTTCCTGCACCAGACTCCAGAGCGGACCAAAATTTTCTGCGATGCGCTCATTGCGCCATTGCAGGCTGGCAGCGGGCAAGGGTTGCAAAGCGATATCCCAGACCTTGTCCAGCGCATCCGCCTCTGCACCCAGATCGCGTAGCAGGCTCAGTGGCTTGCCATCTTCGTCATGCAGCAATTGGGTGGAATGCGGCCGACGATTCAGCAATGCAGTGGGAGCTGGGGTTTGCCAGCGCAAGCCACTGTCGGTGTGGTACAGCCAGTCAATTTCTACCACCGTGACACTACCGCCACGCGGCCCAAAGTCACCACTGGGTTTCATGCCCAATAAGCCATCACCCCGGTGCAGGGTTTGCAGGGTGATGCGCGGGCGGAAATGCCCTGTCACTTCAGGCAAGCCACGCGGTGCTGGTTTATTTTCCTTCAAAACGCGTCCGTATCAAACCCAGTTCGCCAAACTGTACCTGGATATCCGCACCAACATGCACGGATGGGCTGCCTGCATATGATCCGGTAATGACAGCCTGGCCTGCTTGCAAGCCCAGGCCCTTGCTGCGCAAAAATTCTGCCAGCCAGTACAAAGGCAGGCGTGGCTGGTCAGCCGGGTGTTGCCCATGCAGCGTGATGTCGGTTTGGCCAGCTATACTCAGCGTAATGGAGAGTTGGCTGGTTTGTTCTGCTAACTGTGGATCAACTATGGGTCCAAGTAACAAGCCCTGATTAAACAAGCCATCGGCAAAATGGTCATGAAAATTCAGTTGCTCTGCATCTGTATAGCGGCTGTCTATCAACTCCAGTGCCAGCCTGGTTTCTGCCACTGCGGCTTCTACATCTGCTGGCGCGTAGGGCGCGACCCTGGCAGGCAAATCATGAGCCAAGATGAAAGCCAGTTCAGGCTCTATCTTGATCTGGCCGTCCCTGGCCCAGACAGCACAGATTTGTGTGCCGGTGTCATGGACATCATAGCCAAAGATGGGGGCAACTACCCATTTGTAGGGAGCATCAGGCGCATCATGTGCAGGCAAGCCGCATTTCCAGGCCGCGATGGGCTGACTTATGAGCTTGCTGACTTGACACTGTATGGCAAATGCCGTATCCAGATTATCTGGGCGAAGTGCTGCAGGCAGGGCATCACCTTGCCTACCGCTTTGTCGTCTTTCCAGCAATATTTGGGCTGCCTGATGGATATAGTCTGGGTTCATGAGTGTGATGTCATTGACATGATCGAGCAAATGCGAAAGCTGGCATTTTATAGTGCCAGGGTTTTCAATGCTGACTGCAGGTTCGCCAATTCACCTATTTTTGGTTTCATTTATTTATCCCTGTATTTGCTGATGCTCGCGAGACGGAATAGTAAACCCTGACGCGAGGTCAGGCACAAGAGGTGGAATGGATAAGTTGGAGATTGTCAAATGAATATTTTGAATTAGCAAATACTGTGTGAGATAAGCACGGAATTTAAAAGATTGTTACATTTCATGACAAATTCGTTTTAATAAAAATTTTACTTTTCTATAATGTTGTGGTTGGTAATTTTAGCTTATTATTTAAGCAACAACCTCTTTGTGAATTTTGACCGGAGCCCTAAATGGCTAACACAGCTGCTGATATCCAAAAGCTTTACATCGCTTATTTCAACCGTCCAGCGGATCCAAATGGTCTGAATTACTGGGCAGCGCAAAACATGACGATAGGTCAAATTGCTGACTCTTTCGCCAAGCAACCAGAATACGCCA